>JAUIED010000293.1 GCA_030428905.1 Gammaproteobacteria bacterium
GGGTAGACCAAACATCGGCAGCGCAAGGCAGTTTGACTTAAAATGCGCCGCCTGTGTCACATCGCTACCATCGAATTTTCATGTCCGACAGCCCAACAAATCATGGCTCTGACTTTATCCGGTCCCGCATCCGCCAGGACATTGACGCCGAGGTCGTTCCTGCGGGAGGCGTGACCACTCGCTTTCCGCCAGAGCCTAACGGCTATCTACACATCGGCCACGCCAAGAGCATCTGCCTGAACTTTGGTGTCGCTGAGGAGTTCGGCGGTGTCACCTATCTGCGGTTCGACGATACGAACCCGGAGAAGGAGAGCGACGCCTACGTGCAAGCCATCATGGCCGACGTACGCTGGCTCGGTTTCGACTGGGGAGACCGGCTCACTCACGCCTCGGATTACTTCCCGCAACTCTACGACTTTGCCGTGGAGCTGATCCGCAACAATGATGCCTACGTCGACAGCCTCACGGCCGAACAGATGCGCGAGTACCGCGGCACGCTCACCGAACCGGGGCGCGACAGCCCCTATCGCGGTCGCAGTGTGGAGGAAAATCTCGACCTGTTCGCGCGCATGAAAGCCGGCGAGTTTGCCGACGGCGCGCACGTGTTGCGGGCGAAGATCGACATGGCCTCGCCCAACATCAACCTGCGCGATCCGGCGCTCTACCGTATTCGGCACGTCACCCATCAGCGCACGGGTGACGATTGGGTGATCTACCCGACGTACGACTTCACCCATTGCATTTGCGACGCGCTGGAGGGCATTACGCACTCGCTGTGCACGCTCGAGTTCGAAGACCATCGGCCGCTGTACGACTGGGTGCTCGACCGCATCAATGTGAACTTTCATCCGCCGCAGATCGAGTTTTCCCGGCTGGGGCTCGAGTACACGGTGATGAGCAAACGGCTGCTCAATCAGCTCGTGCGCGACGGCCACGTGCGCGGCTGGGACGATCCGCGCATGCCAACCATCGCCGGCTTGCGTCGGCGGGGCGTGACGCCGGCAGCGATTCGCGACTTCTGCAGCCGCATCGGCGTTACCAAGCAGGACAACCGTGTGGAGATGGAACTTCTGGAGTTCTGCGTGCGTGCAGACCTGGAGAAGACAGCACCCCGCGGCATGGCGGTGCTCGAGCCGCTGAAGGTGACGATCAACAACTATGCCGAGGCGGGGGGTGAGACGCTGAGCGGCCCATGGCACGCACAGAACGAAGCGCTCGGCGAGCGGGCAATACCGTTCTCCGGCACGCTGTTCATCGAGCGCAGTGATTTTGAAGAGGTGCCGCCGCCGAAGTACAAGCGTCTTTCACCCGGTGAGATGGTACGGCTGCGCTATGCCTACATCATCCGCTGCGATGAGGTGGTGAAGGATGCTGACGGCGAGGTGGTCGAGCTGAAGGTTACCTACTTCCCCGATTCGAAGAGCGGTAGCGACACCAGCGGCCTGAAGCCCAAGGGCGTCATTCACTGGGTGGATGCCGAGGCTTCTCTGCCGCGTGAGGTGCGCAACTTCGAGCGTCTGTTCAACGTGCCTGCACCAACCGCTGACGGATTTCTCTCGCAGATCAACCAGGCGTCGGTGGAGGTAATGACTGCGCGTATCGAGCCGGCCATTGCGGCGAGCGACGAGACGCGTTTTCAGTTCGAGCGCGTTGGGTATTTTGTCAAAGACGCCGAGGAGACGGGCGTGTTCAACCGCACCGTCAGCCTGCGCGACAGTTACAAACCCGGAGGTGGCAAGTGATGGATCGCGTGACCGTCATGGAGGTGAGCCCGCGCGATGGGTTGCAGAACGAGGATGCGCTGGTGTCCACGCAGGACAAGCTGGAGCTCATCGATCGCGCGCTCGCCGCGGGCTGTAAACGCATCGAGGTGACGAGCTTCGTGCACCCGGGGCGCGTTCCGCAGATGGCCGATGCCGAGGCGGTTTGCGCTGGCCTGCCGCAACGCGGCGACGTGACCTACACCGGCCTGGTACTCAATGAGCGCGGCTATCAACGCCTGTTGGCGACGGAGCGGCTGGATGAAACCGGGCTGGTGGTGCCCGCAAGCGACACCTTCGGCGAGCGTAACCAGGGGCTGAACGTGGCCGATGCGGTCGCCATGGCGCGGCGGGTGCTCAAAGACGCCCGCCAGCGTGGCCACCGCGCGCAGGCGACCATTGCGGTTGCCTTCGGATGCCCCTTCGAGGGCGAGGTGGATGCGCAGCGGGTAGTGCGCATCGCTTGTGAACTCGCTGAGGAAGCGCCGGTTGAGATCGCCCTGGCAGACACCATTGGCGTTGCGGTACCGATGCAGGTGGCGGATCTGTTCGCGCGGCTGCGCGAGGCGCTGGGGCCCGACATGCCCTTACGCGCGCATCTGCACGACACCCGCAATACCGGCATCGCCAATGCCTACGCTGCGCTGCAGGCCGGTGTGGCGACTCTCGACGCCAGCATCGGCGGTGTCGGCGGCTGTCCGTTTGCGCCGAACGCGTCAGGCAACATCGCCACCGAGGACCTGGTGTACATGCTCGATCGCGGCGGTGTAACTCACGATGTGGCACTCGAAACCCTGATCGACGCCGCCGGCTGGCTCGAGGGTGTGCTCGGCAAGAAAGTGCCATCCATGCTGCTCAAGGCCGGTCCATTCCCGGGCTGAGCGAGGTGGGGCTTGGCATTGCGGCGGTGGAAGCCGCCGCCGAACGCATTCGCCCCTGGGTACATCGCACGCCGGTGCTCACCAGCGCAAGCCTCGACGAGGTCGTGGGCACCACGCTCTACTTCAAGTGTGAAAACCTGCAGAAAACCGGCGCTTTCAAAGCCCGGGGCGCGGTGAATGCCGTGGCGCAGAGCGATGCAGACGTGGTGGTCACCCATTCCTCGGGCAATCACGGCGCGGCGTTGGCCTACGCGGCCCAGACGCTCGGCAAGCGTGCCATCGTCGTGGTGCCGGAGGACGCTAGCCCCATCAAAGTCGCCAACATCACCCGCTACGGTGCGCAGATCGTGCGCAGCGGGCCGACCCTGGAAAGCCGCGAGGCGGTGCTCGGCGAGGTGCTGGCTGGCAGCGGCGGCGACGTGGTACCGCCGTACGATGATGCATGTGTCGTGCTCGGTCAGGGCACCGCGGCGCTGGAGTTCATGCGCGACGTCGGACACCTCGACAGCCTATGGCTACCGGTGGGTGGCGGCGGCCTCGCCGCCGGGGCGGTGGTAGCGGTGGGTGATGCGGTGCGGGTGGTTGGTGCGGAACCCGCCCTTGCCGGCGATGCCGCTGCCGGGCTTGCAGCCGGCGTGCGGCAACCCCAGATGCCTCCGCACACGGTGGCTGACGGCTTGCGCACGAGCCTGGGCGCGTTGAACTTCGAGGTGCTGCACGGCTATGGCTTGCACGTGGAACTGGTGGATGAAGACGAGATCATTGAGGCGCAGCAGCTCATGATGTCGTGTCTCAAGGTGCTCGTGGAGCCCTCCAGCGCGGTGGCGTTCGCCGCGCTGCGAAAGGCGCGTCCGTCGGGTGATGTTGGCATGATTGTCACTGGCGGGAATGTCGCCGTATGACCGGGAACACCGTAATGGCGCAAAACACGACCACGGTATTAGGGCATCCGCGAGGCCTGCCCGTGCTCTTCTTTGCCGAAATGTGG
>JAUIED010000294.1 GCA_030428905.1 Gammaproteobacteria bacterium
GTGCCAGCCGATGAGCTTCACCATGCGCTCGCCGGCGTTCATGGTAGCCTTCAGATCCACCAGCACCGACTGGCTCATGCCGCGCACGTCCGAGGAAACGATGGGGTCGTCTACCGATTGCATCAGCGCGGGCTGCTCCGCGGAAGCGGAGACGAAGATTTCGTTGATCGCATGGACTTCATTGTTACCCTCAGCGAGTACCGCCGTGATGTCTACCATCGAGCCGACCTGCACCGGCACGTTGAGCGCGTAGGCGCTGAATTTGCCGTCGAGAAACGGCAAAACTCGCGGCACCCAGACCCCCGCCGGCGCTTCGTTGGGAATGATGTTTTCCGCACCTGAGCGGCTGCGCCGAAAGTCCGCACCAGCGTAGTCCTGCAAACTCTGATCGGATGTGTAGGCATGCACCGATGTCATGGTGGCCTGCGCCACACCGCGCTTGCTGTTGAGCACTTTCAGAAGCAGAGCCGCGGCCGTGGTGGACGCCGACCCCGCTGAAACAATGCGATCTCCGGCCTGCGTCTGGTCATGATTGATGCCGTAGAGCACCACGCGGTCGAGCTCATCCTCCGGCAGTGCCGAACACACCACCCGTGGTGCACCGTTGTCGATGTGTGGCGCCAGACTTGCCCTGCTGGTGTAGCGGCCGGTGGCATCGATCACGACATCCACCCCGAACACATCCCACGGTATCTCCGTGGGATGGTCGGCGGGCATCAACCGAGCGCGCTTGCCACCGCTGACGAGATAGTTGCTTTCGAGCCGTATCGCAGGCGTGGAGTCAACGGAGCGCCCCAACAGATAGTGCAGTACTTCGGGCCGGCCGATGTCGGAAATGGCCACTACCTCGAACGCGTCGTGAGCCAGCGTTGCGCGATAGATCTGCCGACCCACCCGGCCAAGCCCCATTAGTCCGATGCGGATGGGCGTCATGGTACCTCCAAAATTTTCAGTGTGTTGGTGCCGCCTTGCACGTTACGATAATCACCCTTGGACAAAATGATCACGTCGCCGGCCGCCACAGCGCCGGCATCCTTGAGGATCTGCATAGCCGCCTCGTTAACGCGGTCGTAGTCGATCTCTTCCCCTTCGAAGCGCACCGGGTGCACGCCGCGGTACAACACGACGCGCGCAAGCGTTCGTGCATCACCTGCGAGCGCGTAGATCGGCAAAGACTTACGCATGCGCGACATCAGACGCGGCGTGCTACCGCTCGCCGTCAGGCAGACAACCGCGCGCACGCGATCGAACTGCTCGGCCACGACGATGGCGGCACCGGCAATGGATTCGTCGATTTTTGAGAAGCGCTTGCGCGCCGTCGGCGCGCCCTGCGCGTGGGCCGTGTCCTCGGCACCGAGAATGATGCGCGCCATGCTCTCAACGGTTTCCAGGGGATATCGCCCCACCGCCGTTTCACCTGACAGCATGACCGCATCCGTACCATCCAGCACCGCATTGGCCACGTCCATCACCTCCGCGCGCGTGGCGCGCGGGTTGGTGATCATGGATTCCATCATCTGGGTGGCGGTAATCACGCTGCGGTCGAGGGCGCGCGCGCGGGCAATGATGTGTTTTTGCACGCCCATCAGCTCGGCGTCACCGATTTCCACGCCGAGATCACCACGCGCCACCATTACCGCATCTGAAGCGTGGATGATGCCGTCCAAAGTTTCGTCGTCCGCCACGGCTTCCGCCCGCTCCAGCTTGGCAACAAGGCCGCACTGAGCGCCCTGAGCCACGATCAGCTCGCGGGCTTCGACCATGTCCTCGGCTGAGCGCGGAAACGACACCGCGATGTAGTCTACGCCCTGGGCGCAGGCGAAACGCAGGTCGTCGTGGTCTTTCTCCGTGAGCGCGGGCGCCGACAAACCACCACCCCGCTTGTTGATGCCTTTGTTGCCACCCAGCGCACCACCTGCGAGCACTTTGCACACCACGCGTAAACCGAGCGCTTCACGTACTTCCAATTCGATCAACCCATCACCGAGCACCAGCACATCGCCGGCAACCACCTCGTCTGCCAGCGCCATGTAGCTGGTGCCGACCTGGTTTACATCCCCCGCCTGGGCATCCAGCAATGCATCGATGGTAAAGCGATCGCCTACTTCGAGGTACACCTCATCCACCCCAGCGAAGCCGCGGATGCGTATCTTCGGCCCTTGCAAGTCAGCAAGAATCGCCAGATATCGGCCGCTGTGCACCGCAGCTTTACGAATGGCCGCGACCCGAGCGGCATGTTCATCGTGGCTGCCGTGGGAGAAGTTCAACCGGAATACATCCGCACCGGCCCGTACCAGTTCGGGGACGAGCTTGTCGCTGGCAGGCCCCAACGTCACAACGATCTTGCTTTGCCGTATGCTCACCCTACACTCGTATGCGAAAAAGCCGGCAGCACGGTATCGTTCAGCACCCGCTTGCTGGCCCGAAGATGTGCTTCCGCATCACTACCGAGCGAAAGCGACAGCGCCACGTGCAGCGCATCCAACACCGCGAGCTGGGCCAACCGGGAACTCATGGGTGTGTAAACGCTGGTGTCCTCCGGCGGGTGACACGCAAACACACAGTCCGCAGTGCGCGCCAGCGCCGAATTGGGGTCGGTGACGGCGACGATCCGAGCGCCGTTGCTCCGAGCGAGCCGCATCATCTCCACTACTTCCGGCCAATGACCGTTGTGCGACAACGCAACGTACACATCACTTTGCTGCGCGATAGCCGCGCTCTGCGCGATGGTCTGCGCATCAGTAGCTGTGGCGCAGGGTATACCCAGGCGAAAAAACTTGTGCCGGGCGTCTTCAGCCACGCGCCCCGAGGCGCCCACGCCCACGAAGACAATCTGCCTGGCACCGTTGAACAGAGCCGCGGCTTTATCGAAGGGCATGTCGGAGGCCGTGGCGCGAATGTCCATCAACGCACGAATGGCATTGTCGAGCACCTTGCCCACAGCCACTTCGACGCCATCTGCACCCTGCACGTCCTGGTGGACGTAGCTGGCCGGTTGCTGGCTCACGGCAACCAGGTGCGTTTTTAACGCCCTGAATCCCGCGAGTCCGAGGCTGCGGCAAAAACGGATGATCGTCGGCTCGCTCACCCCTGCGTTCTCGGCGAGTTGCGCGATGGGCAGTTCTAGAGTCTCCAGTGGATGGCCTCTCACCCACTGGGCGACCTTCTGTTCCGCTGGGCTAAGGTTAACGAGAGAGCGCTCGATTCGTTGCATGATATCGAGAATCATGTAGTCAAATTACATATACTATTGTGATATTTCAACCTTATTATTTGTGTATCAGCATATGCTGTAGTTAAACTACATTGCTCAGCTCAGGAGCTTCAATGGCGGAACTCATACCGGTAGATCCCTTCGACCTAGTGATATTCGGCGGCAGCGGCGACCTGGCCATGCGCAAACTGTTGCCAGCGCTCTACCATCGGGACCGCGACGGCCAGATCAGCGGCAACAGCCGCATCGTCGCCGTGGGCCGCAGCGCCATCGCCGCGGACACCTACATCGACACCGTGCACGCCGCCTTGCGCTCGAGCCTGGGCGAAGACGACCTGGACGAAACGGTGTGGCCACGCTTCGCCGCGCGTCTTGCCTATTTCGATGTCGATGCCACGGACGCAA
>JAUIED010000295.1 GCA_030428905.1 Gammaproteobacteria bacterium
TCGTCCAGTGGAACCGATCGCGATGGGCGCCAAGGTTGGCCTCCAACCGCTCGAGCAGAATGGTGCGGTTCTCGCGGTATACGGCAAGCTTGGCGTCCGCCAGCGGCCACATGGAGGTCATCGGCTGAAAGGCTTCGTCGTGCAGCATGGCGTCGAAGCCCCAAAGCGCTTCCGGGTTCTGGAACAGGATGCCCGCCGCTGCCTCAGTGAGCGCCAGATCCGAAAAGCGCACCACCTTTCCGCCTTCGATCTCAAGCTCAGCCTCAGAGTAGAGAAACCCGACCCGTGGGCCTGGAAAGCCGATCTTCGAACCCGTGAACAGATGGATGGTCTGCTCCGGCGCCATGGCGACAAAAGGACGCGGTCGCGCTGCGGGCTCTGCGAAGCTGATGTACACGTAAGGTGCGTCTTCGAGGATCAGCACGCCAGCGTCGCGGACCACGTCGAGAATCTCCTGACGGCGACGGGCGCTGAAGGAGAAGCCGGCCGGATTATGGCCGTCGGGAATCGTGTAGTAGAACGGCACGAAGCGCCCATCGTCCCTAGCGCGCGCGATCTGCGCCCGCAACAGCTCAGGCTTCGCCCCCTCCTCGTCCATCTCCACGCTGTAGATCTGCGCGTGCTGACAAAGATCCGAACGGGCGGTGAATCCCGCATAGGTGGGCGCATCCGTGATATAGGCAAGCGGCTGGCCGGCATGCTCGAACAGGGAGCAGGCGAGATGGATGCCGCCCGTGGCGCCGACCGTGGGAATCACCCGACTGGGATCGATCCGCACGCCCCAGTCGCCGCCGTAGGCTTGCGCAAATGAACGCCGCGCGCCCAGCGGACCGAGCGTGTCGGTGTAGGAGTACGATTCGCGCAGATACTCAGGCACCGCCTGCGGATCGTTCAGCCCTTCCCGCTCCGCAATGTAGGCAAAGTACGCGGCCTTGTGATCGATAAAGCGCCGCGGGTCCGTGACCTCCGGGTGCGGATAGCCGGCGCCGAGATGGTGGATCTTCAGACCCTTCTCCTCTGCACGGGCACGCAGCCCCGGCAGAGACGCCGCCATCTTGCGCGTCACCGACACCGGTTGCAGCTGCACGGACGGCGCTTTGAGATTGGTCATCAGATCATCGCCTCGATCAATGCAGGACCGGGCGTGGCCAGGGCATCTCCGAGCGCACGCGCGAACTCGGACACCGTGGTGACCCTTGTGGCCGGCATGCCCATGCCCTGGGCGAGCTGCACCCAGTTCAGCGCCGGGTTGGTGAGATCCAGCATGCTCATGGCCTTCGGCCCCGGGTTGTGGGCGCCGACGCGGGCGAACTCCACCTGCAGGATGGCGTACTTGCCGTTGTTGAGAATGATGTTGGTCACATCGAGCTGCTCGCGCGCCTGGGTCCACAGCGCCTGCACGGTGTACATGCCGCCGCCGTCCGCCTGCAGGCAGATCACCGGCCGGTCTGGGCACGCCACGGCGGCACCGGTAGCACACGGCAGACCGTAACCGATGGAGCCGCCGGTGAGCTGCAGCCAGTCGTGCGGGTGCGCGGTGCGTGTGGCCGGCACGGCACCAAAACCGCCCGTGGCGCTTTCATCGACGAACACCGCATTCTCCGGAAAGAGATGTCCGAGCACCGCGCCCAGCGTGGCAGGGTCGAGCTGCCCCGACGGCATGCCCGGCGGATCGTATGCCACAACCCGCGGCGCAAGGGAGAGTGCCCCGACAGCATCGGCGAGCGCCTGGAGGGCACCATCGATATCCCCGTCCCGCGCGACAAGCTGATGCACCGCGCAACCGTCGGGCGTCAACTCGCTGGGCTTACCGGGGTAGGCAAAGAACGTCACCGGCGCCTTCGTGCCCACCAGCACCAACGCATCCACGCCGGCCAGCACTTCTGCCGCCTGCTCACCAAAGTACGGCAGGCGCAGCGGCTCTGCCCGGCCAGCGCCGCGTTGCGTTCGGGTAACGAAGGTATCGCTCATCACCTGCGCGCCGGTGGCCTGGGCAATGCGGTCTGCAAGCGCCAGCCGCTCTTCGGAAAGGAAGCCATTCATAAGAAGCACCGGGCGCTCGGCCGAGCGCAGGAGCTTCACCGCGTCATCCACCGCGGCGCCATCCAGTGCGGCAGGCGTCAGGCGCGGCAGCGGCGCGGACTGCACGGCGGTATTGTTCCAGGCGGTGTCTGCGGGCAGGATCAGCGTCGCCACTTGCCCTGGTGGCGCCATGGCCGCCTGCACGGCAGCCGCGCCAAGGCCTGAGACCTCGTCCGCACTCTGCGCCACCTGCACCCATCCGGACATCGGCCGCGCCAGCGCTTCCACGTCGGATGTGAGCGGTGCATCGAACTTGCGGTGGTAGGTGGCGTGATCCCCCACCACGTTCACCAGGGGTGTGCAGGCCTTTTTGGCGTTGTGCACGTTGGCCAGGCCGTTGGCGAGACCCGGGCCCAGGTGCGTGAGCGTTACCGCCGGTTTACCAGCCATGCGCCCGTAACCGTCGGCAGCGCCGGTGACGATGCCTTCGAATAAACCAAGTACGCAGCGCATCTCGGGGTTGCTGTCGAGCGCCGCCACGAAGTGCATCTCCGAGGTGCCGGGGTTCGCGAAGCAGACATTCACATCTGACTCCACCAGTGTCTGCACCAACGCCTGCGCGCCGGTTTTCTCTGCGGACCGCTCCTCGGACATCTCTCCCTCCCCTCTAAGATTCTTTGTTTCTGTTCTGTCGCGACTGCATGGCCGCTTTGACGTTCTTCGAGAATCGTCGCACACGCGCGTGCCGCTCTGCCACACTCTCTCGGTTGATGGCATCTTCACGCTGCAGCTTGCGGTAGCGCTCCAGCCGCAGCGCATCCAGCTCGCCGCTGGCGATGGCCGCCTGCACCGCGCAGCCAGGTTCGGAATCGTGGGCACAGTCGCTGAAGCGGCAGGTGGCCGCCAGGTTCTCCACATCGTCGAACACATCTTCCAGTGAGGCCTCTACCAGCCCGAGCTCACGAATGCCGGGGCTGTCCACCACCAGGAGCCCGCTTTCCAGCAGATGCAACGATCGGTGTGTGGTGGTGTGACGGCCTTTGCCGTCGTCCTGCCGAATCTCGCCAGTGCGCTGCAGATCGCCACCGGCCAAGGCATTGAGGATGGTGGATTTACCCACTCCGGAAGACCCGACCAGCGCCACCGTGCTGCCGGGTAGGCACCAGGGCGCGAGCGCGCCGACCGACTCAGCATCGGTTGCATCCACCGCCACCACCTCCACCCCACGCCGCAGCGTCAGCGCTGCCTGCACGAAAGGCTCGACGTCATCGCACAGGTCCGCTTTGGTAAGCACCACCACGCTGCCGAGCCCGGCCTCCTCCGCCAGCGCCAGGTAGCGCTCCAGACGCCCGGCATTGAAGTCTTCGTTGCACGACGTGACGATGAGCAGCGCATCGACGTTGGCGGCGATGAGCTGCACCTCGTTCGGGCGGCCGGGGTGCATGCGTTTGAGCAGACTGGTGCGCTCCAGCAGCGCCTCGATGGTCTCGCAGGCGTCATCCAGAAGCACCCAATCACCCACCGTCGGACGCGCCTGCGCATCTTCCTGAAACCAGCGGC
>JAUIED010000296.1 GCA_030428905.1 Gammaproteobacteria bacterium
GGTCGCGGTGCGGATCAGCTTTCGATCGAGCACCAGAATGCCGGGTGTGCCGGGCCCGCCGGGAAACTTGTGGGGTGAGAGAAAGATGCCGTCGCAGCCGTCTGCCGTCATGTCTATCGGCACGTACGGAGCGGCGGCAGCATAGTCCCACAGCGCATAGGCGCCGTGCTGATGCAGCAGCGCGCTGATGCCGCGCACATCGGATCGAATGCCCGTAACGTTGGAGGCAGCGGAGAAAGCGCCGACCTTCAGCGGGCAGTCGGCGTGCCGGATGAGCGCCTGCTCCAGAGCAGGCTGGTCGATGCGGCCGTCGGCATCCAGCGGTATGCGGACAACACGCGCCGACGACTCCCGCCATGGCAGCTCATTGGAGTGGTGCTCATACGGCCCGATGAACACTACCGCCGGTTGCGCGTCCAGATCGAGAAGCGTGATGGCCTTGCAGATTGCCGATGTGGCGCCGGAGCCGCAGAAGATCAACGCGTGGTTCGGGGACGCGTGCACCGCTTGCTTGATGATCGCCCTGGCTTCTTCGCGCAGCGCAGTAGTCTGTCGGCCCGTGAACGACGATTCGGAGTGCGTATTGGCGTACCAGGGCAGCACGGCATCGTGAATGAAGCGCTCGATGCTCTCCATGGCTCGCCCGGAGGCGGTGTAATCGGTGTAGATCAGCGGCTTGTCGCCGAAGGGCGTCTTGATGAGGCGACCTTCGCCGATGATGTCGTCTCGGATGGCGTCTACGATAGAGAGTATCGTCTAATATTTGACGTTAATCCCTAAATATTGGGATTATTTACTAATTGTATTAGTATATGTTAAAAAATATTCTTATAGGCCCTGCAGGATCCGGACGGATTCCCAATCGAGCTCAACCAGGTGCTGAGCGGTATGCCGTGAGACCTTGGCGTGCGGAGTTGCTAGCCGGAACGCTCTGCCGCCTGTCGCGCGGCTTCGAGATATTCGTTGTACGCTGGAATCGCCACAGCCGCTACTATGCCCAGAAGTAGCGGGATGATGATCAGCACTGTAACGACAACCCAGCTGGTGCCGCCGTGGCGGGCGAGGTACGCGCGCTGTGCTTCTCTCTCAGCATGCAGACGTTGAGCTTTGTCAACGAGTGCTGTGAGCTTGCGCTTGTACAGTGCGTTGCCCCACACAGGAAACGCCAACATCAGCGCCGCAAACCCGACGAAGTAGATGAGGGTGCCGGCGGTTTCTCCCAGCCCGGCGCCCACCACCGCCGTTAGGACTGTCAGGCCTATGGGGAGAAGCACCACGTATATCAGCCAGCCGAGCCACACCTTGCGGTACAGCAGCCACAGGCTCGTGACCAGGAAAGCAGGCCAGTTCCACGATGCCTGCCAGGGCGAGCCCTCGGATTTCTGCAGGTAGCGGAGGTAGTAATCGGTATTCTTCGGGCCGATGGCGGTGGCGAAGAGGTCGTCGGTTGCAGGTTGATTTCCAACCTCGGCGGAGGGAGCGGCGTAGATGTCGTTCATGATGATCCCAGGTGGTCGTTCAGGAATGCCATCAGCTTTTCGGCGAACTCGAGCCTTCGCGCGGGTCGTTGCAGGTGGTGGCCTTCGTCTTCGAGTACTACCAGTTCGTGCGGATGATCTTTCAGCGCTCGGCTCATGCGCTTGGCATGGCTGTAGTGCACCACGCGGTCTTTGTCGCCGTGCAGCAGCAGTACCGGCGCTTTGATCTGGTCGGCCAGATTTACAGGTGAGGCAGCCTTCAGGTCTTTCCTGCCGCTGCTGAGATTGCCGATGAAACGTGAGTAGAACCGCCCACCGATGTACATCGTCTGTTGGGACAGCAGATGCACCAGGTCGGTCACTCCGTTGAAGCTCGCACCGCATCGGTAGAGATCCGGTTCGGTTGCAAGCCCCATCAGGGCCGCGTACCCGCCGTAGGATCCGCCGACGATGCAGATGCGTTTCGGATCGCTGATTCCCTCATCGATCAGCCAACGGGTACCATCGGTGATGTCATCCTGCATGGTGCCACCCCACTCGCGGCGGCCGAGTTTTTCGAACGCGTAGCCGGTGGAGCCGCGGAAGTTGATCTGCAGCACCGCGTACCCCTGGTGCGCGAACATCTGGCTCATCCAGTCGAACTCGTTGAAGTCCCGGGCATGGGGCCCGCCGTGGGGGAAAATCACGGTGGGCAAGTTGGATGCGCGATCCGGTGAAATACCGGCCGGTAGCGTGAGAAACGCTGGAATCACCAGCCCGTCCCGTGCCTCGAAGGTACGTTCGTGCACTCTTCCCGGGGCGCGATCCATCAGCGATGGATAGGCGCTCTGCAGATAGGTTGCATGCTTGCTGTCGGTCTCGAACAGGTAGTAGTGAGCCGGCAGGTGGCCGGACCAGGAGAGAATGAGCGCTCTTGATCGGTCCTGGCTGATGGCTGCGATGTGGTTTCGTGTATCGGGTACGGCCTTGTTGAAAGCAGTGAGCAAACTCTGAAGCCACGTATCGAAATACTCGGTGGCGACTAGGCTGCTTTCGTAGCTGATGGATTCGATGGCGTTACCGGCCGTGTTCAGCGTGACATGGGCGATGTCAGAAAGCGGGTTGCTGGCTAGAACCTCACCGAATGTCCCCGTGCTGACGTGAAACTTCTGCAATTGTCTGAAGGGGGCGTCTTCGGTGGATACCTGGGCGTACACCACGTCGGGTTCGTGCGTTGGGAGAGCCATCACCTCGAAGTCCCGGGCAAGAAGATGGGTAAAGTCGTGCCACTCGCCTTCGCCGTCGAGCAGTTTGAGAATGGGTTCCTTCTGATTGGCTGTAAAACCTGTGCCTACACGCACGTTGCCGTCGGCATCCGCCTGCCAATCGTGCACGCCGCCGAGAGAGCGCTGTGCTGTGATGGTGGGAAGGCGTCGCGAGTTGATGCTGGCGCGGTATGCGTTGGGCTTGCTGCCGCCACTCTGGATGAGGAAGTGCTCGGGCTGGCCTGGGAGAGTACTGATCACATCGTCCTGTATCTGCCAGAAACTTTGATCGTCTTCGCCGGCGAACAACAGCTTGGTTTGCCGCTTTTCAGCGTCGATCCGTGCGAGACGTGTCACAACCACGGGCGTGCCCCGTACGGTGGTGGGGATGCCTACGCCTGCGATCATCACGCGATCGGAAAGCCAGGCGTACCAGCGAAAGTCCCAGTCCTTGGTGGTGACAATGTAGGGTTTTTCTTTTGCGTACAGCTTCTCAACGACAATTGCCCGTTGCTCCCCCACGTAGACTATCGAGGAGAAGTAGGTGCCGTTTGAGGACAGGTCAACGGAGAACAGCCGCGGCTGCCTGGCGAAGTCCGAAACCTGCAAGGGTGCGGATTCCGCAAAGGTGTAAGCGATGTTACTGAGAAAAACCAGGGTCATTAGCGCGCGCATGCGTCGCAGTCTGGCAGGCGGAAGACGGGTTGCCAATAAACGAAAGTTTAGCCTCTGACAGGCGTGTATACGGGGCCTGGTCAGCCGCGGCGATCAGCGATCTGCGTTAGCGCCTGCGTATGGTCGCCCACCAGACGGATGATCAGATGCTCTGCACCGGCCTCGACAA
>JAUIED010000297.1 GCA_030428905.1 Gammaproteobacteria bacterium
GCAGGAGCGCGCGGCAGGTTTTCGCGAGGGTCATGCACCAATCAGCCACCGGTACTGGAGATGGGAGCATTGCCGTCATGCCGACAGGTTATAGTCAGGGCCCAGCGCCCGTCTATCATGGCCCCGTGTGAGTATGACGGAATGCACGGCCAGAAAGCCCCTGCGGTCACAGAAAGCCCCAGCGGCGACAGAACGAAAGCCCAGACTGACGACGATTGCGGCGGTTCAGGGTCTGTTGGCCGCGACGCGCGTGTCTTTCGTTGCACCAACAGGGTGCTGAAAAAGGAGAGCGAAAGGAAAATCTGGAGAGAATCTAGTGGGCGCCTGCTTCCGACCCCCACACTTTCGCCACACGCGCATCCCGCCCACAGCGGCTGCGGTAGAAGTTGTAGCGGATCGGGTTTTCCCTGTAGTAGTTCTGGTGGTAGTCCTCAGCCACCCAGAAGCGATCCAGCGGCCGCACCGGGGTAACGATGGAACGGCCGAGCTCCTGCTCTGCTGCGGCAACCGCTGCTTCGGCGGCGGCCTTCTCCTCATCGTTGCGGTAGAAGATCGCCGTGGTGTAGCTGTGGCCGCGGTCGCAGAACTGCCCGCCCGCATCCAGCGGGTCGATATGCCGCAGGAAGTAGTCCACCAGCGTCCGGTACGAGATTACGGTTGGATCGTAGGGCGCCTCCACCACTTCCAGATGGCCAGTATGGTTTCGGTAGGTCGGCCGTTCGGACTCACCGCCGGCGTAGCCGGAGACGACATCGCCCACGCCTTCGAGCTTTTCGAGGTCGGATTCCACACACCAGAAACAACCGCCGGCAAGCACGATGGTGGATTGGCCTTCACCGGCATGAGCGGCGAACGAGAGCAGGCTGGCTGCTATGAGGGAGAGTAATCTGTTCATGGGCTTTTGGACCTACTGAGGTGCGATTCGTTCCCCGGCGAGGGTACTCAGAAATTTCTGCTCCAGTGCTTCGATAGCACGCACAAACCCTTGCGGGTCCACAAACCGCTGCGGATCGTAGGGCTGCCCGGGGGTGTACTTGTCATGCAGACCGTACTGACTGCCATGGGCTGCAACCCAGATATCCACGGGCATCGCTTTCTGCGTGGTGTAGGTGTACGCGAAGTCCGCGGCGGCGCCGGGATACGTGGGGTCTACCGCCAGACGCTTGCCCGCATTGACGGTACCCATGTTGGCGATCAGCACCCGATAGGTGTGCTCGCCCTCATGCACGACCATGCTGTAGCTCGAACTGCCCTCGGTGTGACCGGGATGCAGGTGCACGGTGAGTGTCGCGTCGCCCAACGTCACCGTGTCGCCATCCGCCAGCAAACGGTCCACCGCAACCGGCGGGAAGAGCTCCTTACCACCGAAGTGCGGATCGCTGCGGCCGCCATCTTCGAGCACCCGGGCATCGTCGTGGGTTGCCCACATCTGCGCACCGGTCAGCGACTTGATCTCGGCAAGCGCTGCAGTGTGATCCCAGTGCGCCTGCTGGGTGAGCAGAATCTTCACGTCCTCAAGACGAAAGCCCAGTGAAGCGATGTTCTCGCGGATCAGTGGCGTAGAATCCGCAAGGCCCGTGTTGATGAGTATGTGCCCGTCGTCCGTGGTGATCAGAAACACGCTCAGATCGTGGGTGCCCACGCCGTAGAGATTGCCGACGATGCGAAAGGCGGGAAACGGTTCCGCCCACTTGTCGCGCGCCGCATCTGCTCCTGCCGTCAGCAGCAACAGGACACAGAGCAGCGTTGCTCGAAGCGTTGTCATCTCACTACCTCCCAAGCTGTTCCGCCGCGCGCCATACACGCAGGAAGTTGCCACCCCAGATCTTCGCGATGTCTTCCTCGGTGTAGCCACGCTCGAGCAGGCCAACGGTAACGTTCAACGCCTCGCTGGCGTCGTTGTAGCCCACCACGCCGCTGCCGTGGTTGAAATCCGTGCCGATACCCACGTGGTCGACGCCGATGCGCTGCACGATGTAATCCAGATGGTCGAGCATGGCATCGACGCTGCCGGGTCCCAGAAGATCGCTTACCGTGCTGAGAAATTTCGCCTGCACTTCGGGATCATGCATCTCCCAATACAGCTCGAAGGGGTAGAGGTAGTCCTCCTTTACCCCGGCCTCGCGGCGCGCGGCGCGGATGGCCCCATCCAGCTCCGGATTGGTGGAGTCGAACAGATAACCGCGGAAAGGCGCCACGTGAATGACGCCACCGTTTTCACCAATGCGGTCGATCTCCGCATCGGAAAGATTGCGGCTGACGTTGCACAGCGCCTGCACGTTGGAATGGCTGGCGATCACCGGCGCTCGCGATAAAGCGATGACTTCCAGCGCGGCGCGGCGGGAAAGCTGGCTGATATCCATCACGCCGCCGAGATCGTTCACTCGCTGGACGGCCGCCCGGCCGAGGTCGCTGAGGCCGCCGTGCTCCTCTTCGGCTTCATGGGTGCCGGTGGCGGCATCGAACAATGGCCGCGAGGAGTCCGCAAAGTCGTTGTGACCCATGTGTGTGAGAGCAAACACGCGCACGCCGGCGGCGTGCAGGTTGTCGATAGCCGACACATCGCGGCCGAGGATGAGGGCGTTCTGCATGCCGAGAATGAGCGCCCGCTGGCCCGCCGCGTGGGCCTGCTCCAGGGATGCCGGGGAGGTGGCCACCACCACATCGTCGGAGCGTAGGTCCTTCACGGCGGCGATCTCCAATTCCGCCACCGCCCGCGCCTCGGCATATCCTTCTGAGGCGCGCGGCATCGGGCCAACCGCGGCAGACATCACCACCGCATCCACGCCGCCGGCGCGCATCTTCTCAGGCGCCACGCGCGACACACCATCCAGACCCGCGTAGCGGCTCGGGCTCTCCGGCAGCTCGATGTCTGCATGCGCGTCGAGCACCAGCGCCGCATCGTGGATCGCGCGCGCACGGTCGAGCAACGCAACCTCTTCCGTTTGATTGTTTGTCGTGCAGGCCGCCACCGCGGAAACCAGACAAGCTGCTATCAGGAATCGAAACACACGCATCTCCCTTATCCCGTTTGCTGAAACACCGGCCAGCGGTCGATGATCTCGCCCTTGCTCACGACCATGAGATCGCCGAACTGCAACATCACATGTTCGCTCTGCGTGGGCCTCAGGAACATGTAGTCGTCCACCTGCAGGTCCACCTTCTCTGAGGTGCTCACCGGGCTCTGGTTGGTGCTCTGGTAGAGCGGCTCCGGCACGCCGGGCGGCGATACCGTGCGCGCTTTCCAATAACCGCCGTAGATGTAGTACAGGCGCCGCCGGTTCGGATTCCAGGAGGAAAGCGCATCGGCAATCCACGGGTCACCCGCCACACGCAGCGCGTCGTAGCGCTTGAGTACCGGCGTGGCGATGAACATGGCGGGCAGGTGGCCATCCAGATGGTAGGTGTCGAAGTCGGTGGGCTTGACCACCGCGGAGCCCGCCGACAGGTCGTTCATGGTGCGGTCGCGCTCATAGATGGCGAGCGTATGGCTGCCCGCCCCGTTGAGCGTCAGCCGCTGCGCATCGTGGCCGGCCTGGCGGGCTCGGTCGATGAAGCCG
>JAUIED010000064.1 GCA_030428905.1 Gammaproteobacteria bacterium
CCCCCCTCCGTAGCCCGCGGCGTGCCGTCGTTCCACGTCTGATTGCTCCAGTTCGATACGTTGCCCCAGAAGCGCTTGCGCGTCGCGCCGCCTTGTAGCGTCAGATCGCTGAGCTGCGAACCGCCCGTCGCTTTGCGGTTCACATCCGTCTCCGACAGACGACCGAAGTGGATCCAGTCCGACGTGCCCTCAGCAGTTAGATTCACCGTCACAGGCGGCGCTTGCAGCACAGGCGTGCCGTTGAGCACTCCCGCCGACGCTTGCGCCGATAGCAGTACAGCGCCCGCGAGCAGAGCCAGCGCCCTAATGTGTCGAAAAAAGTGCCGACAAACCTCTGTAAATCTACGCGTCGTACGACGCAGTGAAGCGCTACATCTGCTCACTGGAACCCCCATTACAGCGCCTGGCCGATCCGATGCCTGGACCTTATACGCAATATAACTGCCTAATTGTCTCGCAAAACCCCCTGGGAAGATACCTTTCTTCCAATTCCGCGCGATTGGCAGTTCGAATGCATTCATCAGACGCCGCCGTCCCGGTCGGCTGCTAACGCTTTGTCTTTCCACCAGGGCTATGCATCAGCACACGCCCAATGACGGAAAACCATCCCACATCATACTCCCGACGAAATGCTTTCGTTACCGCACCCGGCGATACCAGAGCGCTATTTTGTAATGAGTAAGTAAGCCTGGGCCTCGGCCCGCAACTTCAATCGAACCGGGATGGTGACTGCGCGGCCGCAATCCCCTCATCGCTCCAGTCCTTTGGCGCCGGGGTGGTCCAGGCCAGGAGATTGGCGGCTACCACCGCTGCGACCATCACCGCCACTACCGGCTGCAGCGTGCCGTCATAGATGAAGCCGGTAAGACTGCCGAGCACCGCACCAAAGGCAAACACCGACATACTCATCAGCGCCCCGGCACTGCCGGCAAGACGGCGAAAGTTGGCGAGGTGCAGACCGCTCACCGTGGAGTTGATGAGGCCTGCAGAGCCCGTCACCAACGCCAGCACCGGCGTGAAGTAGATGTCTTGCGGCTCGGTAAGGAACGTCAACGCGGCGAGCACCAGCACGCATAGGAGCTGCAGACTCACACCGGCGCGAAAGAGCAGAAAGGGCTGCACCCGATGCACCAGACGCACGGTGATCAAAGTGAACACCATCATCGACAGTACGTTGGCGCCAAAGTAGATCGGGAACTGCGCAACGCCAACGTCAAAGTACTCCAGGTAGATGAACGCGGCGTTGGTGAGAAACACCATCAGCGCCGAGCTCACCATCCCCTGCGTGAGGATGTAGCGCAGCGGCACCCGCACGCCGTGAACACGCCGGTTGAGGACCTCTAGATACTGCGGCACCAGGTGGCCCAGGCGCATGCGGCCGGTGCGGTGGGCGTTGGTCTCCGGGATGGTGCTGAACACCACCAGCAGCGCCAGCGCGTAAACAGCCAGAAACCAGAAGATCGACGGCCAGCCGAGCGGCAACAGCAGCGTGCCGAGAATGGGCGCCACCAGCGGTGCCGCCAGCATCACCAGCATCACCACCGGGAAACGTTTCGCCGCCTCGGTGGGCGAGTAGCTGTCGCGCACCATGGCGTTGCAGATCGAGGCGACGAAGCCTCCACCCAGCGCCTGCAGCGGCCTCAGCCACTGCACCAGGGTGACGCTGTCCGCAAATGCGATAGCAATGGCCCCCGCAATGAACACCGCCAGGCCGAATACGCCCACCGGCCGCCGGCCGAGCTGATCGGACAGCGGGCCACCGAGCAGCTGACCAACACCGAAACCGATGAGATAGGTGCTGATCGTGTAGTTGAGCTGCACGATGTCGGTGCCGAACGCTTCGGCCATGGCCGGCAGCGCAGGCAGGTAGGTGTCGATGGCAAACGGCGCGATAGCCACCATCGCTGATACAAACACCAGAAAATACTTGGGCATCTCTCCACGCGGGGCAGCACGCCACCGCCCCCTCACACTCTGCGCTGCGCAGCTCGGCCACCACCGGCTTGGCGCAACGCAATGAACGTCAGCTGGCTATCGTGCCACAGATCCGCCCGAGAATCGGGCGCACGTAGTTAATAAAAGCCGCCGGATTTTCAGACATTGGAAAGTGTCCCACCCCGTCCATCATCTGCCATGTAGAGCCGGCGATAGCGTCGTGCGCTGCACGCCCAAGTTCCGCCGTGCCGCTGTAGTCATACTCGCCCGACAGGATGTGCACGCCCACCCTGTCGGTGTCTATCTCTCCGGCCGTTGAGCGCAGATCGAATTCTGCGATGTAGTAATACAAGTCGCCAAGAAAGGCCGGCGGCCAACCGCTGGCGTACACGAAACTGGTTTCTTTGCGGTAGGCTTGCGGCGAACCAGGCGCCATGAGGCCTTCCATCAACCGCGCCTTGTAGTCGTTGCTGATCTGCGGGTGGTAGAGCGCACCAAGGTCATCGAGATCGCCTGGTATGTTCAGCGCGCCCTCCACCGAGATAACCGCACGAAAGGCATCCGGGTGTTTGTGCGCGAGATCCAGCGCCAGCAGGCCGCCTACGGAACAACCCATGAATACCGGCCGTTCCAGGCCGAGTGCGGCGGCGAGCTGTAACGGCACGCTGCGCAACAGCTCCCCCTGCAGGCGGTAGGGCTGCGCCCACCAGTCCACGCCCACCGGTGGCACCGACTTGCCATGGAACGGCAGGTCGTAAGCAATCAGGCGAAAGTGGTCGGTGAGATCTGATTCTTCGAACAGATGCCGCCATTGCGTGCCGTGGCAGCCTGCGGTGTGCTGCAGCAGCAGCGGGATGCCCTGCCCCGCTTCTTCGAAATAAATACGGTGATCATGCCCCGCAAGCTCGAGATGCACATACCGGCCAACGGGCATATCGAACCGACCCACGGCACCTTGCTCCCTGTCCAGGGGCTGCGGCAGCTGACCTCTCGGCCGCAACAGCTCCACTGCACGCGCCACCGCAGCGTAGTACTGTGCGTGCAGCAACGCGTTACCACTTCTCGACAGACCAGCGGCGGAACTGATGTTCGCCATCAGATCGTTGTGAAAGCGCGACGGCGCAGCACCGAGCACATCCTTCCACACCGCCTCCGGACCGGCGTACACCAGCACATCGGTGCCTTCCGGCGCCGAACCACCCGGCACGCCTTCTGACACGCCGAAGCCCAGTTGGCGCCCACCGATGTCGAGCCGTAGACCGCCGCTCCAGTGCCGCGCCGCGGTGCGGAACTCACCATCCGCAGCACAACGGGCGGCCCACTCTTCAGAATCCGGCAGATGCATGCTCCCCCCCTTTTACAGATCGTTGGCAGACACCAGCGCCGCCAATGGTTTAAATTCTGCCAGATTTCAGTGAGCTGCAATGCAACCTAAGCAAGGGGAACGGATATGGACGGTGTGGGTATCATCGGCGCCATCGTCATCGGCGGCATCGCCGGCTGGCTGGCCGGCAAGATCATGCGCGGCGGCGGCTTCGGTATTCTGGGCAACATCGGCATCGGCATCGTCGGCTCGTTCGCTGGCGGCTTTCTGTTCGGCCTGGCAGGCGTGTCGGTAGCCAGCGGTGTGGTGGGCTCGCTGATCACCTCCACCGTGGGCGCCATCGTGCTGCTGTGGATCGTTGGCCTACTGAAAAAGTAGGCGCCCCTTCAGCTGTTGCGCTGCATGAAGGCTGTAAAAGCCTCCTCGTAGTCCGGGTGCCAGCGTGACAGCGCCGGACGATTCTCCTTCACATCGTCGGTGTTCCACTGCAATCGCGCGGCATCCATGGCTGGCGTGACGTCGTTGTCCGGGCAGATGACGTAAAAGTCCCCGCGCCCCATGGCCTCCAGCAAGCGCTCTGCCACCTGTTCCGGCCACCAGGCCGCTTCAGGCTTCTCTGCGATACGCTTGCGGATGAGGCCGGTGTAGGTGAATCCCGGCACCAGCAGGTGCGCGCTGATCTGGCAACCGTCGATACCGCGTAGCTCGTGCGCCAGGCTCTCGGTAACCGAGCGCACGCCTGCCTTGCTGACGTTGTAGGCAGCGTCTCCCGGCGGGTTGGTAATGCCCTGCTTCGAGCCGGTATTCACCACCGCGGCCGGCGTGCCCTGTTCGATCATGCCCGGCACAAATGTCTGCAAACCGTTGATCACACCCCAGAGGTTCACGCCGAGCACCTTCTGCCAACCGGAGTAACGGCTGAAGGCGCCGCCTCCACCGCCGGTGCCGGCGTTGTTCATCAGCAGCGCCACCTCGCCAAAACGATCGAGCACCTGCGCACGCAATGCCTCTACCTCGTCCAAACGGGATACATCCACCGCCACCGCCAGCACGTCGCCGGAAAGCAGGGACTCTGCTTCCGCCAGGGCCGCCTGGTCCCGATCGGCGATGCACACGTGCATACCGGCCGCCAGGCACCGCTGCGCAACCGCCAGGCCGATGCCGCTGGCACCGCCGGTGATGACGGCAACGCGGCCTTCAGAAATCGCTGGATGCTGCATGGCCTGTTCCGTGAGCGCTCGATAAGTCGGTGCCGCAATGATAACGCCTGCCTGCGGCACCGCGCTGCTGTCAGTTCTGCTAGATTGACGGGCTTTGTGCAGCGAGGAATCCATGGACACGCCGTTCTGGTACGAACAAGCGCTCAAGGCGCCATCGCAAACCGACACCATCGACGTGCTCGGCACCCCCATCCGTTATGTCACCTGGGGCGAGCACGGCAAACCCGGCGTGGTGCTCATCCACGGCAGCAACGCCCACCGGGAGTGGTGGCGGTTCGTCGCACCCTTTCTGGCGGATCAGTTCCGTGTGGCGGCACTCGACCTTTCGGGAAACGGTGACAGCGGCTGGCGCGAGACCTACTCGGGCGAAGCGTTTGCCGCAGAAGTGTGGTCGGTGTGTGAAGCCGCCGGGCTCGGCACGCATCCCTACGTCGTGGGCCACAGCTTCGGCGGCTTCGTTGCGCTGGAAACGGCGCACCGCCACAGCCGTGAGATGTCGGGGCTGGTGCTCATGGACTTTACCGTTGCGCCGCCCGAACAGTACCTGGAGTGGGGTCTGCGCGCCGAGCGCGAAGGCGTGCAGAAAGCCCGCAAGCTCAGGGTGTACGAAACCGAAGCAGAAATTCTCGGCCGCTTCCGCCTGATACCCGAGCAGCCCGGCGTGCACCCGCTGGTGCTCGAGCACATGGCGCGCGCCGGCATCAAACCGGTAGACGGGGGTTACACGTGGAAGTTCGATCCGACGCTGTTCGATCACCTGGAGATGGGCATCGATCAGCGCGACAAGTATGCGGCGCTGAAGTGTCCCTCGGCGCTGGTGCTCGGCGAGCACAGCACCGATGAAGGCGCATTCTTCAGCGCACACATGCTGGAAATCACCGGCGGGCATCTGCCTTGCATCACTATTCCCGGCACGTACCATCACCTGATGTTCGATGACCCGATGAGCGTGAGTATGACGCTAAAAGCGCTGCTCCTGCAGTGGCAGCGGGAACGACATGCAGGTGAATTGCAGGCCCACCTCAACAGAATCACAGGAGCAGACCATGGATGATCAGTTGATTCACGCCCTCACCGCCCTGGACACGCCAACCGTGTGCAACGCGCTGGAGGTGGTCGCCCCCAATCGGCGTGGTTACGGTTTCACGGTGCAACCACTGGTGTGTGCCCGGCCAGACCTGCCGCCAATCGTGGGATATGCGCGCACCGCCACCATCCGCGCCGCGCATCCGAGCCACGTGCAGGGTGCGCAGGCCCGCGCGTTGTCCGACGCCTACTACGCCTACATCGACGCCGGCGCCAAACCGAGCGTCGTCGTCATCCAGGATCTGGACGGCGCCCAGCGAGGCTATGGCTCCTTCTGGGGCGAAGTGAACTCCAACATTCACAAAGGGCTGGGCTGCAAGGGTGTGATCACCGACGGCAGCGTGCGGGATCTTCCCGACATCGCCGACGGCTTTCAGATGCTCGCGGATCGCGTCGGCCCCTCACACGCCTACGTGCACGTGGTGGACTTCAGCCGGCCGGTCACCGTTGCCGGCATGCGCGTATGCGATGGCGACATCATTCACGCCGACCAGCACGGCGCGGTGGTCATCCCGGCCGATGTGGTGGAGGGCGTGGCCGATGCCGCCGCACAGATCGCCCGCCGCGAAGCGGTGATTATCCGCGCCGCCCAGCAGCCGGGCTTCGACATCGAAGCATTGCGCCGTGCGCAAGGAGATGCAGCGGAGGTGCATTGATGCTCCTTCGCGACCGCGGCTACCGTCGTCCGGTGCAGCTCGGACCGCACCCGCTGGAGTGCCTGGCGCGCGATGAGGCGCTCAGACCCGAACCGTGCGATCTGCCGCCGCCTGCTGCCACCGACAACCCGTTGGCACTGGCCGCCCGCGAGTACGTCGGCTTCTACGCACCGTTCGCCCGCGGCGAGCCGGCGCCGGAACAGGCGCCGGTGAGCGCCGATCTGCAGGTGCGGACCGACGAAATCAAGGGTGCGGCCTACTATTTCGACGCGGCCCAGGTGGGTGTGTGCCGGCATCCAACGGACAACGGTTTTGCCGTCGTGCTGCTCGTCGCCTGGGGTCGGGAGATCGAAGCCGATAACGTGGCAAGCACGTGGATTACGGGCGCCGAATGCGAGATCGCGCGCATGCGCGCTGCCGAGATCGCCTGCGCCATCGCCGGACACATCCGCGCGCTCGGCTTTGACGCCACGGCGCACTGGGCGGGTGCCAGCGAGGAAAATCTGGCGGAGCTCGCGGTGCTCGCAGGTGTCGCGCAGCAGCGATCACACAACACCGCTCGTATTACGAACCCATATCTGGGAAGCCGTTTCGAAGTCGCGGCCATCACCACACAGTACGAGCTGCTTGCCGATACCCCGCTCGCACGGCATGCCGCACCCGGCCGGCTGCGCTACTGGCTCGGAATCCATGGCGCCACCTCAGGGCGGGCGAGAAATCAGCGCGCAAAACGCGCCTCGCACCTCGGCGCCTATCCGATGGAGCGGGTGAAGCGTGTGGAGCGGCCGACCACCCTGATCCTCGACGACGAAGTACCTCGCGTGCCGAAGCGAGCCGAATTCTTCATGCGCGCCCGAAGCGGCGATCTTGGCGCCAAAGCGCAGCGGGAGGTGGCGCGTTTCGCGTTCAAACACCCCATCACACACGGCCTCATGCCGGTGCTGCGCTCCATGGTGCCGCATCAGGACGGCGATGCTGCGCAGACCGCGGATCCCCGGTTGCTGGATTCCGCGGAGAATACGAAAGCCATCAAAAGTCTCGCCTATCACATGGGCGCAGATCTTGTGGGGATCTGTGAGATTCCCCGATACGCCTGGTACTCCCACGACCAGAACGGCACGGAGATCGAGCCATACCATCGTTACGCGGTGGTGATGCTCATCGATCAGGGCTACGACACCATGGAAGGCGCCAGCGGTGACGACTGGATTTCCGGCTGCCAGTCCATGCGAGGCTACGTGCGCGGCGCGCAGATTGCAGGCGTCATGGCCTCGTTTCTCCGCCGCCTCGGCTACAGCGCGCGGCCTCAGACCAACGCCGACAGTCACGTGCTGCAGATTCCGCTGGTGCTCCTGGCCGGCCTCGGCGAGCTGTCGCGCATCGGCGAGCTGGTGCTCAACCCGTTCCTTGGTCCGCGCAGCAAGTCCGTTGTACTCACCACCGATCTGCCGCTGTTGGCCGATCAGCCCATCGATTTCGGCCTGCAGTATTTCTGCAGCCGCTGTAACAAGTGCGCGCGTGAGTGCCCGGTGAACGCAATCCCTTTCGGCGACAAGGTGATGTTCAACGGCTACGAGATCTGGAAACCGGACGTGGAACGCTGCACGCGATACCGCGTGACCAACCCCAAGGGTTCCGCTTGCGGGCGCTGCATGAAGACCTGCCCCCTGAACAAAGTGGTCAACGCAGATGGATCACTGCTGCACCGGGTTGGTACCTGGCTCGGGCTTCACGCCCGCTGGCTGAAGCCGTTGATCGTTCCCATCGCCGTGCGGTTGGACGACGCACTGGGCTTCGGCCGACGCAATCCGGTGAAGCGCTGGTGGCAGGATCTCGAGATCGTCGACGGCAAGACCGTCAAGCCCAGCGCGACCAATGAGCGCGACATCGATCCGAGCGCCGACGTCTCAGGCAGCAAATCGCCTGTAGGGTACTACCACGCCGCCGACATGCCTGCGGCGAACGCACCCGGGCCTGTGGCGGTCAACCACAGAGCAGCCATCCAGCGTGCCGGGTTGTTGGAAACCGTGTCCCAGGCGCAAGCACGCAGGCAGCGGAACGAACCGCCGCCTGCCCACTATGTGCCCGTGAAAAACCTCTGACGGATCAGCTCAGGCCGCGCTTGCCCGCCTCGAGAATCATCTCTTCCCGCTCGCGGAACGCCGGGCCTTCCAACGTCGCACCGGTGGTGGTGCCGGCGTCGGTAGTCAGGGTGTGCCCCGTGGTGTAACCGGACTCGTCGCTGGCGAGCCACAGGGCGGCGTTGGCCACATCTTCGGCCGTGCCCGCCCGATTTTTCAGGGTGGATGTGGTCGCGAGCCGCGCCTTGGTGCCTTCGATGTCGTCCGGATCGCCCGACAACGAAGCCACCATCGACGTTGCCATACCCGCCGGAGCGATGGCGTTCACACGAATGCCGTGATGGCACAGCTCCGCACCCACCCCCTTGGTCAGGCCGACGATGGCATGCTTGGCCGCCGTGTATGCGTGCGGGCCCAGACCGCCGAGGATGCCGGCGGTGCTGGCCATGCTGATGATGCTGCCGGTACCCCGCGGCTTCATGACCCGCGCCGCGTGCTTCATGCCGTAGAACGTGCCGCTCAGGTGAATGGCAATGGTCTTGTCCCACTCCCCACACTCGGTGGTGTCGATGGGTCCAACAGCGCCGACGACGCCGGCGTTGTTGTACATGATGTCGAGTTGGCCGAAGCTGGAAACGGCAGCGTCCACCAGCGCGGCAACGTCCTCTTCCTTCGTGACATCGCAGTGCACGTACACCGCTGCATCGCCCAGGGCCTCAGCTACCGCGCGGCCACGCTCGTCCTGGATGTCGCCGAGCGCAACCTTCGCGCCTTCCTCGACGAAACGCTTTGCCGCTGCCGCACCGAAACCCGAAGCTGCACCCGTAATGGCTGCCACTTTGCCGTCCAGTCGTCCCATATCTCCCCCTATTTCACTAATTTTGAATCGAGTTACGAATTTAATCGGTCGCTGCCAGTGCGTCCACAATGCTGGCGTGCCGGGCACGGTCGAGGCGGTAAAACGCAGCCGCGATCGCCATGACCACGACGATGCCCATGGGCACCAGCGTCATCAGCGCGTGAATGGTGGACAGTGCCGCCTCCGACTGCTCGGCATTGGCCACGTAGCCGGCCAGGCCCAGCACAAAAGCCACGCCGGCCCCACCCAACGCTTTTGCCAGCTTCTGGAAGAAGCTGGCAAAAGAAAATATTGCGCCGTCCGCGCGCACGCCGTGGCGCCATTGGGCGTATTCCACGGTGTCTGGAATCATCGCCCAGCCAAGCACGGCGATGGGTGTAGCGCCGAGCGCGGTGACCACACCGAAGACAAACACCCAGGGAATGGCGCTGTAGGGCGTGAAGTAGAGTCCGGTGAGGCCGACCAGTGTCAACAGCGAGCCTGCAATGATCGCGCGGGCTTTGCCCAGCCGCTCCGCGAGCCAGGGCACCGATACGAGGCCGAGGATCATCGAGCCGAGCGTCACCGCAAAGAAATCATCAATCAGATCCGGCCGCGCGAGATTGTATTTGAAGTAGTAGATGGTGGCGGCCTGACGCACGGTGAACGACAGCATGCCGCAGCAGAACAGCACCATGACCACCGCCAGCGGCGGGTTGGAGAACACCGCCCGCAAGCTGTCACCTAGCGCAAGTTGCTGGCGTGCCGGTGGTTGTATCCGCTCTCGCGTGCCGCCATAGGTGAGCCACAGCAATAAGGTGGCAAGCACGGCAAAGGCCACCATCACCCAGAAAAATCCCTCTGCTTCATTGTCGAAGCGCTGCACCAGCGGCAACATACCCACGGACACGACATAACCGCCGCTGAACGCACAGGCCATACGCACCGTGGTGAGCCGCGTGCGCTCCTGGCTGTCGGCGGTGAGCGATGCGGTGAGCGCCGCGTACGGGATGGTCACCAGCGTGTACAGCAGCCCGAACAGAATATAGGTGGTGTAGGCCCACCAGAGCTTGAATGATTCGCTGCCTTCCACCGCCGTGAAGGTGAGCACGGAGATCACACCGAGCGGTACGGCGCCATAGAGCAGGTAGGGTCGCATGCGACCCACCCGCGAGCGCGTGCGCTCCGCCAGCATGCCCATCAGCGGGTCGGTCACCGCATCGATGATGCGGGCGACCAGAAACACTCCGCCCGCGGCGGCGGCAGACAGACCGTAGACGTCCGTGTAGAAGTACAACAGGTACGTCATCGCCGAGATGAAGTACAGGTTGATCCCCAGGTCGCCGATGCCGTAGCCGATCAGCTCGCGTATACCGAGACGTTGGCTCAAATCGCGTCTTCCTGCTGCAGTACATCCGCATCGAAGCCGAACTCGGCCAGCAGCGCGCGGGTGTCTTCGCCGGGGTCTGGTGCGGCACGCCGAAAACGCGCCGGCTGCGGAAACGCCGACAGGTTGATGGGCGAACGCACGAGGTTGAGATCGCCGGCTTCGGCGTGCGGTGCCGGTTTCACCATCCCGAGATGACGCACCTGCGGATCTTCGAAGGCCTGGCCGATATCATTGATCGCGCCACACGGTACGCCGGCCCCATTGAGCCGCTGCACCAGCACTTCGGTGGCAAATTTCCGGGTCACTGCGTTGATGTCGTCCACCAGCGCGTGGCGCTCTTTGAATCGGCGCTTGGCGTCCGAATACTTGTCATACAGATCGTTTGCGCCCAGTGCCTCACAGAAGCGCTGCCACATGCGCGCGCCGGGGGCGGCGATATTCACCAGACCATCCGCCGACTCGAAGGTGCCCATGGGTACCTGGGTGGGGTGCTGGTTGCCCTGTTGCTCCGGTACCTCACCGGACATGGTGTAGCGGGCACCCTGAAAATCCAGCTTCGAGAGCATGGCTTCCAGCAGCGAGGTGTGCACCCACTGACCCTCACCCGTGCGCTCCCGGTGCAGCAACGCCAACAGAATACCCTGGCCGAGAAACATGCCTGCCGACGTGTCGCTGATGGCGACACCCACGCGCATGGGACCGCGCCCGGACTCGCCGGTGATCGACATCAGGCCGCTCATCCCCTGCACGATCTGATCCACGCCAGGCCGCGTACCATACGGGCCATCCTGACCGAAGCCGGAGATGCTGGCGTAGATGATGGCCGGATTCACTGCTCGCACGGATTCGTAGTCGACGCCGAGCCGGTACTTCACCTCGCTGCGAAAGTTCTCCACCACCACATCGCTGCGCGCTACCAGAGAAAGGAACACCTCCCGCCCCTTTTCGGACTTCAGATTCAGCCCCAGCGACCGCTTGTTGCGGTGCAGGTTCTGCTCATCGGCGCCGCGCCGCGCGCCGGTGATGGAGCGACCGGAATGGTCCAGCCTCGGCGGCGGCTCGATCTTGATCACGTCCGCCCCCCAGTCGGCGAGCAGGCGTACTGCTGTCGGGCCGGCGCGGGCAATGGTCAGATCCAGCACCCGGATATGCGACAGCGGCCCCGTTCGGGAACTGGAGCGGGAATCACTCATTGGCCGCGGATGAGCCGCCCCGGCAACGCCTCAGTGGCCTCGCCGCGCTCGTAGGTGACCTCGCCACTGACGATGGTGGCTATGTAGCCATCTGCCTTCTGTTGCAAGCGGGCACCGCCTGCCGGCAGGTCGTGTACCATCTGCGGCACGCGCACCGCGAGGCGATCGAAGTCGATGACGTTCACGTCACCCTTCATACCCGGTGCCAGCACACCTCTGTCATGCAGCCCCACGGCGCGTGCGGTATCGCGTGTCTGACGGCGTACCAGAGTGGCCACATCGATGCGTTCGCCGCGGCTGCGATCCCTGCCCCAGTGGGTGAGCAGTGTGGTGGTGAAGCTGGCATCGCAGATAATGCCAACGTGCGCACCGCCGTCGCCCAGGCCCATCACCGTGTGCTCGTTGAGAATCATGTCGCGGCAGCAATCGAGGTTGCCGTCTGCATAGTTGGCAAACGGCGTGTAGAACATGGTCCTACCACCGTCCGCCAGCAGTCGGTCGTAGAGAAAGTCCATGGGATTACGCCCGGCGCGTTCCGCCCGCGCTGCAACGCTGTCTTCTGCCGCAGGCTCGTAATCCGGCAGCGCCGCCATCTCCCAGATCTTGCGGCCGCCATCCATGAGCTTGAACAACCGCGCGAAGCCCGAGCCGACCGGCTCCGCAAGTATCGCTGCACGGACCTGAGGCGATTGCATGGCGCGCACCCGCTCCTCCAGCGGCAAAGCCAGGAGCCGCATGTAGCTCGGCCGCGAGGTGAACGGCGACAGCGATGTAGCCAGCCCCATGGTGATGCCGATGGCGCGCGGCGCTACCTGGCCGCGCATGGTCAGCCCCTGGCGGTTGGCTGCCTCGATGCGACCAAGAATCTTGCGCCAGCCATTGGGGCTCAGCCCCTGCGCCAGCGAGATGGACATGGGGCACCCGCCCTCACTGGTCATGCGCTCCAGCAGGCCGAACTCCGCATCTACATCGGCAAAGTCAGAGATGAACTCAAGCACGCCGCGGCCGGCGGCGCGCACGCCCTGGGCGATACCCACCAGCTCGTTCAGCTCCGCGTCCAGCGACGGTGTCGGCGCGCCTCGGGAGGAACGGTGGTTCAAGCTGCGGGAGCTGGAGAAGCCGAGCGCGCCGGCGCGGATGGCCGACTCGGTAATGCGGCGCATGGCGTCGATGTCTTCCGCCGTTGCTGCCTCGCGATTGGCACCGCGCTCGCCCATGACATAGACGCGCACAGCCGCGTGCGGCACCTGCGTGCCGATATCCATGTCGAACTGTCGAGGCTCGAGGTAGTCGAGGTAGTCCTCGAACGATTCCCACGCCCAGGGCAGGCCCTCCTGCAGCACCGCACCGGGAATATCCTCTACCCCCTCCATGAGTTCTACGAGCAGGTCACGATCGCTCGGGCGCACCGGCGCAAAGCCGACGCCGCAGTTGCCCGCAACCACCGTCGTGACACCGTGATGGCTGGACGGCGACATACGGTTCGCCCAGGTCGCCTGACCGTCGTAGTGGGTGTGAATGTCCACGAAGCCTGGAGTGACCATCGCCCCTGCGGCATCGATGGTTCTGGTGGCGGCTCCCGACACCTGACCCACCGCCTGAATGACACCGTCGGTGATGGCGACATCCGCCGTCACCGGCGGCGCGCCCGTACCGTCGTACACCGTGCCGCCGCGAACTATCAGATCGTACGCCATGCCAACCCCCTCGCCCCATACGTATGTCGTGCCCGAAGTGTTCTATCACAACGCTACCGCGCTCGCACCCGACGCGCGCTTGCGGTACAACAGGTGCGTTCCCGGGAGAAAAAGCATGCAGAGAGCCGCCATCATCCTCATCGTCATCGCCGTGCTCGTCATTGCCGGCGGTTACTGGTTTGCCACGCGTACCGTCGAGCAGGTGCCGCCGGAACCCAACGTGGCGGAGCGCAGCACCCTGCGCAGCACCACCTCGGGTGACGTCATCGGTTTCATCGACGACCACGGCGCGCGCGGCTGGATGGGCATTCCCTACGCACAGCCGCCTGTGGGCAACCTGCGCTGGCGCGCACCGCAGCCCGTCATCGCGTCAACGGCCCCCATCGAAGCGCTGGCAGCAGGTAATGTGTGCCCACAGAAGCCGTCGCTGCTGGCCGGAGCCGACATGTCCTCGCCGGTTACCGGTTCGGAGGATTGCCTGTACCTCAACATCTGGTCGCCGCCCAATGCCCGCGAGCTGCCGGTGATGCTGTGGATCCACGGTGGGGGCAACACCATCGGCCACGGCGGCAGCTACAACGGTGCAACGCTCGCAGCCACACACGGGCTCGTGATCGTCACCATCAACTACCGCATGGGGATGTTCGGCTGGTTCAGCCACCCGGCGCTGAAGAACGGCGACCCCGCCGACGACTCCGGCAACTACGGCACGCTAGACAGCATCGAGGCGCTGCGCTGGGTGCAGGCCAACATCGCCCAGTTCGGTGGCGATCCGGAGAACGTCACCGTGTTCGGCGAATCGGCGGGCGCCGCCGATACGCTGGCCGTCATGGCTTCGCCGCTGGCCCAGGGCCTGTTTCATCGCGCCATCGTGCAGTCCGGCGGATTCAACCCGGCTTCTATGACGGCGGTGGGTTCCTATATCGAGGACGGCGGCGATGAGAACAGCGGCCCGGAGATCGTCAACAAACTGCTCATCGCCGACGGCAAGGTCACCGACCGGGCAGCGGCGAAAAATCTGCAGGAAGATATGGGCAACGCCAACCTCCGCGCCTATCTCCATGAGAAGACACCGGCGGACTTCTACGGCCTGTTCGAGGGCGGCGGCTTCGGCATGATCGCCACACCGGATCTTTTTGGTGACGGCCACGTCTTGCCGGATCTCAGCGCGGCCGAGATCTTCTCATCGCTCGACAACCACAATCCGGTACCCGTCATCCTCGGCACCAACCGCGACGAGCCGACGCTGTTCATGACCCGCGATCCACGCTACGTGGATACCTATTTCGGCGTGTTCAATCGCCTGAAAGACGAAGCCGCTTACCGGCGCACCGTGCACTACGGCGCCAGCGCCTGGAAGGCCCGCGGCGTCGATGAGCTGGCGCTGGCCATGACCGCAGCGGGCAACCCCCGCGTGTTTGCCTACCGTTTCGATTGGGACGAGGAACCGTCAATACTCGGCTTCGACCTGAGCGTGGCGCTGGGCGCCGGGCACGCGCTGGAGATTCCTTTCGTGTTCGGCGATTTCGAAGGCGGCCTGGGCATCAGCTACGTGTACCCGGGAGACGACAACCAGGCAGCGCTGTCGAAAAGCATGATGTCGTACTGGGCAGAGTTCGCTTACAACGGCCACCCGCGCCAGGGCCGCGACGGCAAGGAAACGCTGTGGCAGCCATGGGGAACGGAGGGACAAACCGCCATTCTCCTCGACACCCCCGGCGATGCCGGTATTCGCATGAGCGATATCGTGGTAACCAACGCCACGGTAATGGCTGAACTGGCGGCAGACACCTCATTTGCAGATCAGCGTGAGCGCTGCGCCCTGTACGTACGAAACTTCTACCGGGGCGACGCATTCGATCGCGCCGAGTACGACAGCCTCGGCGAGGCAGGGTGCCGGGAGTACCCACCGGAGGGCTTTTCCCGGTTCTGATTCGCGCGGGGTGCTGTATCCTGCGCGCATGCTCGACCAAGCCGATCAGCTCCTAGCCGACCTCTACGGCTACCCGTCGTTTCGCGGCCATCAGCGCGACGTGATCGGCACCGTGCTCGGTGGTGGCGACGCACTGGTGCTGATGCCCACCGGCGGCGGCAAGTCCCTGTGCTACCAGATCCCCTCTGTTCTGCGCAGCGGCGTGGGCGTGGTGGTCTCACCACTGATCGCCCTCATGCAGGACCAGGTGGATGCGCTGACCCGACTCGGCGTGCGCGCCGCGTTTCTCAACTCATCGCAGGATCGATCGGCGCAGGAAGACGTGCGCCGCCAACTGGCGGCGGGCGAGTTGGACGTTGTGTACGTTGCACCCGAGCGGTTGCTCATGCCGGATACGCTGGACCTCCTGGACCGCCTCGAGGTTGCCTTGTTCGCCATCGACGAAGCGCACTGCGTCTCGCAATGGGGGCACGACTTCCGGCCCGATTACCTGGGCCTCGGCGCTTTGCCAGGCCGCTACCCCAACGTGCCGGTGGTCGCCCTCACCGCCACGGCTGACAGCCGCACACGCGAAGAAATCGTCAGCCGCCTGAACCTGCGTTCTCCTGGTCGCTACGTCTCCAGTTTCGACCGGCCGAACATCCGCTACGCCGTGCAGCCCAAAACCAACCTCAAGCAACAGCTCAACCAGTTCCTGGTGAGCCATGCGGAAGATGCCGGCATCATTTACTGCCAGTCACGCGCCAAGGTGGAACGTACCGCCGAGCAACTGAGCAACGACGGCTGGACGGCGTTGCCCTACCACGCGGGCCTGCCGCAGGACGTGCGCCGCCGCAATCAGGAGCGGTTTCTGCGCGAGGACGGCGTCATCATGGTGGCCACCATCGCCTTCGGTATGGGCATCGACAAGCCCGATGTGCGTTTCGTTGCCCACCTGGACCTGCCGAAGAGCATGGAGGCCTACTACCAGGAAACCGGCCGCGCGGGCCGCGACGGCGCACCGGCGGATGCGTGGATGATCTTCGGCATGCAGGACGTGGTGCGCCTGCGGCAGATGCTGGATCAGTCCGCAGCACCGGAAGACATCAAACGCGTGGAGCGCGCCAAGCTCGATGCGCTGCTCGGCTGGAGCGAAATCACCACGTGCCGCCGTCGCGCGCTGCTCGCCTACTTCGACGAGCAATACACCGAGGACTGCGGCAACTGCGATATCTGCCTGACACCGCCAACAACGTTCGACGCCACCGTGCCAGCGCAGAAACTGCTGAGTTGCATCTACCGTACCGGCCAGCGTTTTGGCGCAGGCCACGTGCTCGACGTGCTGCTCGGCCGCGCCACTGACAAAACGGCGCAACATGGCCACGAGGCGCTGTCCACCTGGGGCATCGGCCGCGATCTGAACGAGAAGCAGTGGCGCTCGATCCTCCGCCAGCTCACCGTGCGCGGCTTTGTCTGGGCGGATGCTGAGCGCTTCGGCGCCCTGCGCCTGGACGCCAGCGCCCGCGCCATCCTGCGCGGCGACGAGGCCCTGGTGCTGCGCCAGGACAGCGTCGGCAAAGCCGGCGGCGGCAAGCGAGCGAAGCCTGCCGCTGCCGCTCTGGACCTCGCGCCGGAAGACGAGCCGCTCTGGCACGCCCTGCGGGCACGCCGTAAGGTCATCGCAGACGCCGAAGGCGTGCCGCCGTATGTGGTGTTTCACGACGCCACGCTGGTCGGTCTGATTCAGGCCATGCCGATGACCCTGGCAGATATGCTCACCGTGCATGGCGTGGGTGAGAAACGGCTGGAGCGTTATGGTGATGCGTTTCTCGAAGTGCTGCAGGAGCATGCGCTGCGGGAGAGCGAGCTTACTTAGCCCGCCAACGTCCAACGCAGCAATTTACTTAATGGCCTGGCTGTCAGAACTGCTAACGGCGTCACTGGAAGTCGGCCTAACACTTCGGTAGGCTGAAACACTGTTAGTTCGTCCCTCGGTGGTGCTCCGCATCGACCATCGACCATCGACCATCGACCATCGACCATCGACCATCGACCATCGACCATCGACAAGGAGTCGTTAGTGGTTCGCTCTTCACTTGTCATGTACCTGTTGCTGTTTCTGTGCGCATGCGGGGGTAGCGGAGGTGGGAACTCAAGCCCGCCAGCCCCGGTATCCGTAGGCAACCAGCAGCTATCCCTCGATGAGGACTCACCTCTAGCCTTCTCCCTCAATGGGCTGCTGAGCACCTCTGGGGACACGATCGAGATCCTAAACGAACCAACAAACGGCACATTGTCAGGCACTGTCGCGCAGATGACCTACACGCCGAACGAAAATTTCTCCGGATCCGACCAGGCTACCGTGAGCTTGCGCAATGGCCAGAGGAGCACCACCCCTTTCGATTTGCTCTTCACCATTGCTGCAGTTGACGATGCACCAACCAACAGCGGCATGCCAAGCTCGTTTTCAACGACTGCGTTCGAATCTTTAGAAGTGGGGCCGACGATCTCGAACCCTGATGGTCTACCGCTTTCGACAACGGTGCAAAACCTACCTCCGTGGGCAACCATTGACAGCGCCAACGGGCGAATCATCGGAAGGCCTTCGAATGGGGATGTGCGATCCTGGGACAACATCTCCATGACCGTGAGCAACGATGCCGGCTCGTTCACCACGGCTCCGTTCTCAATCAACGTCGCCTTTCAGCCACTCATACGCCTTCCCGTCAGCTTCACCATAGAGGGTTTCACCCAACGCAGCACCCGCATCAACGGGGACGTTGTAGGGAGCAATCTTTTTCTCTACGAAGACGGTTACGACACAACCGGTGCGGACCGAACCGCAATACAGCTTTTCGACCCGCTGAGCAATGAGGTGGTCTGGCAAACCCTGCTTCCTGTCGAGTATCCCTACATCTATCGGGCTCACGGCCACGAGAATGGCGCTCTGATAACCACCGCAGATGACAATTTCAACGGCGTCGTCTCCGCAATCAGCCTCGAAGGTACATTGCTGTGGAGCTTCACGCTATCACCGTTTTCCGGTGGATTGCCGGCTTTTACCCGGGATCTTGCAGTGCTGGCTGACGGCCGGGTAATCGCGCTCGTATCCATGGGCAGCCGCCCAACCAATGTGCCGGAGGAGTTTCGCGTCGTGTTGTACGACCCCGCGTCGGGATCGCTCACGGAGACGCCTTTCGATTCCGGCGTTCTGGACGCTCCAGGAGCAGACTTCGTACTGCCCGAAACCGATGGCGGATACCTGCTGTTCGGTGGGGACACCGTCGCGCCAGCAGACTATCCGTCGGACACCTGGGTGCGGCGCTACGACGCGAGCGGCAACGAGGTTTATACAACTTTGTTTTCAGGCAGGGGAGATGCCACGGGCGCCTTCCGACTCCTTAACGGAGACATTATCGTTACCGGCTATCAGCTGTATATGACCAACTGGTTTGCACGCTTGGATGCAACCGGCAGCAGCAGATACTTTCAGGAGTGGTTCGAACTGGATTTCAATCCGGCTCGCGTCGCAGGACGAGCCGATGGCGGTTACGCAGCAGTTAGTGACGTCGATCTGAAAGAATGGTCGGCCACAAACGAGCTGATCGAGGAACGTTCAGCAGGTCGTTCAGATTCCATCACCATCTTCGTATCCCACCCGGACTACGACATCTTGCAAGTCGATGACAGCGTCGTGACATCCGTACCAGCACCCTGATCACACCGGCCGGCCTACACACCCTTTCCGAACCCGGTTTTGCTATTGCAGGTGACAAGGGGCGCTTCGGAGTTTGGGACGTTCAATCGCGGGTTCACTCAGCCTGAACGCTTCTCCCGAAAACCCTGCACACGTTCGGCAAACTCGCCGGAAGCAATCGCCAGGATCTGGTTTCTATCCTCCATCGCCATGGCGGCGTCCAGGCTCGGCGCGTCGATGGAGAAGTTCAGCGCGTCCTTCGTGAGGCTCACGCCGATGCGGGTGTTGGCAAGAATTGCGGCAATCAATTCGTCTGCCGCATGGTCCAGCTCATCGTCCGGCACCACACGGGATACCAGGCGGTGTTGCAGCGCCTCTTCGGGGTAGATGAACCGCCCGGTAAGCAACAGCTCAGACGCCAGCGATGTACCCACCAGCCGCGGTAAGAAATAGCTCGACCCCATATCGCAGCCGGACGCGCCGATGGTGATGTACGCAGCATTCATCTTCGCGCTGTCGCCGAGGATGCGGATGTCAGAGGCCAGCGCCAGGGAGAAGCCGCCGCCGCAGGCTGCACCGTGCACCAGGCAGATGATGGGCTGCGGGCAACGGCGCATCGCTTTGTAGATGTCGCGCACCGAAGTCTGCTTGCGCAGGCGGTCTTCCACCGTCGCTACACCTTCGCCCGCTTCTACAGCTTCGGCAAGATCGAGCCCCGCGCAGAAGGCACGCCCCGCACCTCTAAGGACGATGACACGCACCGCATCGTCGTAGTATTTCTCCTCGAAGTAGGTGCGCAGTGCCACCGTCAGAGCCGCATCGAGGGCATTCAGGCTGCGAGGTCGGTTGAGGGTCACCCACTCCACCTCGCCGCGTCGTTCTACCAGCAGCTCATCCGTCATTGCTTTCTCCCGTTCTGGTGATCCTCAACCATAGCCGCCGAGCTGCCGCTTGAGTGCGATGAGCAGCTTCGCCATGACGGCCGCCGTGACCACGAACTGCGCATCGAGCTGCGCCAGCGGGTGCTCGTCGAGCTCCGCATCCTCGTCCATCAGGCCTTCGAGCTTGAGCTTGCGCACAACGCCGTCCTGATCGAGGACCAGGCTCGCGGTTTCGTCGAACTGCATGGCAAGCCGGTCGATCTGCAGGCCGTCGCGCACATGCTTCTGCACGGCGGTATCGCGCAGGTCGATGTCCTGCCAGCTCACCGACGCCCGCCCAACGGATGGGTCGAGCATTTTGCACTCCCGGCCGGGCACGAAGTTCGGCGGGCCGCTGCCGAGAAACACCTGGGTGAGCAGCTGCGACACCGGTTGCTTGAAGGCGAGCGGTGTGACCTGGAATGAGCCCAGCGCCCGGCGCAGGGTGTCTACAAAGAGCTCCGCCTGAGCCTCCGAGGATGTGTCTACCGCCAGCACGCTTTCCTTGAGCAGCACGCAACCCCAGATGCGCTGGGACTTGAGCAACGCTTTCGGCGTGAGCTCTGCATGCACCTCGTCCTTCAGATCGCGTTTTTCCCGCCGGGTGGGCTCGCGCTGGGTGCGCTCCTGGAACCCTTTGATACGCTCCTCGAGCGCCTCATTGATGGCCGCTGCCGGCAACACGCGGGTTTGCACCCGCAGGCGCAGCAGATCGGCGCCGCCAACGCGCCGCGCCAACGCCTCGCCGTCGCCACCCGGCGGCTCGAAGCCGGCGCTTTCCTCGGTATAGGAGCCGCACGGCTTGAATGTCGCCTGATCCAGCTTTCGGTCCAGGCCCTCCTCGGTCTCCGGCCAGTCGCTGGCGAGCCGGAACATTCTGATATTGCGAAACATCTGTCCTCCATTTGAGGTGGCATTATCTGGTCCGCCGTTCTGTTACGCTACCGCGGTGATCGAATTCGTCCTGCTATCCGCCGCCATCAGCCTCGACCTCGATGCCGACTGGCGTCTGCTCGATCGTTCCGCCGAGATCACTACCTACAAGCTCGACATCACCGACACCATGCACGATGCCTACCGAGCAGACGGCCGTGTCTGTGCCGCGCAGGAGGATCTGTTCGCCCTGTTTCGCAACGTGGAAGATTTCGCCAGCTGGCTGCCGCGCACGGTGTCCGCGGAGCGGCTGGAAGGGGACGACTTTTCCCAGATGATCTACGTCGTTTCATCCGCACCATGGCCCATGCGGCCGCGCGATATGGCCTATCGTATCGACCTCGGTATCGGTGCAGACGGCGGCAGTGCGACGGTCACCGTCGAAGGCCTGCCAGAACAGGTGCCGCCGCGCAAAGGGCGGGCACGCATAAAGGGCGCAACCGGTTTGTGGCAGATCGCGCTGCATGATGGTGGTGCTGACCTGAGCTTCATGCTGCACCTGGATCTCGGCCGCATACCAGCCGTGTTCTCAGCGCGTTCGGTGCACCACGCGGTGCGCGATGCTCTGGCCAACCTGCAGGCGCGTTTTCCGTGCGCAGATCACTAGCGACGCCATTTGCGGCTATGCTGATAGCAGCATGAACAGCCAAGCCATCCTCCTTGCCGGCGGCGGCGCGCGAGCGGCCTATCAGGTGGGCTGCCTGCGGCATATCGCCAAGGCCATGCCGGACTACCGGCCGCAGATCATCACCGGGGTGTCGGCAGGCGCCATCAACGCGGTGCATCTGGCAAGTCACCGCGGCAGTTGGCCGGACGCTGTGGAGCGGTTGCGCGAGCTGTGGCTGGATCTGGATACGGAGCGCGTGTTTCGCACGGAGCTGCGCGCCATGCTCGGCAAGCTCTTCGGTGCGGCTCTGCCGATTCTCACCGGCGGGCGGCTGGCGAATCGACGCATCCACGGCATGGTGGACACAACACCCCTGCGCGAGTTTCTGCAGGAGGCGCTGAGCCTCGACGGCGACCGCGTTTGCGGCATCCGTGAAAACCTGGACAGCAACCTGCTGCAGGCGCTGGCCATCATCACTACCAACTACGACACTGGCCGTTCCACCGCCTGGGTACAGAGCAACGGCGAGATGAGCTGGGGGCGTGGCCAGCTGCGCGCCGAATTCGAAGACATCACCATTCAGCACATCCTCGCCTCATCGGCGTTGCCGATTTTCTTCCCCGCCACGGCGCTCGGCACCGCCTGGCACGGCGACGGCGGTGTGCGGCTCACGGCCCCCCTATCGCCAGCGCTGCACCTGGGCGCAGATCGAATCCTTGCCGTGTCGCCGCGCCTGCGGCCGGTGCCGGCCAACCGCTTGCCGGTCGCCGACATCCTGCCGCCCTACCCGTCGCCGGCACAGATTGCCGGTGTGATGCTCAACGCCGTGTTCCTCGACATCCTCGACTACGACGCGCTGCAGATGACGCGCATCAACCGCCTGGTGCAGGCACTGCCTGAAGACCAGCGCCAGGGCTTCCGGCCGGTGGAGGTGATGGTGCTGCGGCCGAGCCGCGACATGGGCAAGCTCGCCGCCGAGAACGAAGTACGTTTGCCCCGGGCGTTCCGCTTCTTCGAGCGCGGTCTTTCAGGAAAGGACATGAAAAGCGCAGATGCCTTGTCTATGGTGAATTTCGAGCCCGAGTATCTGGCCACCCTCATGGCCCTCGGCGAGGAAGATGCTGAAGCCCGCAGCGAAGAGATCGTCGCCTTCCTACGCGGCGGCGCCTGCTCGATTCCTGTCTGGTAGCGCGCGCACCTCGTTGCCGGGCGCCGGGTTATCCGGTACCAGGCAGGCGAGCATGAGCGAGCAGGCGGCAAACGCCGTGCCGA
>JAUIED010000298.1 GCA_030428905.1 Gammaproteobacteria bacterium
GTCGATGAGCTTCTGTTCGAATACCTCCAGGCCGCCGCGGCGCCGCCAGGCAGCCATGGCGCGGCGCAGCTGGTCCGCCTCGCCGGCGCTGAAGCCGGCGGCAACCATGGCGAGCTCGATCACCTGCTCCTGGAAGATGGGTACGCCCAGGGTACGTTCCAGCACCCGGCGCACGCCGTCGCTGGAGTAGGTGACAGGCTCAAGCCCCTGTCGTCGGCGCAGGTAGGGGTGCACCATGTCACCCTGAATGGGGCCGGGGCGGACGATGGCGACCTCGACAACCAGGTCGTAGAAGTGTTGAGGCTTCAGGCGCGGCAGCATGGCCATCTGCGCCCGCGACTCCACCTGGAAGACGCCGACGCTGTCGCCCCGCTGCAGCATCTCGTAGGTCTGCCGGTCTTCCGCGGGAATACGGCTCACGGTCAGCTCGGTGCCTCGGTGCGCGTTTACCGCGTCTAAGCATTTGCGGATGGCGGTGAGCATGCCGAGGCCGAGCACATCCACCTTGAGCAGGCCAAGAGATTCCAGGTCGTCCTTGTCCCACTGGATGACCGTGCGATCTTCCATGGCGGCGTTTTCCACCGGTACGAGTTGCGACAGCGGCCCCTGCGAAATGACAAACCCGCCCACGTGTTGCGACAGGTGGCGTGGAAAGCCGAGAATGTCGTTGACGAAGCGCACGAACAAACGCACGAGGCGGCTGTCCGGGTCGATGCCGGCGCTCCTAAGACGCTCGGCGAGCACGTCCGGTTTATCCCACCACGACAGCGATTTGGCGAGCAGGTCCAGCAGGTCTGCGTCCATACCCAGCGCTTTGCCCACATCGCGTATGGCGCTCTTCGGCCGGTAGGTGATGAGGGTGGCGGCGAGTGCCGCACGGTCGCGGCCGTAGCGCTTGTAGATGTACTGAATTACCTCTTCGCGCCGCTCGTGCTCGAAATCCACGTCGATGTCAGGGGGTTCGTTGCGCTCCTTGGAGACGAAGCGTTCGAACAACAGATGCATGCGCGACGGATCCACCTCGGTGACATGCAGGCAGTAGCACACGGCGGAGTTGGCGGCGGACCCTCGACCCTGGCACAGGATGCCCTGGCTGCGGGCGAACTGCACGATGTCCTGCACGGTGAGAAAGTAGAACTCGTAGCCGAGCTCACGGATGAGTTCGAGCTCCCGCTCGATGAGCGCGCGGGTGTCATCCGGCACGCCCTGCGGCCAGCGTTCGGCAGCGCCGGCAAAGGTCAGTTGGCGCAGGTATTCCTGCGGGCTGAGGTGCGGCGGCACGAGCTCCTGCGGGTATTCGTAGCGCAGTTCATCGAGGCTGAAGCGGCAGCGCTCGGCGACACGTGCCGTTTCGGAGAGCATCTCTGGCGGGTAGATCGTTGTGAGTTCGCGCACGGCTCTCAATGTGCGTTCGGCATTGGCGAAGCCGGCGCTGCCCAGCTCTGCCACGGTGCACTTGTGGCGCACGGCAGTGAGCACATCCTGTAAGGGCTGGCGCACCGACACGTGGGTGTGCACATCGTTGCTTGCCAGTACCGGCAGGTGAAGGCGCGATGACAGCGTGAGCACGGTGGCGGTGCGGTGCAGATCTTCGTCGCTGCGGAAGAGTTCGAGCGCCAGCCACAGGCGCGGTTGCTCAGCGTCCGGGTTGATCTTCAGGGTTTCCAGTAGCTTGCGGCCCTGCTGTATCAGGGCTTCGATGTCGAAGCGTCGCTGCAGTTGTTGTGCTGCCCTTAAGGGCGCCTCGCTCATGCGTACATCCTGCGTGGCGCAGGCCGCACCCGCAGGCCAGATGAACAGGCAATCTGCGAGCCCCCAGCGGAAGTCCTCCATGGTGACGCGGTAGGTGCCTTTCGGTGCGCGCCGCCGCAGTTTGGTTATCAACGCTGAAAGCTGCCCGTACGCGGCCCGATCCGGTGCCAATACGATGAGCTTGACACCTTCTTCGAGCTGGAATTCGCTGCCGATGATGAGCTGGATGTGGTGCTCTTTTGCTGCCATGTGTGCTTTGGCAAGGCCCGCAAAGGAGCACTCATCGGTGATGGCGATGGCTTGATAGCCGAGTGCTGCGGCGGTGGCCACCATCTCTTCCGGGTGCGAGGCGCCGCGCAGGAAGCTGTAGTTGGTGAGGCAGTGCAGCTCCGCGAATGGCGGCAGGTCGGTGAGTGGGGGCGGGGGGCGTTGCTCGACCACGTTGCGCTCAGGCGAAGTAGCCATGCAGATACCACGCTGCCGGCGGCTCGCGGTAGGCCCAGCAACGGGCGCCGCTTTTGTGCTCAGCGATGTAGTAGTCGCGGTTTACCGCCTCTGCCCACCAGTTGCTCTGCACGCGCTCCGGCCCTTCCAGCAGGCGCAGGTCTTCGAGCGCCACCGGCCGCGGTGGCGTAAACAGCCAGAGTGGCCGGCGCAACGGTGCTGGGTTCTCGGCAGCGAACGCAGCCGGTGCCGTGCTGCCGGTACGGTGTGCGCCCCATGCCCGCTCCGGGGCATGCTGATCCAGGCTGTGCAGATGCGTGCAGGCAGCGATGCCGAGGCGGGCCGTGAGCTGATCTACAAAGCCGGCAAGCTCGGCGGGCTCTGCGTGTGGTTGTGCATGTCGGTCAGCCAACCCTCCGGAAAGCCCCCCGTTTCCGAGCCCATAGCGGAACAGCGTGAGGCTCTGATTGACCCATGGTTCGAGGCGGCAGGCTTCCAGACCGATGCCGAGCACGTCTTCCGGCAGCGCCATCCGGGCAAGCTGCAGGCGGCTGATGTCGGCAAACGCGCGCGCACTCTGCTGCGCTTTGCTGAGACGCACCGGTAGGCGCACGGTGGCGTCTGGATGGTGGCTGAGAAAGCGCCATACGAGCACTGTAGCGCCGAGCTGCTGGGCCGTGAGCCATTGCGCGAGTTCATCCAGCAGCCGCTGCATGGGTTGCTCCAGCGCTTCTTTGCAGCGCAGCGGCTCGAGCAGGTGCAGGCACTCGCTGAAGTGCGCTGGCGGCACGATGCTGCTGCGTGGGTCTGGTGCGTTGCCCTGCAGGCGTTCGAGAAGCCCTAACAACGTGCGTCCGAAGCGCTGGCCCAGCTCCCGGCTTGGCAGATGCAGCACCTGACCGAGCGTGTGCAGCCCCATGTTGGCGAAGCGTTCCAGGTGCTTCGTTTCGAGCGGCAGGCTCGCCAGTGGCACGGCTTGCAGCGACCGGCTGCCGGAGCGGGCGAGCGCCAGCGCAGCGCTGGGTGTGGCGGCGGTGCGTGCGCAGGCGTGATGGCCGAGTTGTTCGCACAGCGCTACGGCGGCCTGCTCAAGTGCGGAGAAACTACCGAACAGGCGCAGGCTTCTGCCGATCTCGAGCACGACCGCTGCCGGCGGCTCCAGGCTGACTTCACCGCTGAAACGGTACAGCAGCCCGGCGAGAAAGCGCAGGCGCGCGGCTTCCTGGTCTGTGTCGGCGTGCAGGTGCTCGAGGGGCGCATCCGCGGCTGCCAGGCTGTGGGCGGTGGCCAGGGTGCTGCCGATCTGCACGCCGAGATTGGCCGCTGCTGGGTTGCGCTGGCATATGCGTCA
>JAUIED010000299.1 GCA_030428905.1 Gammaproteobacteria bacterium
ATCGCCGCGTGCGGCGCCGAGGGCAAAGCCAGGCTCACAGATGAACGCACGGCCAACGTAGCAATCGTCTCAGCCTACAACGACATGCTGAGTGCACACCAGCCGTACGAGAATTATCCCACCTTGATACGTGAAACAGCGGCCGCCAACGGTGCCACGGCACAGGTCGCCGGCGGCGTGGCGGCGATGTGCGATGGCGTCACACAGGGTCGCGCCGGCATGGAGCTGTCGCTGTTCAGCCGCGACGTCATCGCCATGTCCACAGCCATCGCCCTGTCCCACGACATGTTCGACGCCGCGCTGTGCCTCGGCGTTTGCGACAAGATCGTGCCTGGGCTGCTGATCGGCGCCTTGTCGTTCGGTCATCTGCCGACAGTGTTCGTACCCGCCGGGCCAATGCCCTCAGGCCTTCCGAACAAAGAGAAGGCAGCGGTGCGCGAGGCCTACGCCGCCGGCAAGGTAGGCCGCGGCGACCTCATCGCCGCCGAGTCAGCTTCCTACCACAGCCCCGGTACCTGCACGTTCTACGGTACCGCCAACAGCAACCAGATGCTGCTGGAATTCATGGGCCTGCAACTTCCCGGAAGTTCCTTCGTGCCCCCTGGCACCGAATTGCGAGAAGCATTGACCCGTGCCGCAACCCGCACCGCACTCGGTGCAACGGCGTTGGGTAACACCTATATGCCGATCGGCCGCATTGTCGATGAGCACGCCATCGTCAATGCGATCGTCGGCCTGCACGCGACCGGCGGCTCTACCAACCACACCATCCACCTCATCGCCATCGCCCGTGCCGCGGGTATCACCATCAACTGGCAGGACTTCGCGGATCTCGCGGAAATCGTTCCGCTGCTCGCACAGGTGTACCCCAACGGCAGTGCCGACGTGAACGACTTCCATGCCGCCGGCGGCTTGGCGTTCGTCATCGGCGAGCTGCTCGAAGCTGGCCTCCTTCACGCAGAAGTAAACACGATATTGGGCCGCGGTCTGCGTCGCTTCACCGAAACACCGGCGCTGCAAAGGGATGGCGAGCTGCTCTGGCAGGCCGCCGACCGACGGTCTGGCGATCTCAGTGTTGTGCGTCCCGCCGACAAGCCATTTCAAGGCCAAGGCGGGCTCAAACTGCTCACCGGCACGCTGGGTCAGGCCGTAGTAAAGGTCAGCGCGGTAGCCACCGAGCACCAGCAAGTATCCGCACCTGCCAGAATCTTCAGGAGCCAGGACGATTTCGTTACCGCCTTCGAGGACGGTGAGTTCACCAGCGATTTGGTCGCGGTGGTCACCCACCAGGGCCCCGCCGCCAACGGCATGCCGGAACTTCACAAACTGTCGCCGTACCTCGGCACCTTGCAGAACCGCGGCCTCAAAGTCGCCCTGCTGACGGATGGACGCATGTCCGGCGCCTCAGGCAAGGTGCTCGCGGCGATCCACATGAGCCCGGAAGCTGTGCGTGGGGGCCTGATCGGGCGGATCCGTGACGGTGACATCGTGCACATTGATGCCACACACGGCTCCATCGATGTCGAAGCCGATCTGGCAGGCCGAAGTGCTGACGCGGTAGACCTGTCCAGCAACGATACAGGCATGGGCCGGGAGCTCTTTCTGCCGCTGCGCGCTGCAGTCTCCAGCGCCGACACAGGCGCTAGCGTTTTCTTCAACCAAGGGTAATGGATGGACGCTTCCGCCTATCTTCGAGATGTTCGGCTCATGCCCGTGATCGTCACCGATGACGCCGAGGCAGCGCCGGATCTTGCCAATTGCCTACTCGATGCAGGCATCGGTGCCATCGAGGTCACACTGCGAACCGACAAAGCTCTGGCGGTGATCGGCGCCATCGCGAAGTACGTACCCGCGATAAAACTCGGCGCAGGCAGCATCTGCCACCCTGAGCAGTTTCAGCAGATCAAGGATGCCGGTGCGCGCTTCGCCGTCAGCCCCGGTGCTACGCCGAGCCTTCTGGAAGCGGCGAACATGCCCTATGTGCCAGGCGCCGTAACCGCCAGCGAGTGCTTGTCGTTACTCGCCGCGGGCTACGAGCTGCAGAAGTTCTTTCCCGCTGAGCAGGCCGGTGGCGCAGCAACGATCAATGCGTTGTCGGCACCCACGCCGCAGGTTCGTTTCTGCCCGACCGGCGGTATCAACGAACAGAACATCGCACAGTACGCTTCGCTAAGCTGCGTCGCCTGCATCGGCGGTTCATGGTTCGTGCCCCGACAGGCACTCAGCAACAGAGACTTCGCGGCCATTTACGCGCGGGCAAAGCACGCCGCAGCGCTGCTCGCGGGTTAGGCCATGAGGAATCAAATCGTGCTGGTGGGAGAAATCGACAATTCGCCATTCCATTAATGTTGGACACCGGTGTTTCAGTGACGGCTCCCCCGGCAAAGCCGGGGGCTTCCGAAGGCAACGTGAGCCGCTCAAAGCGGCATAGATGGGAGCTACGCTCCCTTGGGACCCCTAAAGGGGGTCGTCGTTATCGTAGATTCAACTGGTCCTGGTTCCGATCCACTTCCTCTTGGTGCCGGATATATTCTCGAATCATTTCTTCGTCCCGGCCTACTGTTGATACGAAGTAGCCTCGGGCCCAGAAGTGTTGCCCTGTGAAGTTCCTTTTCACCCCTGCGTATCTCCTAGCGATGTGGATAGCGCTTTTTCCCTTGACATAACCAATCACCTGCGACACCGCATACTTCGGCGGGATCGAGATCATCATGTGCACGTGATCGGACATCAGGTGCCCCTCCTCTATCCAGCTTTCCTTCTGTACTTGGGGATGAAGACTACGTGGTACTTACACTCCCATCGGCTGTGACTTAGACTTTCTATTCGTCTCATGAGTGACTTCCTCTCGTGTTGCTTGGCGGCTCACGAGGGGGAGTTTCTTCATGAGACTCCCGGAAACGTCAAACTCCGGGTGACCCTGCAGGCCAGATTCGCAAGAGGTTGTTCAGTCGGAGGGCACAGCCCTCGGCCGGCGTATCCGGCGGGGTAGCGCGGATTCGGCGCATCGACCAGCTTCGATGGTTTGAACGTTTCCACCACCGCCTCTTCAGCATGTGCACCGATACAGGCGAGGAGCAACGCCCCTCTAAGAAACGAACTCAGACGCATACCAATTCAACATCTGTATCTTCTCGTCCAACGGCTTGTCAGGCTCTCTAGCGTAGACATCGCGAAAGGCGATGACAAGGTCGGTGACACCGATGGCTTCAAGGCGCGCAATGCCTTCCGCGCTGAAACCATCAGCGCTGCCCGCAAACACCTTGAACGGCAGATGATCGCGGCCGGCAGCGATACGCATCTGCTGAATCTGCCGGATGTACGCTTCGAGATCTGGCGTCTCCGCACCTGCGCACATCCATCCGTCGCCCTTCTCCGCGGCCCGCTTCAGCGCCGCCTTCGCATGCCCACCGATCAGCAGCGGCGTGGGCTGCGTGGGTGCAGGGGACATCTTGCTCGCCGGCAGGTCGTGCACCTCGCCCGCGTAGCCGAAGTAATCACCTGACTCGAGGCCGCGCAGAATGTCCATCTGTTCGTCCAGG
>JAUIED010000065.1 GCA_030428905.1 Gammaproteobacteria bacterium
CCGGCCGGCTGGAGCACGCCGTGCGCGCCCTTGTTGAGGATTTGGGAGCCGCAAACGGGTCCCCAGAAAACACAACTTTGCGCTTTGACCACCGCTACCTCGGCGAAGCTTACGGCATCCCGACACCCGCCTGCGTGGAAGCCATTCGAATGGCTGCGAGCCTGGAAGGCGTGCTGTTTGATCCGGTATACAGCGGCAAGGCGTTGGCGGCGCTGATCGACCTGATCAGCGTGGGCGAGTTTGCCGGCCAGAACGACATCATCCTGCTGCACACGGGAGGTACGGCGGCCCTGGCGGTGTATGCCGAGGCATTCTCCTGAGGGCGGTCACTGGCCTGCTGCTGCTGGCCGCTCTGGTTGGCTGCAGCTCGAGCACGCGCATGCCTTTACTGCGCATCGCCGACGACGGCAGCCGCCTGGTCACGGCTGACGGCAACGATTTTCACTGGATTGGTGGCTCCGCCTGGGGCCTGGCTGAATTGTCCCCGGAACAGATTGCGACGTATCTGGATGACCGACAACGCAAAGGCTTTACCATCGTTCAAGGCCCGATCGTCATTCGCCTTGGCCCCTATGAACAACTCAATAAGGCGAGGCCGCTGCAGAGCCCCCTGCTGGACCGCGATCATGGCGGCAACCTGTCACTCGACGCCACGCATCCGCAGACCCGCCTGAATCAAGACGCCTTAAGACACGTGCAGCTGTTTGTCGACGAGGCGGCAAAACGCGGCATGTACGTGATGCTCGCCGGTATCTGGGGGCCGTGGGTGGACCTGGTGTTCAATCCAGACCAGAAAGGTATCGACGCAGCAGCCGAGGACGCGCGGCGCACGGGCCGGCGCCTCGGCGAGCACTTTGCGGATAAGCCCAACGTTCTGTGGATCGGCGTCGGCGAGTATCACAAGATCGCCTGGGAGCAGGATCGTGTGTACCGCAACCCGCTCTCCGCTCAACACCTCGCGCTGCTCAACGCATTCGCCGAGGGCCTCGCCGCCGGCAAAGCGCCCTCGCAGCTCATGACCATGCACCCGGATTCCGGTCGATCCACCCGTGATCACTTCTCCGCAGCGCCCTGGATGGACTTTCACACCACGCAACTGTACGCCATCAGAAACTACCAGACGGACATTCTCCTGCCCCGCGCAACACGGGACGCAAAACCCGAACTCCTGGCCGAGGGCGCCTACGAAGGTCGCACCGACGAAAGACGCAAGGTAGTGATCGACGCCCTGCAGATCCGACAGCAAGCCTACTGGGCCATCCTCGACGGATCTTTCGGGTACACCTACGGTCACGACTCGCTGTATCGGCTTCGGCGGGCCGATGGCAGCCTGTGGGTGCCGCCGCCAAGTCGCTGGCAGGATGCGCTCGCAGCGCCTGGTGCGGATTCCATGCCGCATCTGCACAGCCTGCTTGCTTCACTGCCAGCCGCTGGCCGCAAGCCCGACCGCACGCGCACACCCGCGCGGCGGCTGATCGATGACATCGGCACGCTGGAATCCACCACCCGCACCGTGGCGGCGGCAGCCGCAAACCACGCGATCATCTACATTCCCGACAGGGCGGAGGTGCCGGTGCGAATCGCCAATCTCACCACGCGCCCGGTGACTGCATTCTGGTACAGCCCGGTGGACGGCGGCACCTACGATGCGCAGGGCCATCGCACCGATGCGGCATTTGCGACCCTGGATCCGTCACGAATGCCGACGTGGCTCGCGAAACCGCCGCAAAGTGGGCCAGGCCCCGACTGGGTGCTGCTGCTGAAAGTGCTTAGCTAACCTCCATTCAACACCCCGAGCCGCACGAGCTCACCGGGCAGCCACGGTGTAAACACCTCTGGCGCCTGTCGAATCCAGGCCTCAAGCGCATCGAGACGGAGAAACCGGACCTCCTCAACCTCCGCGTGATCCGGTGTAAACGGACCATCGTGCGTGGTCTCGAAGGCCTGTTGTATCTCGCGATCGCGATACGTCTGGCCGCACGAGGCATTACGCGCAACCGCTCCACGCGGTGTCACCGGTGAGCGGATACCCAATTCTTCCAACAGGCCACGCGCCGCGCCGTCCGCAAACGACTCGCCGGGTTTCAGGTGCTCGCCCACCGAGTAGTCCCACTTGCCGCCGTGCCGCCGTACAGATCCTTATGCGCCACCCGCCGTTGCAGGAGCAGCGCACCGTCGCTGGACCAGACGAGTACATGCGCGGACCGGTGCCACAAGCCGCGACGATGCACCTCCTCACGGGCTACCAGCCCCAGGGGCTGGTCCGCATCGTCGAACGCCTCGAAATACTCCGGCATCTGTTACCCTTGCACGCATCCGTCATCTGAACTGGGGAGTCTGCCATTGAGCGCTGAAGATCGCCGCACCGTTCACACCTTCTGCCGCATCTGCGAGCCCACCTGCGCGTTGATCGCCGAAGTGGACGAAACGCAAACCGTGCGCCTGCTGCCAGACAAATCCCATCCGGTGCACCGCGGCTTTGCCTGCCACAAAGGCCTCAACTTCACCGAGATTCATCACGACCCGGACCGCCTCAACACCCCTTTGCGCCGCCGCAACGGCAAAGACGCGGCGGCAGATTTCGAGGCGACTGACTGGGACAGCGCGGCACAGGCCATCGCCGAACGGCTCAACGAGGTACAGGCTCGCTGGGGCTCGGAAAGCGTCGGCATGTACACCGGAAATCCCAGTGCCTTCAACAGCACCGCACGGGTTGGCTCGCGGGCGTTCGCTTCTGCACTCGGCGTGCGCTACGCGTTCGGCTCCGGCACCCAGGACTGCGCCAACAAGTTTGCCGCCTCCGAGCAGGTGTTCGGCACCGCCAACCTGCATCCGATTCCCGACTTCAAGCACACCGCCTACTTTCTCTCGATCGGCAGCAATCCGAAGATCTCACACGCTAGCTTCGTGCACATGACCGACCCCATGGCGAGCATTCGCGACGTCGTGCGCCGCGGCGGCAAGGTAGTGCACGTGAATCCCCGGCGCATCGAGTCGGCCACGCCTGCCACCGGCGACGTGCTGCAGATCAAACCTGACACAGACCTGTATTTTCTGGCAGCACTCATCCACGAGATATTCGCAGCCGACCTGCACGATGCCGAGTACCTCGCCGCACATGGTCACCGCGTGGACGCCCTGCGCGCGTTCGTGTCCGATTACTCCGCCGACCGCGTGGCTGCCGTCGTGGGCGTGCCGGCCGATGACATCCGCCAGGTAGCCCGCGACTTCGCCGGCGCCAAAGGTGCTGCCGTGCACGCCTCTACCGGCATCAACATGGGCCGCCAGGGCACCCTCGCCTACTGGCTGGTGCAGATGCTGTCGCTGGTCACCGGCAATCTCGGCCGTCGCGGCGGCAACCTCTATTCGCCGGGCTACTTCCCGGCGGCAACGGTGGGCAAGCCGAAAACGGACAATCCGTTTTTCGACACCGAATTCGGCGAGATCCGCCGTACCGCGGGCAGCCTGCCGGGCAACCTGCTGGCAGATTACATCGAAGCCGGCCACATCAAAGCGCTGGTAGTGATGTCTGGCAACCCGGTGTTGTCCATGGGCGGCGAAGCGAAGCTGCGCGCGGCGCTGAAGCAGCTCGAACTGCTCATCGTCATCGACATCTACGCGGGCGCAACCGCCGAACATGCGGACTTCGTGCTGCCCGCCACCGATTGGCTGGAGCGCGAAGACATCAACGCGCTGGCGCTCGGGTTCCAGCCGGAACCGTACGTGCAGTACACCGACGCCGTGGTGCCGCCGATCGGCGAGCGGCGCGCCGAATGGTGGATCTTTGCGCGTATCCTTCAGGCACTGGGGCAACCTTCGCTGCTGGACCATGAAGCACCAGACCCACTGGGCAAGATCGACCGACAGCTCGCCCATAGCGACCTGAGTATCGAAGCACTGAAAAACATGCCGGGACACGTACACCGGCTGCCCGACCCGGAACCAGACCTCCTGTTTCAACTCGCTGTCCACCACGATGGCGCACAGGTGGACTGCTGCCCACCGCTGTTCGAACCAGACCTGGCGCGCGCTCGGGAGATTTTCGAGGAGCTCGAAAACGAGGATCCGAACGCGCTCAAACTCATCACGCTGCGTACCAACTACATGGTCAACAGCTGGTTTCACAACGCTCCATCACTGAAGCGCCAGCATGCGCTCGACAACCCTCTGCACATGAACCCGCAGGATGCCGAGCGGTTGGGTTTTGCGGATCATTCGGAGGTGCTGGTGAGCAATCGCCACGGCCGTATCACGGCGACGGTGAAGTATGACGACACACTGCGCCAGGGTGTGGTGGCCATGACCCACGGCTGGGGCCACGGCAACAACCCACGCTTCAGCGTGGCCAGCAACCATCCGGGGGTAAACGTCAACGAACTCCTGCCCACCGGGCCGGCAAGCTTCGAACGCCTGTCCAGCCAGTCGTTCATGACCGGCATTCCCGTGGAGGTGGCGAGCGTCGCCTGAAATCGACGCGGTGAGGCAGACCTGACAACCAGCGTGCGCCGGCCCTGCAATCAACCCATGAGAGAAATCCTTGGAACCGCAGCAACCGGCCTATCCGGTGCGCGGCGCAATACCCACAAGCAGCAGCTCGACATGGCTCCGAACCAGCCGATCGACATCTTTTTCCCCCATGACTTCCGGTATGTCTTCTCGACCAGCGAGGATAGACGTTAAACCGTGAAGCATCGACCACACAGCGCTCGCCATGCGTCCCGTGTCTTTACGCTTGATCACGCCTAGCTTTTTCCCATGCTCAAGCACGTCGAACAGCGGCTCGATCGATTCCATGGACTTCGCAATCAACTCGGGAAAGCGAGAAGAATCGTACTTACGGAACATGGCAGCTACGTATCCAGGGTTTTCTAAACAAAACTGTACGTAGCACAAACAGCCGCTATGAAAGCGGGCTTTCCACTTTGACCTGGCTTGGCTTTCCAGCATCTCCTCCAGCGAGCGTTTCAGCATGGCAAACCCCTCCATCGCCACGTGTGCCAGAAGCGCTTCTTTATCTTGAAAATGCATATAAGGCGCGTTGTGACTTACACCGACGGCTTCAGCAATCTTTCTGAGACTGAGTGCATCGATGCTCGTTCGACACAGTGCTTCAGCGCTCGCGCCGATCAACTTAGCTTTAAGGTCTCCATGATGGTATCTGTCTCGAATCCCAGCTGGCTTCGTCACAACTATTTCTTCACTCCATCCTTCAGCTGCTGCGCAACCGTGGCTTCGTCCCCGAAGAACAAGGTGTGCATATGCCGACCGGGAAGGAAGGTTAACGCACCCGCGAGCACGAGACTGCCAAAAAAGGTGATCGTCATCAGGGCTCGATGCGCCTTAACCCGTCCCCGTCGAATACTCCTGACGCCCACATAGACAAAGGTGAGCGTGAAAGGGATCAGCAGGTGAACGTAGGAAAACCCGAATCCAAGCCAGAGCGCATCCTCCGGTGTGTTGTTGCTAACGAACAGTGCAGACAGTGAGACAAGCAGCATTGTGCCGATCCAGGCCCAGCCGAGGGCAACGTGCGATCGAGTGCCCTTGCGCCGCATAAGAACAACCACTCCGATTGCCAACGCGACGAGCGCAAGCACCCAGTGGAACTGAGTTGGCAACGACGTCAGATCCGTAAAAACCATCCAGTTCATAAGGACAATCTCCAAATATTGACATCGTCAATATGCCAGGCGATATTGACATCGTCAATATCTGCGATGAGAAACAAGCGCAGGCATCGGATTGGGGCTCGTGCAAGAGCTGCCGACTTTCAGCCGCAACGCGATCCGGGCACCACGGAGAACGCATCGGCAAGTAGACGCACAAAATGTCGAAGAGGGAGACTGGTTGTCGCCGCAGGGCGCCAACACCGAGCCAGGTGGAGAGCTATCACTGAGCCAGAGGACCACTCAAGATACGTCCAGGCAGGCCGTCAAAGAACAGCCCGCCGCGCAGTATCAGGTACTTACACTTGGCGGTTACTGCAGCCGCTCGCTAACGTCAAGGCTGGGTAGCGACTGAGGCTGTTGCAAACCCGGAGTACTTCGGCTGGTCGATAGCCACCTGGTTGACGACCGTCTGACGCAGGTGCGTGATCAGATCCTCGCGATCCAGCGGCATGTCGCCGCTGCGCAACCGCTGCACCAGCGCCATCCGGAGATCCGCCAGCGTCCCGGTTTCACCCAGCAGCGCCTGCAGGCGCTGGTGTTCCAGCGCGCGGTGCTGCTCGCCGAGCTCGAGATCCCGCAGCACGATGTCCAGCGAGTTTCCGGCCACCCGGGCCATGAAGTTGGTGCGCCCTTCGGTGGCGCCCATTACGTCCTCGCGCAGGAAGTCGCGCACAGATTTCACAAGCTCATCCACACGCGGCATATCGGCGTCGGCGCTGGGTGACGGTTGCACCAGCTCCACCGGGCCCGGAATCAGCAGGTTCACACAGTCCACCTGACACTCCGAGGAGCGACGACCGATGGCCGGCCGTTCCACCGTCTTGTCCGGCCCGTGTCGGTAGTGTTCCGCCATGCCGAGGCAACCAACGGCCCACCAGAACGAGCCGAACACCTCCCAGAACTTCACCCGATCGCGATCCACCGGCATGCCAGCGACGCTTTCGTAGCCGGCGAACAGTTCTTCGTAGCTGCCGAAGCCCCCCACGGGCAGATCGGTGCGTCCGAAGCGCCAGGAGTTAGTGCATATCCAGCCGAGGTCCCGCATCGGGTCACCGATGTGGGCAAGCTCCCAGTCGAGCACGGCAACGATGCCTTGCGGAGAGAACATGATATTGCCGTTGCGGAAGTCATTGTGCACGAGGGTGTAGTCGAAGCCCTCCGGCAGATGCTCCAACAACCAGCGGCCGGCATAGTCGATCATCGGCTGGGCTGTCTCGAAAGCACGGTAGCGCTCCCAGGTCTGCTCGACGTACTCCGCCGGTGTGACCCGGTGCAGAACCCTATCGAGCCCCGTGGCCGCAACATCGATGGCGTGAATGCGCGCGAGCGCCTCCCCGCACAACCGCGCAAGCCGAGGGCGAATGCCGTCGAGCTCCGGAGCACGCACGATACGCGCACCGAGCGCCTCGCCGTCGAGCCACTCCATGATGAAGCCTTCCCCGAGACCGTCGGCCTCCTGAAGCACGTAGTGCACTTCGGGCTCCGGCACACCAGCCTCACGCGCCGATCGCATGAGCATCGCCTCAACCGCAAGGCCCGGGTTGACGCCGAGTGTCTCCACCCGTTCGCCACCCGGCGCCCGGCGCATGCACAAGCGCTCCTCACCGGCATCGGTGGCTACCACGAGACGGTATGTCTCCTGACTGGCACCGCCCGAGAGCCGCTCGCAGGAAATAAGCGCTCGTACGTTTGGCAGCTCGCGCTCGAGGATGCCTGCGAGGGTCGCCTGAAAGTCCGCCATGCCTAGTCCTTGGTCTTCACACCCTTGGGCGCCTGCTGGCTCATAAAGCCGAACATGTAGCCCGCGACCCGACGCATCTGAATCTCTTCCGCGCCTTCGGTGATGCGATAGCGGCGGTGATGCCGATAGATGTGCTCGAAGGGTTTGTGCCGCGAATAGCCAAGGCCACCGTGCACCTGCATCGCCCGGTCCGCTGCTTCGCAGCACAACCGGTTCGACCAGTAGTTGCACATCGACACCTTGTCGGAAACGGTGAACGCGCCGTACTTGTCCATCTGCCATGCGGTCTTGTGGATGAGCGCGCGGAGCATGTCGCACTGGGTCTGCAGCTCCACCAGCGGGAACTGAATGCCCTGGTTGGTGGCGAGTGCCTTGCCGAAGGGTTTGCGCTGCTTGGCGTATTTCACCGACTCGTTGATACAGAACTGCGCAGCACCCAGGCTCGACGCCGCCTGACGAATGCGGTTTTCGTTAAAGAAGTGCTGCACCACCTGCAGGCCGCGCCCCTCACCACCGAAAATGCTGCCGTGCGGCACGCGCACATCGGTGAACGAGACGGTGCCGTGATCCGTGGGCATGTTGAACGTCCAAAGCATCTCCTCGATCTTCACGCCATCGGCTTTCATGGGCGTAAGAAATGCGGTGATGCCGTCGCCGTCGCCCGCCTTGCCGCTGGTGCGCGCCATGACCATATCGTACTGCGCCTTGTGGATGCCGGTGTTCCACGTCTTGCGACCGTTGATCACCCACTCATCGCCGTCTTTCTCGGCGCGGGTTTCCATGTGCGTGGCGTCAGATCCGTGATCCGGCTCGGTGATTCCGAAAGCGAAGCCCTTGCGGCCTTCCGCCAGATCGTCAATCCACTCCGCCTTCTGCTCCTCCGTGCCGTAGCGGATCATCAGCAGCAGACCGACGTTGTTGCCAACGATGGAGTGCTCGTTCTGCAGGTCGTTGTGCAGGCCTAGCCCTTTGACAGCCAGGTGCTCGCGGATTATGGCCATGTCGAGGTTAGAGCCATCCTTGCCACCGAACTCTTTCGGCTGCGCGTACCGGTAGTGGCCCGCGGCGTCCGCAAGCCGCTTGGCCTTGAACAGCAACTGCTCCCACTCTTCGTTCGGCAATCCACCACGATCCCAGTCGGTGCGCGCGTCTTCGCGCCGATGGTCGAAGAAGCGGATGTTGTCGTCCTGTTGCTCCAGCGGTTTGATGGTCGACTCGATGAAGTCGTCCAGCTCTTTTAAGTAGTTGGCGAGTTTTTCCGGTATGTCGAAATCCACTGTTCAGTCCCCTCGTTGATTTTCTTCATGATATTGCGTGACGGCGCTCTCCTGCCAGCCGTAACGCACCGCTTTTGCCTGCCAGGCGCTGTTCGCTGGCAGGGGCGTGCTGTACACCCGCCATGATGCCTGCTCCGATGCGCGGTAGGCGATGGCGGCGCCGGGGGTTGCGCACCGCAGCGCCACATGCGCGGCGTCGTAGGCTTGAAATGTCACGGATTCAGTGACCGGCTGCCTGCCGTCAGGCCAGAACTGCGCCGCCATGTCAGCTTCCGAGAACTCGCTCAGATCCGCCTGCGGTCGCGCCGCCAGGGCTTCGCGCATGCGTCCGAGGACCTCGGCAAAGTCGGGATTGAAGGCCAGGTTGTGCAGCTCGTGGGGATCACCCTGCACGTCGTAGAGTGCTTCTACCGGGCGCGGCGCGAACCACTGCGCTGCCGCCGGCGACAACGTCCCGGCCGCATGAGCTTCCCACAGAGCTGCCATGATGGGCTGCTGATCGCGGTAGTCGATGTGCACGGCCCCCGGCGTGCCCGGCTGGTAGTAGCGCAGATACTTGAAGCGGGCATCACGCACCGCACGCACGCGATCGTCCTGCTCGTCGATGCGGTCTCGCGCTGCGTAGATGTACTGCCGCGGCGGCGCTTTCAGGAAGTCGCGCCCGTGCAGGTGCCCCGGCACGGTAATACCGGCAAGGCCGAGAATGGTCGGCGCCAGATCGACGAAACTCACCAACTGCTCCCGCTCGCCGCCTGCGGCGGCGGCGCCGGGGATGCGCAGCACCATCGGCACGCGAATACCGGAATCGAACACCTCCCGTTTCGCGCGCGGCAGTGCATCGCCGTGATCGGTGGTCCAGATGACGATGGTGTCGTCGAGCAGGTGTTCTTCGCGCAGCCGCTGCATCCAGCCCCCTACTTCATCGTCCATCACCGCCACATTGTCATAGTGGGTGGCGATCCCCGCCCGGACCTCAGGCGTGTCGGGATAGTACGGCGGCACGCTCACACTCTGAGGGTCGGTATCCGCACCGTTTCTGACGCGCTGCCAACTGCGCAGCGAGGCGACTAGCGCACCCTGCCAGCTACCTGCGGCAAGTTCCTGGGTAGGGGCAAAAAGTGCGCTCTCGTGGGTGGTGAGCAGATTGATCATGCCGAAAAACGGCTGTCCGTCCGCCCGACCCTGCCAGTCGCTACCCTCGCCCTCGGCATCCCAGATGGTGAACGGGCCGCTGCCGGCCTGCACGCCGGAAAACTGGTAGTCGAGCTTGCGGTCGGTGAAGGTGTAGTAGCCGGCCGCGCGCAGGTACTCGGGAAAGGCCCGAACCTCCGGCGGCGGTACCGCCAGGTAGCGCGCCCGCGGAGAGCTCACGGCACGCATGTGCTGAGCGCCGATACTTTCCTGGTGCATGCCCGTGATGAGCGCCGCGCGGCTCGGCGCGCAGACACCCGCGGTGGTGAACGTATTGGGGTAGCGAACACCTTCCCGCGCCAGCGCATCGATGTTGGGGGTGCGCGCCAGCGGATCGCCAAAGGCGCCCACACGCGCACTGAGGTCTTCCGCCACCAGCAGGAGAATATTGGGCCGCGGCTCGGCGCAGGCCCAAGCCGCCCAGAACATGCCGCAGCACGTCCAGGCCAGCAGCCGGAAGGCGTGAAATCTCAAGCAAACTCCCCGTAAAGCCCAAGTAATGGTTAGACTCGACAGTCATGGTAAAGCGCAGCCGCCAACTGATCTATCTCTGCGCCGGCTGGCTGAGCCTCGGGCTCGGCATCATCGGTATACCCCTGCCGCTGCTGCCTACCACCCCGTTCCTGCTCCTGGCGGCCTTCTGCTTCGCCCGCGGCTCCGAGCGCTGGCACCAGTGGCTCATCACCCACCCGAGCTTCGGCCCGCCGATTCTGAACTGGCAGGAACACCGGGCGATCTCCCGGGGTGCGAAGCGGGTGGGCACGCTGAGTATGGGCGGCCTTCTGCTGCTCAGCGGCCTGCTGGGGGTTCCCCCCTGGGCCCTCGCCGCGCAGGCTGCGGTGCTGGTGGCCGTGGGTATTTTTTTATGGTCCCATGCCGAGCCGCCAGAACCGGAGTAAGCCATGTTCGTGCACCCCGAACGCCGCCGCATCTACCTCATGCGCCACGCCGAGGCGCAGTACGTGCTGCCGGATGGCACTGTTGCCCCCGACGAACGGGTAGTGCCGCTTACCGAGCGCGGCCGCGAGCAGGCCGCCTCACAGGCACACAGCCTGAGCGGCATCCGCTTCGATCGGGCCATTTGTTCCGGGCTGCGGCGCACCCGGGAAACCGCCGCCATCGTGCTCGAAGCGCATCCCGAGCTGTGCCTGGAGATCATCCCTGAGCTTGCCGAAATTGAACCGGGTCATGACTTTCGCCTGGAGGATCTCAGCGACGAGGAACGCGCCTCGGTACTCCAGGGCATCGCCAACCCCTGGGCGGAAGCCGCCGACCCCAATGCGCGGTTTCTGGGCGGGGAGCGCTTCGGCGACTTCGCCGAGCGGGTGCTGCCTGCCTGGCGGGCGGTGCTGGCCGACAGAAGCTGGAACACGATCCTTCTGGTGCTGCACGGCGCCGTCAACCGCCTGCTGCTCAACCACGTGCTGAACACACCCTGGCAGGCAGGCGTATCCATCGAGCAGGACAACGCCTGCCTGAACATCATCGACGTGGATCATGCGCCGCAGGAACGCGCGCTGTTACGGCTGGTGAACTTCACCAACTACAGCTTGAACAAAGACGGTATCTGGCTCACCAACATGGAACAGACCGCAGCGCGCATGGCTGACGAGCTGAGCTGACGGCTACCCTCAGGGCACCGACCAGATGGGCGATGACCAGGCCCGTTCGCGGATGCGCGTCTTGCCATCCCAGCGCAAGCTCGGCACTTCGAGCACACGGGTGTACCACAGCGCAAACTCGTCGGCCCGGTAGTCGTCGTCGCGCCAGGTAACACACCAGTCGGCTTTACCGCCGGCATCCGCGGCGAAGGTGTACACCGCCTGCTGCAGGCTGCCGTCGCGCAGAAACAGCTTGACGATGTCCACCCGCTGCAGCGGCAGCACATCCTTCATGGCCCGAACGATGAACGCCGGTGGCCGTGCCGTACTGCCCCGCACGGTGCTGCCCATCGGTAGTACCTCCCCCACCGTGCGCTCGCAGGACGCGTACGCACCGAAAGTATGGTCGAAGCGCAGCCTGATCCGCGGCCCCGATGTGGCGTAGGTTTCCTTACGGCGTAGCGCCTCGAAGATCGACGCGCGGGTGTTTTCCTCCGCCCACACCGCCACCAGGCCGCCGGGGTTGTAGGCCGGGCTGCGATTTTCCTCCACTTCATCAAATCCGCCAATGTGGCCCACCCAACCCGCTTCGTCTACATCCCCGGGGCGGGAGGCGTGGGTGTCGGTGGAGCCGATAAACCCGTAGGCGAACGGATTGACTCCCTGCTCGCTGTGCACCGAGAGCCCCCGGGCAAGCACGTCGCGGGCATAACCGGATGCCACCGCCCGTTCTTCGTCCGGCGACAGACTGCGCGGTTCGTCGGCAAGCTCCCGCAGCAGCGGTATCGGCAGCATCTCCTCGAAAGCGCACGCTTCGTCGGAGAACAGCGAGCCCGTGTAGCACTCGCTATTGCCCTTGTTCTGATGTATCTCAAGCAGACGCTCGAAGCGCGCGCGCAGCGCCAGGTTGGCGCCGTCCTCGCTCAAACGAAAGGCGCCGCCCTGACCCAGGTTGCTGTTGTGCGGAATGGCCAGCACCTCGCAACCCTCCACCTGCTCGCACTGCAGCTGCAGCGCCGACCACAGCGCTTCCTGCGTGGGTTGATCCAAGGCGTTGATGGCACGCTCCGGTACGGTACTCGTGGCGTAGATCAGGTTCCGGTGCCAATGGTGGTTGTCCGGAGACTTGCTCCACTCGCTGGCAACGAACGCGGTGAAACGGCACGGGTCGTTGGCAGCGTCGGCCGCGTCGATGGTCTTCTGCCAAAGGTCCACTTCGTAGGCGCGGCAGGCGTCATCATCCACCTGACAGTTCTTGTCGCCCGCCAGCAGCGCCGGCAAAAAGAAATCGTTGAAGCCTCTGCGGGAGTTTTCAGCTGCCGCCTCCGCAAGGGTGGCGCAGTATTCCAGCGCATCTCCCTGATCCCGGCAGAGATTCATCAGCCCGAAATACTCGCCATGATCCGTCACTGCGGCAAAGTCCAGCGGCCGCGACAGGGCCACGGTCTGCCCGCCCGGCGTCACCTGCGGCGCACCCTTGGCGAACGCATAGGCGTCTTCCGGTGTGGCGGTGTTGTTGAATACGTAGGCATCCATCGAAAAGGCGGTGTGCACGTGCAGATCGCCCCAGAATACCGACTTCTGCGAAACCCGCTCGTCCGGCGTGCAGACACCGGCCAGCGCGCTGCCGGCCAGCAGCCACAACATCAGCCCCGTGACAATGTGTCGCACACGCGCCCTCGTTCCCTCTTTCTAACAGGGTGCTGAAATAGTACTTCCTGTACTTTTTCAGCGACCGCAGGCTGTCGCCCGCTCACGCCGAATCAAGCACTTACGTGCTTGATTCGCGGCCCGTCCGTCCCTGGCCGGGATACCAGGCTGCTTTTTAGCAGCCTGCTAACCAGACCCCGGCCCCTCCGGAGCAGCTCCAACACGACCATCAGCCCCTCACCTGGGGCTTCGGGGCCAGCACCGCCCGATACCGCTGGTTGAATTTAAACCTTCTGGGGCACACATTCACCTTTCTTGCGACCGGGAGACGCTCAGTGGACAACACCCAACACCGCCTGCAGGTACTCGAGGACATCGAGGACATCCGAAAACTCAAGGCCCGCTACTGTGCCGCCTGCGACGACGACCACAACCCAGTGACGCTGGCGACGTTGTTCGCCGAGGACGCTTCCTGGGAGGCAAGCTCAATGGGACGCGCTGAGGGCAGGCAGGCGATCGCCGACATGCTGGGTGCGGTGGGCACCAGCGGCCGCATCCGACGCTCGGCGCACAACGTCTTCAACCCGATCATCGAAGTGGACGGCGACAGCGCCACCGGCGCCTGGCGCCTGATCATGCTGTACACAGAGAACCTGGAAGACGGTGGCACGCGGTATCAACGCATCATCGGCACCTACGATGAGCGCTATGTGCGCGTGAACGGCGAGTGGTTGTTCAAATCGTTGTATTGCCAGGTTGAGGAGTCGGCGCCGTACGCGGTAGATAGCTTCTGACACCGCTATCCAACACCACCTGAATCGGCGGCGCTACTTTCAGGCGGAGCGCGCCCGCGCAACCTCGCCATAGGTTTCCACCAGCGAGTCGATGGGCCGCGGCTTCTCGATGTGCCAGCCCTGCACGAAGTCGACACCGATATCGCGGGCGGCGGCCAGAGTCGCCTCGTCGTGCACGTACTCGGCTACGGTTTTCTTGCCCATGAAGTGACCAATCTCGTTGATGGACTTCACCACGGCCTGATCGCTGGGATCGGTGGCCATGTTCTTCACGAACGAGCCGTCGATCTTCAGATAATCCACCGGCAGCTCACGCAGATAGGCGTAGGAAGACATGCCGGTACCAAAGTCGTCGAGGGAGAAGGAGCATCCCAGCACGCGCAGTTTCTGAATGAACTCCGCGGCCCGGGAAAGGTTGCCCATGGCCGCGGTTTCCGTCACCTCGAAACAGACCTTCGATGCATCTGCACCGGATTGCTCAAACTCCCGCAGCACGAAATCGAGGAAGTCGTCCTGCTTGATCGACTGACCCGACAGGTTGATCGAGAAGCCGCCGAACAGCGACACCGTGTTCGCGTGCTCAGCCATCCAGCGCAGCACGTTGGAGACAACGAAACGATCCACCATGGGCATCTTACCGAAGCGCTCCGCAGCTTCGATGAACTCCACCGGCGAGCGCGCCTGATCCTCCGCATCGAGCACCGAGATCAGCACCTCGTAGTGGCCCGTGGTCTGATCATCACCCTGCGAGGGCGCGATCTGCTGCGCGTTCACCAGCACGCGGCCATCCGCAAGCTGCTGCTCGATCTTGCTAGCACGCTGCATGACGGCGCGCTGTTCGAGCATCGCCTGATCGTCCTCAACGTAAACGTACACGCAGTCCCCACCCTGCTCCTTACCTGCGCGACAGGCAGCAGAGAGATTGTGTAGCAGCGACCGTCCATCGTCGCTGGACTGATCGATACCCAGAACACCGATAGTCGTCGTAATCGTATGGTGCGACGTGCCCCAGCTGAACTGCATGTGCCGCACGCGGCGCACGATGCGGTCAGCGATCTCACGGCCCTCTTCGGCAGTCACGTTACGCAACACGGCTGCAAACTCATCGGCGCCAATGCGCGCAACCGTACTTTCGTACGCCGACAACTCGCTGCGCAATGCGCCAGCCAGTTCCTTGAGCAGCGCGTCGCCGCCATCGTATCCGCAGGTGGAATTGACGATCTTGAACTGGTCCAGATCGATTTGCAGCGCGCAGTGCTGGGTTTCCGTATGCCGGGCGAGAGCCACCAGCTTTTCGAGCGAACGCTCGTAGAACCGCCTGTTTGCCAGATCCGTGAGGTCGTCCTTCTGCGCCTCACCGGTAATCTTGCCGTGGATGCGACTCAACATGCGTTCGCTCACCCGTTCCACGAGCGGCACATCGTAGCCATCGAGTACGGTCGCCTCACCCGCACTCAACTGCTCGGTGAGCTTGCCGAGCGACAGTTCCCGATCCCAGATGCCACGACGGTTGACGAATACGAAATCTGTACCGCTAGGGGCCGCCCAGGCAAGGGTTGCGGTTCGCGGCTCGCCTTCGCTTTCTTCGAACTTGATGCGGCTTCCGGTACGCAGCACCCGTGCTCTGCGCATCATTTCGAGATAACGTTCCCGAGCCTTCGGATCATTCGTGGGCGGCAACGGATCCAACTGCACCAGCGACTCCCAGCCCAGGAGCTCCGCCATGGCGCCCTCAGGCAACACCGGCACCTCATCCAACCGCCGCTGTTGCGGGTGGGCGAGCATGTCACGCACCTCATCCAGCAACCGGGGGCGCGGGCGCTGGCCAATGCTCTCGAAACCGTCTGCAAGACACTGCACCAGAACACGCACCGTGGACGCCGGTGCCGGTCCGGCTGCAGGCATACAGAGAAACTCCGCCAGTCGCCGCAGCACTTTGAGCTGCTGCTTCCAGACGACCGCCTGAGTGCCCTCACGCAGCGCCGTGTTAACCAGGAGGTTACGCCACGCCGGCTGTACGACCTCGAGAACCACCTCGGGCATAGGCCGTCGCTCGAAGGTTGCCGCAAGACATTTCAGCACGATCTGCTTGGCGCGCTTCAGTCGCGCCCTGCCTTCAGCACCGTTGACTACCCGTTCGAGGTTGCGGCTGTAGAGCTTCTTCTGTTGCTCGACCAGCGGTTCGAGCTCCTCCACCGCATCGACGAATGCGTCGGAGTTGCCTTCCCAGTCGGCAACCAGTCGCTCCAGCACGGCATCGACGCGGGCAGACGCCCGTTTGCCTTTCTCCATGTCGATGGTGTCGCCGTCCACACCTTCGAGCTGATTTAGCATCTGCAGTGCCGCGTGTGGCGCGCTGGGGTCACTGTTCAGGAACTCGTCGCTGCGGGCCGCCTCCTTACCCAGCGTCACTTCGAGCTTGCGAATCCACTCGCGCAGATCCTTGCTCAGCGCTTCGTCTTCGTCGACCGAGGACATCATGTGGTCGACCATGTCCAGGGCGTTGAGCACCCGCTTGGGCACCTGGTTCTCTGCCGCGCCGTCGTCTCCTATCTGCTGGAGAAATGCGCGCTTCAGGCTGCCTTCCTGGCCGGGCAGCCGCTCAATGGTTTTCGGCAACCGAGACAGCGCCTGCAGCACCTCGTTCACGTCGATTTCCGGCGTATTGCCACCCGCTTCTGCACCGCTAGCCGTCAGGGAATTCGCCACTTCCAGTAGTTTGTTGGCTGCGCTGCCGGAGGCATGCGAACCTTTCCCAGGTGCTTCATCGCGCTTTCTGCTCTCTGCCGACTTGGGTCCAGGCGACTGATTCTTGATGGTCTCGTTGATGATCTCATCAATGGAGGGAAAGACGTTCAGCTCGGCGAGCAACGCAACGAGTTGTTCGTAGAAGTTACGTAGATCCTTACGACAGGAGGTGTCGAACACTTCGTAGGCGAGCCGCGCCGCGACGTCGCTGAGTTCGAGCATACCCATCGCATGTTCCAGAGACCCGATCACCGCGGCAGGAGCGACGGGATTGGCATCCTTGCGCCGCCAGTCAGAGCTGACCATGCCGAGCCAGTGCTGCACGAGGAACAGCTCCTCGCCCACCTCACTCTCAACCGAAGAAACCATATCGGCGACAACAAGCCAGTGCTCGAAGTCGTCTTTGTCTACGAGAGAGAGTCTCGAGTTGGTAAACAGTTTGGAACGGGTAGCCGGCGCCTGCTCCGTGGCCTCCGGAAGCTCCTGATCGTCGCTGGCGCCATTTCGGGCAGCCGGTTTCCCACGGATCACCGGCTCAACAACACGGTTCACGAAACGCTTGATGAACTCTTTCTCGGTAGCTCTAAGCGCCATGGATGCAGAGGAAAACTGCTCACGCTCCTGGTCGGTGCTGGCTCGCGTATGGCAGTTGATCAGCTCATCGCGGAAGTCGGCAGTAAAGTTCCGCACCATGATGAGCAGCTGTCGCTGGGTAAACCGCGCACAGCTCTTGATGACCTGCTTGCGCAAGTCGGGCTTGAGGAGCGGGCGATGTTCGTCGGGCCCATTGGCTACTACGCCGTCGGATGATGCGTGACCGGCCTCCCAGGATAGTGCATCCAATGCGGCGTCAGGCAGGGCTTTGGAAAACATCACCCCAAGCCCGTCCGTTACGGTCCGCGCAACCTCACCGCGGTGATGAAAACTGTGTTGCTTGCCGGCTTTGTCGCGCGCGGAAAAGTGCACATCGATGGCCGTTCCACGTTCAGGTCCATCACCGTCGAACGCTTCATTGAGCCCACGCCGATTTCCGATCAGCAACATGCCGCCCGCACAGAAGTCGCTGATGGTGCACACCCACGTGGTACCTTTCGGCTCCCGGGAGTCGAAACGCACAAGCGCCCGCACCGACACCTCGGTGCGCTGTTCCTTTCTCCTCTCGTCGGTTCTCGCGTTCAAAACGGCAGTACGGGCCCATCCTGTGGCTGCCGTCAGTCTAGGCGATGCCGGGCTCCGGTAACGTGCGCCGGTTCACGCGACTTTCGCCAACTGCTCGCGCCTGCCGGCCTTCACGCCGACCGGTCAGTCCGGGCGATCGGCGAGCGGCGCAAGGTCGTCGTAGACCGCTTCACGGCCCGCTTGCTTCTCGCGAAAGTGATGTGCGATCTCGCCGCCCTGGCTCACCGCACCCATCCACACGCTCTGATAGGCCAGCGTCTCGTCGACCGAATGCGCGCGTCCGTAGTTGAGCAGATGTTTGGTGCTATGCACTGCCAGAGGTGACTTCGCGGCAATACTACGAGCGATTGCCGCTACTTCCTCGAGCATTGCCGCCTGATCGTCGAACACACGGTTGACCAACCCACATGCCAACGCCTCATCTGCGTGCATACGCCGTCCGGTGTATGCGAGTTCGCGCATCAGGCCGTCAGGAATCAGATTCGGCAGCCGTTGCAGGGTGCCTACATCCGCGGCGAGGCCGATATTGATCTCCTGGATGCAGAAGAAGGCATCCCGGGTGCAATAACGCACGTCGCAGGCCGCAACAAGATCCACGCCTCCACCAACCGCGCCGCCCTGCACAGCGGCTAACACGGGAAATCGGGCCGCTTCCAGGGCAGAAACACTGGCCTGCATATTCTTCAGGCGGCGCACTGCCGCCTCGCCGGCACGCCCGGCATCCAGTTTGACGCCACCAGAAGCGCCGAACGAAGAAACATCGAGACCCGCACTGAAGTGTTTGCCGGTACTGGACAGCACGGCCACGCGGGCCGCACCTGTGGCATCCAGCGCCTGAACCGCACCCGGCAGTTCCCGCCAGAATGCCGGCGGCATCCGGTTGTACTCGTCCGGACAGTTCAGGGTGATATGGCCGACGCCGTCCTGCAGACGCACGCTGAGCCGTTCGTAGCCATTGAACTCCTGCACACTCACGCTCCGAGAATAACGAAGTGCAGACCTTAGTGACGGTCCCTTCGGCCGTCCAGTCCACACGCCCAGCTCAGACCGCCCGCCTCAAACATTGAGTACGACGCGCCAACGCGCGAGCCTACGCTCATGAAACTCGGCGAAGCAATCCGATCAGTTCCGGGCGGGCGCGGCACCGCGACAGCTCGCGCGCTGGCACTGATGCTGCTGATCGCCCTGTTTGCCGGCCAGGCGTGGGCCGTGCAGCACATCCATGCCGACGGCGATCAAACGGTATGCGAGGTGTGCAGCCACGTCGACCACACGCCCGTTACAGCCCGCGACGCGGCGCAGCTCCCAGAGCCTGCGCAAGCTGCCGCGGTCACAACTGCCACTCCCGCCGCGGCACCCCACACCGCGCGTTACCAGCCCCATCAAAGCAGAGCCCCTCCTTCGCAACAGAACTGACCGAGTTCTTTCTGTTTCGAAATTTATAGGAGTACTTTGTGATGAGACGCATTGGCATGTGCGTGTGCATTGTCTGTTCCGGCTTCGCTAACGCTGAAGAAGAAGCCGCTGTTTCAGGCCAGAAAGCCATTGAAGAGATCGTCGTTGTCGCCCACCCGCTGTCTGGGGAAGGCCTGTCGCAGGCGGCAGTTGTGCTGCAGGGCGACGCCCTGCAGGAAAAGCTCGCCACCACAATCGGTGAGACACTGGGCCAGGAACCGGGCATACGATCTGCGCAGTTTGGCAAAGCGGTGGGACGGCCCGTAATCCACGGCCTCGGCGGCCCGCGTGTGCGCGTGATGGAGGACCGCATCGACACGCTGGACGTGTCGGTAACCAGCGCCGACCACGCGACCACCATTGACCCCTTCGTCGCCGATCGGATCGAGGTGCTGAAGGGCGCCAGCTCTCTGCTCTACGGCTCGGGAGCCATTGGCGGCGTGGTAGATGTGCACACCGGACGCATTCCCCACGACGTGCCGGGTGAAACCTTTACCGGCGGCATCGAGAGCCGCTACGACGCCAACAATGAGGGTACCGCCACCGCGCTGCGGCTGGATGGCGGTGCCGGCCGCTGGGCCTGGCACGTGGACGGCGCGTGGAAAGATGGCGACGACTACGAGATTCCGGGTTTCGCGGAAGTGGATGAAGACGATGTTTCCGGCACCCTGCCCGGCAGTTTTTTCGATACCGAAAGCGTCGCCGCGGGCGTGTCGTTCGTCGACGACTGGGGGTTCGTTGGTGCGTCGCTCAGCCGCATTGAGGCGCAGTACGGTCTTCCCGGAGGTCACGCCCACCACGAGGACGAAGACCACGAAGAAGAGCACGACGAAGATCACGACGAACACGAGGAAGATGCACTTTCCACACCTCGGCTGGACATGGAGCAGACCCGGCTGGATTTCGAACTCGGCGTAGACAGGGACTTCGGTCGCTTCACGAGCTTCAACGTGCGTCTCGGCGTCAACCGTTATGAGCACAGCGAAATCGAACCTGATGGCGCAGTTGCCACCCGCTTCCGCAACGACGCCTGGGAGCTGCGCACCGAAGCGATGTACGCAACGCAACGCTGGAACGGCGCCATTGGCTTGCAGCACACGACCCGCGAGTTCTCAGCGCTGGGCGAAGAAGCCTTCACCCCGCCTGTGGACACTCACGCCACCGGGCTGTTCTGGGTCGGCGAGCGGCAGTTCGACCGGCTGAGTCTGGAGCTGGGTGCACGTATCGGTCGGGTGGCACACGATCCGGACACGGGGCGGGATGCGCGTTTCACCACATTCTCCACGTCCGCCGGGATGGTTTTGCCCGTGGGTGACGACACCCGTTTCAGCATCGTCGCCGACCTTTCCTCTCGAGCGCCCGTTTCCGAAGAGCTGTATTCAGATGGCCCGCACCTGGTGACCCGCGCATACGAGATCGGCAATCCTTCGCTCGACAACGAGCAGGCGCAGGGACTCTCAGCAACGTTCGAGCATCAGGCCGAGCGCTGGTCGGTCAGCCTCACCGGCTATTACAACCGATTCACGGATTTTATCTACGAAGCGGCAACCGGCGACGAGATCGACGAATTGCCGGTGTTTCGGTTCGAACAGGCAGATGCCACGTTCTACGGAATGGACGCACTTGCCAGCCTGGAACTGCAGCGCTGGAACACCGGAGCTCTTGAACTACGCGCCAGCGCAGACTTTCTGGAGGCGGAATTTGACCTGCGTGGCAACGACCACCTGCCGCGCATTCCGCCGCAGCGCTATGGCCTGGGGCTGGGCCTGCGTCACCGGAACGTGCAGGCATCTGTGGATTTCTATCGCAGCGCGGCTCAGGACGACACCGCCGCCTTTGAGACACGCACCGCCGCTTTCGAGGATCTGCAGGCCTACGTCGAGGCTTACTGGAACATCGATCGGGCACGCCTGGCGGTCTTCGCCAAGGGGCGCAATCTCACGGATGACGAGCAACGCCTGCACACCTCTTTCATCAAAGACTTCGCGCCTGCGCCCGGACGCACAGTAGAGCTGGGTCTGCGGTTGGAGTTTTAACCGCAAACCCGCGCTTGGGGGATAGAATAGAGGCATGCAATGCGATTCGATCATCTCCCGGGCGCTGCTCCGTTGCGCCCTGCTTGCCTGGCTCGCGGTATTCGCCGCCTGCGACCGGCAGGCCAACGCACCCATTACCGGCATGCTGTACTGCGGCAGCGGTGAGTACATCATGCAGATCAGCCTGGATAGCGGCCATGTCGAGCCCTTGAAAGGCCTCGGAGACGTGCGAGTGCGCGGGCTGCAGTCGATGGCGGACGACGAACTCCTCGTCCTCACCGAAAAACTGATGAACAACCGGCCTGTTTATCGCATCGGTCGATTCGACACCCGACGATACGACCTGAATACGGTGGTCGAGGGTTCGAGCGCGGTATTCCTCACAGCACCGCAGCACATCGTCTTCGATTCAGGTACGCAGGTGCGCCTGGTAAGTACACGCGCGGGGGAACCCGACCCGGGCATCACGGTGTTCACGCACCCGTTCAATCGCAACGTGCTCATGTTGCCCGTGGGCGACTCCAGCCTGCTCTACCAGATCGAGCGCAACGGCACGCGCGAGGTGTACCGCTACGTGTCTGAAGAGCACCGTTTTACTGCTGAGCCCGCACTCAGCAGCGCATGTCACCTGCAGGATGCGGTGTGGCTGGCTACCGACGAACTCCTCGCTTGCCGCGCAGATACGGCAACGGCGTCCCCCTATCGGCTGGTGCATCTCGACGGCCGCGAAACACGCACGCTCAGCATTCCCGGCACTGCACCAATGCGCGCCGTCGCTTACGCAGAACAGGCACAGAGCCTCGTGCTCACCGGCGCCGGACGGCCGGAGGACGAAGCCGGCATCTGGGCATTTCACCTTCCGTCAAATGCGCTCACGCAGATATCCAGCGGCGCGAACCTGTCAGGCAGCTGCGTGCATCGCGACCTGCAGGCAGCCGGGTGAGCTTCAACCCCTCGCGAGGCTGAAACTCGCCGACTGCGCTCCGGCGATACGTCCGAAGACCACCGCATTGGCAATGGAGTTTCCGCCGCCGATGTAACGCTCACCCAGCACGTCGCCAGTGGTCTCGCCAGCAGCG
>JAUIED010000066.1 GCA_030428905.1 Gammaproteobacteria bacterium
CTATGTTCAGGCCGGCGAGTGGCTGTCGTACACCGTACACGCGCAAAAGGCGCAGTTGGTTGATATCTGGTTTGATGTGTCGTCAGCGCTCGACGGAGGAGTCTTCCATCTGGAACTCGATGGTGAAGATGTTACTGGTCCGGTTGAGATTCCGAATACGGGTGACTGGCGCAGTTACAGCAGCGTGTCTGGTGGAACCGTCTATGTTTCACAAGGCACGCACGAACTGAGGCTCGTTGCCGATGTCAACGCAACTCGTTGGCCTGTGGTCGGCAACTTCCGGTCCATCAGTTTTTGGGACCACGGCGCCGCTCGAGGGTCGTTTCTTGGGCAACCGCATACAACCAACGCATTTGTCGAAGCAGAACATTACGATGTCGGGGGGCAGGGTGTTGCTTTCTACGAGCTGACGCCCGAAGTGGGGTCTTCTACGTCTGGCTTCAGGGAGGACGGCGGACCGCAGATAGAAATATCCAATCTTGCAAACAACGGATTCAATCTGGGCAGCATGCAGAGTGGAGAGTGGTTGAGTTATCAGTTGGAGATTCCTGAGGATGGGCTCTACGACCTCAAGTTTCGCGTAGCGTCCACTTTGGATAATGGCGCGTTCAGATTTCACGTGGGGGGCACAGACGTGACCGGGCCTGTGGACGTGCCCAACACCGGCGGATGGCAGAGCTGGCAAACTGTCTACGTGCCGCGCGTGTGGTTGAATCGACATACCGACGGTTTTGGTTTTCTAGAAGGGCGCTGGATCGCGCAGCGCAACGGCGATCAGTGGCCGTATGTGACCAACCTGGATTGGATCCGCATTGACGATGCGCAATCCACAGAGCAGTTACCCTTTGCACCTGACGGTGCACGTTCAGGAAGTCGCTGGATAGAGGCGGAGCACTACGACCTCGGAGGTGAAGGTGTGGCTTACAGCGATACCACCGCAGCCAATGTTTCGCAGCACGCGACGTACAGGCTGACGGATGGTGTCGATGTGGAGAACTCTTCGTTGGCATATGGAGGTCACAATGTCGGCAACTTCCAGGCCGGAGAATGGATGGAGTACACCGTGGATATCGACAGTGCTGGTCGTTGGGCCGTCGAGCTTCGGGTCGCCAGTGCGTTGACCGGAGGAGCGATTGCTCTAGAGGTAGAAGGGGAGGTCGTGTCGCCTGAACTGATGGTTCCCAATACCGGCGGTTGGCAGGCGTGGGAGAGGATTCTCTCGGAGAGTTTCATGCTAGACAAGGGCAGACATGTCCTTCGCATAGCTGCACATCGTAACGGCGCACGGTGGCCCTACGCTGGAAACATCGATGGTTTTAGGTTCGTGTGGATCGGTAACTGAGGAAGACCGCATGGGCTCTCGCGTGGTCGCCGCGATGACCATGCACCCTTGCTGACACAGGGCAATATCTGCAGCACGGAGCGTTCGATGCAACCGGGCTCGTGTGCTGGCAGTATGCCTGGCGTAGGCTATCGCCACGCAAGATCAACCCGGAGCAGTCCATGGTGACCATCGCCGACATCCTCGCCGCCTCCTACACCGTGGTCGAGAAACCGCCAGCCATGACGCTGAGCAATACGGCGCTTGTCCTCGTCGATGTACAGGGCCTTGCCACGCCCGAGCACCTGGCCGCACGCGCGGTAGCCGCCGGCCTCGAGGAAGCTGCGGTGACCCACGCGCTGGCAGACTACTCCGAACGCTTCTACGCCGCGGTGCAAAACTGCGGGCGCCTGTTGCAGGCCGCAAGAGAGGCCGATGTCCCATGTGTCCATGTGAAGATCGAAGCGCTATCTGGCACAGCCCGGGATGCCGGCCCGGCGCATCGCCGGCTCGGTTGGTGCTACCCGCCGGGCAGCCCGGAAACGCGTTTTCTCGAGCCAGTGGCGCCGCGGGACGGTGAGATCGTCATCACCAAAACGGTCAGCGGTGCGTTTACCGCTACCAACCTGGATGCGGTGCTCCGCCACATGGGCGTGCAATGGCTTGTCATTGCGGGGTTTGAGACCGACGAATGCATCGAGGCCACGGGCCGCGCAGCGCTGGACCTCGGCTATCTGGCGCTATTCGCTGAGGATGCCTGCACGGCCTATGAAGCTCGGGCGCACGAGCATTTCATGGCGAAGTATGCCGATTGGGGGTTGACCCGGAGCACGGATGATCTGGTGAAGCGCTTATCGTCGCTTGTGTCATCTGCCTGACACTATCGCGCCCATGGCATTGATATACCTGATGACCAGCGATCGCAGTGGAGATCGTCCCTTTAGAAAATCAGGACCTCATCATGAATAAAACGACGCTAAGACTGGCCGCAGTGGCGCTAGCGCTGTGTCTGGCTGGACCTTCTATGGGCGCCGAGCGGCCACCGCCGGCAACAGTAGAGGGTTATATGTGCAACTACCTGCCGGGGAAAGACCGCGCTGATCTGCTGGCTGCGCGGGACAACCTGGTGAAAGCCGCGGAAAAGGCAGGGATTGCGCTTCGCCCATCGGTGGTATGGCATCAGTTCAAGGGCAGCGCCCCGGCTGAGTTCGTGTGGTTGACCATGCACGAAAGTACCGCTGCATTCGGAGCCGCTGCGGACGCGATCATGGCCAACGAAGGCACCGCGGCAGCAATGGCACGATTCCGCACCGTAGCCGATTGCCGGGCCAATCTGGCGATCGGTCATGTCGTTCGCCAAGTGGAAAATCCGCCGATGGGTGAAGGCACAACACTGGTTTCGACCAGAGCGTGCACTGCGAAAATGCCGGCAACGCAAGGCGACAAAATGGACATGGGTGCGCACATCAACTCGGTGCTCGGAAGTATCGATTCCTTCAAGGATGTGCCGCTCTATGCGTTGGAGCCGATGACCGGTCAGATGCCTGGAACGCCGGATGTCATTTTTGTTGGCGTGCACAAATCTGTGAGCGATTGGGCTACGGCAACGTCTGAGCTCGTTGCCTCATCAGCCGGCCAATCCCTTCGCCGTCACTTCGAAACGAGGCTCGATTGCGCTGTGACCCTGTGGCGGGGCGAGCGCGTGATCGCTCCCTGACAGGCTGCTGAACGGCTGACCTGGAAAACCCGACCATGGACGGTCGGGTCTCCGTCCGCACGGCAGCTCGTCACATCCGCTGGATCCCCGGCAGCACCTCCCCCACAAACAATTCATCGCTGAGATCGAGATGCATCATCTCGATACCCATCTCGCGAAACTCTGCCACCCGTGCAAGTATGGTCGCGGGACTGCCGATCAGGCCGGTGCGAAAGCCTTCATTGGTGTCGAGCAGCGACAGCGCGTCGTCGTCCGACCACATGCCGGAAGCACCCGCGACGCGCTGTTTGCGCCGGGCGGCGAGCGCCGGGTCGATGGCGGCGATGCGGCGGTCGATCTCCTGTTGTGCCTCTTCGTCAGTGCTGTGGCACAGGGGGGCGGCATAGAGCGCGAAGCGCAGCGTGCGGCCGTGCTCTGCTGCCGCAGCTCGGGCACGCTGCACGATGCCGTCGATCTTCTCCGGTGGGCCGCCGTTGAGAAACATCCAGTCGGAATGCCGGCCCGCCATGGCAAGCGCTGCGTCGCTCTGACCGCCCTGGAATACCTGCAGCGGCTCTTGCGGCCGTGGCTCAAGCCGCAAACCCTGGGTGTTGTAGAAGCGCCCACGATAGTCGAACGGCGAGCGTTCCCAGGCGCCGCGCAGCACCTCGATAAACTCCGCGGAGCGGGCGTAGCGCGTATCGTGATCCAGCGCGTCGATGCCGTACATGGAGAACTCCTCCAGGTTCCAGCCGCTCACCAGGTTGATGTGCCAGCGGCCGCCGGTGAGCGCATGCATGGTGGCACCCCATTTGGCGATGGCCGTTGGCTGGAAAAAGCCGGGATGGATCGCCGTGACGAGCTGCAGATGCTCGCTGTGCGCGGCGAAGAAGCTGGTCATCGCCAGGCAATCCAGCGACGAGGCTTCGATCTCTTCGCCGGAGCCCCACCAGCGCTGGGCGATGAGCAGGTGGCTGATGCCGAGCCGCTCGAGCTTTTGCACGTAGCTTGCTGCCAGGGCGCGCAGCTGCTGGGTGTCGGGCGGTGCGCCGCCGCTGCGCGATGACGCAACCTGTGGGCCCTGAAAAACCGTGGGTGCCCAGGTGCAGGTCAGCATGTCAGGGCCGTGCCACCGGCGTCATTAGATAGCACAGACAGTCTTGCCGCACGACCTCTGGGTCGGTGGTGTACATGGCGGGCACTACCGGCTCGCGGAAACAGATTCGTGCACCGTCTTGGTAGAAGTAGCGTTGCGTTACGTCTCGATGCGCCGGGTCGAGCACCTGCAACACGTCGCCGAGCAGAGCCTCGCTGCAGCCGAACTCGGTGTGTGCCGGTACGGCGTGGAAGTTCACCGCCTCCATGCCGCCGGTCAGTTGCAGGCGTGCGGTGCTGCCGTCAAACGTGAAGGAGGCGCCGTCGGCAACGTGCACCCGCGCCAGCGCCCGGTACAGGATGAGGTTGCGGTGATCTTCCGGCAACGGCGCCACGGCGACGGCGCGGCGCAGCAGATCTTCCGCCAGGTCGTCGCTGTGCGGATCGTTGATCGGCCCGACCTCCACGGCGATGGAGGGACAGTGGTGTTGCAGCGCGCGGCTCAGCACCGTATCCGGCTCCTCTACGTGCACGGCCTTGTCGGAGAACAGGTAGGCCAGCCGCAGGTGCGCATCGTCCAGCGAGGTGACGACGCTGTAGTGGGGGTTGCGGCCGGTATTGTTGTGCAGATCGATGGCGGCGAACAGCGGCTGCGCTGTGGCTTGCCGCAGTAGCGCAGCCGCGAGCGACGCGTATGGCTCCTGGGCATTTCGCCAGATGCGGTTGAAATCGGGCTGGTCCGGTAGATGGCGCACGTCGGCAGCCGCGGCATGCGGATTGCCGATGAATACGATCAGTGGCCGCATGCGTGCCGGTGGCCGTTGCAGTAAGCGGCACAGCGCTGTCCAACCGCTGGTCTCGTTACCGTGCAGCAGGGTAGAGATGAACAAGGGCTCGCCGATGCCAGACACCCGCAGCAGAGCAGGGCCGCCGAGCCGTTCGGCGAGAACGGCCGCGGGCAGGGAGAAGAGGTCCTCTGGTGCGGTGTCCAGAACCCGCAGGGCGGTTACAGCGGCCATGTATGCACGGGCTCGCCGGTGGCCTGCAGGGATTCGTAGCGCAGCACGAGATCCTCCAGGCTTGCGCCGTTCAAGGCCAGCCAGCGGCGCTGCCAGGCGGCGCCATTCTGGGAGTTGTCGGCGCGGGCGGCGATAATGCCGAGGAACTGGTCGATCTCCGCTTGCGGTATGTCGCAGCTCGCAAGCCCTGCTTCGGCCAGCGGCACGAGGTGTTCGACGATGAGTTTGCGCATGCCGATGGTGTGCAGTTTGCCTTCCATCGGCCACAGCACCTGGGCACCGAGTCCGTACTGCGCGGCCTTGTAGAAGTTGGCGCGCGCATCGTCGAAAGCCAGCGCCAGTTCCGGCGCTTCGTCGGTGAGCCCCATGCCGCGCACCAAGCCGAAGTAGAACGCCGCGTTGGCGATGCAGTCGATGGTGGTGGGGCCGGCACTCGTCACCCGGTGCTCGATGCGCAGGTGCACCTGGCCATCGAAGTCGAAGCCGATCAGCGGCCGGTTCCAGCGCCACACCGTGCCGTTGTGAAAACGCACATGGGCAAACTTCGAGGGCGGTGCGTCTGGGTGCACCATGGGGATCAGGATCGGGTGGTTGGCCTGGTTTTCGCGGAAGATCTCGAACAGGGATTCGTGCGCGTAGTCCTCGCCGAAGCTCACCCGCTGGCGGTACAGATTGCCGATGTCCACACTCTGCTCGAACAGCGGAATACGCGACTCGTCCCACAGCAGATGTCCGAACAGTAGCGGCGCGTTGGCAGCGGCGGCGACCATGGGCGCCGAGGCGATCAGGCTGGCGTTGAAGTCGCGCACCGCGCGGTCGGGTCGGCACTGCAGGTGGATTTGAAACGACGTTGCCGCGGCTTCGAGCATCACATCGTGGTGCGTGAGCGACAGCGGTTGCTCACCCTCGATGTCGATGTGCAGCTCGCGGCCGTCGCGCAGGGCCATCACCCGGTCGTTGAGCGACTGGTAGCGCACCATGCCGCTCATGTTCTCGGACGTGAAGATGTTCTCTCGGGCCGTTGGCAAGGTGCCGATGGTAACCAGGTGTGCTTGCATGTTCCGCGCAGCGTTGGTGCAGGCGCTCCAGGTGGCGCTCAATTCATCGTGCAGCCGGCTGAACACGCGGCCAGTCAGCCGCGAAGGGCTGCCGTTCAGCTCGATGTTGAAACGCGCGAGCTCGGGCACCACCAGCGGATTGTCGAGCGCTTCGAGTAGCTCAGAATTTTTGGCCAGGGGCCGCGCCTGCTGATCGACCAGCCATGCTTCCAGCTCGAACCCTGCGGTGTCGCCGCGAGACGACAGCTCGCCGCTGTTGAACACCTGTTCGAGCAGTCGCGTCTCTTCATCCAGCAGCTCACGGAAGCGGCTGAAGTCCTCTGCATCGAAGAAGCGTTGCGATATCTCGTCACCCATGGCGAAACCGTAAGGCGTTTGGGTATCTGCTACAAGTTGCGGCTAGTGCTTACCCGCAAGGATCAGCTCGACGATACGCGGCCCGTGGGTGTTCTGCGGGAAGTGGCCGGCGTCATCCAGCGCATCGAACCGCGCGCTCATCCTTTCTGCCCAGGTTCGCCCCCAGGCCTCCGTGAACACATCATCCGTGCAGCCCCAGATGAAGTGACAGCCCTTGTTCCAATGGAGCAGCGTGCGGTAGTGCAGGGTCTGCGCCGCAGCGTTGCCGTTGTGGTAACTGTCCAGCGGAATCGACAGCGGAAAGCGGCGCATGCCGTTGAAGCCTGCGTCCGGCAGGCCGCGGTAAGGGGCGGCAAAGCCTGCGTACACCTCGGCCGCCTCGCCGCTGAGTCCTGGGTCTTTGCCCTCCACCAGAGCCGGAAACACCACTTCGCGCGGCGCCAGGCCGCTGCTCAGCACCAGCAGAAGGCCCAGATCCGGCTGCGGCCGGTGGAACAGACCGCCCTCGTGCCAGTTGCGGTTCCAGTTACGGATGCCTTCGGAGTACTCATATTCAGGGTGGTGCAGCCAGGTGTTCATGATCACCAGGTGGTCGAACCGTTCCGGCATCATGGCGGCCTGGGCGAGGCCTGTGGGGCCGCCCCAGTCCTGGCACACCAGGGTGATGCGGGTGAGATCCAGCTCGACGATCAGAGAGGTGAGCACCTCGGTGTGGCGGGCGATGGTGTACCAGTGTATGTCGGTGGGCTTGTCGGAGCGCCCGAAACCCAGGTGGTCCGGCGCGATGCAGCGATAGCCGGCGGCCACCAGGCCCGGAATCATGTGCCGGTAGAGAAAGGACCAGGTCGGCATGCCGTGCATCAACAGCATCACGGGCGCATCTTTCGGCCCCTCGTCGATGTAGTGCACACGCAGGTCCTGCCAGGTGTGGTAGTTGGGCGGGTAGGGGAAGTCGGCGAGGTTGTCGAAATTATTCTCTGCAGTGCGCACAAATTCTGTCATCGTTGGCTCTCCCTGGTCGATCGCTCGAGGTTTGGTTGGACCCGCGTACCCGGCACCTCCTCACGGCACCGCCGCTGCCGCTGCTCGTGCGTATGGCCACGCCCAACAGCATCGCATTTTTCGTGCAATCGTGCGTGAGCCTGGCGGAGGTGTGGTTCGTCGGCCGGCTCGGAAGCGCAGCGCTCGCTTCCATCGCACTCGTGTTCCCGCTGCTCATGCTCACGCAGACGATGTCGGGTGGCGCCATGGGCGGCGCGGTCACCTCTGCCGTAGCGCGCGCGCTGGGCGCCGGTGACGTGCAGCGTGCTGAGGCGCTGGTGTGGCATGCGCTGGTGCTGGCGGCTGCAGGTGCTGTGCTGTTTCTCCTGCTCTTCGCGTTGGGCGGGGCTGCGTTTCTGTCGTTTCTTGGCGGCACCGGCGAGGTGCTGGCTGAGGCGGTGCGCTATGGCTGGATGCTGGTTGTTGGCGGCCTCAGCGTGTGGCTGGTTGGGGTGGTGAGTGCGGTGTTTCGCGGCATGGGCGACATGCGCTTTCCGGCCCTGATGATGATCGTCAACGCCTGCCTGCAGGTACCTCTGTCAGCACTGCTGGTGCTGGGAGGGTTTGGCGTGCCCTCGCTGGGTGTTGCCGGTGCGGCGCTGTCCGCGGTCGTCTCGGCGTCGGTGATTGCGCTCATCATGCTGGCAGTGCTCCGGCAGGGCGATCGGCCGGTGCGGTTGCGTACAGCGGTTCTGAGGTTCGAGCGGGCGCACTTTTCGGATCTTGCCCGCGTCTTTCTGCCTGCGTCCCTATCCCCGCTGCTGACGGTGACGACGATCATCAGCCTTACGGCGATCGTCGGCCGCTACGGCGAGGAAGCGCTGGCCGGTTATGGGATCGGCTCGAGGGTTGAATTTCTCATCATCCCGTTGGTGTTTGGCCTCGGAGCTTCGATGACCTCCCTGGTGGGCATGGCGGTGGGTGCCGGGGACTTCGATCGGGCTGAGCGCGTAGGCTGGACGGGTGGCGCGGGCGCATTTGTGCTGGCGGGTTGTACAGGCATGGTGTTGGCGCTGCTGCCCAGCTACTGGATACCTGTGTTCAGCGATACACCGGAAGTCGTTGCATCGGCCACCGCGTATATCCGCATTGTCGGCCCGTGCTACGGGTTTTTCGGCCTGGGTCTGGCGTTGTATTTTGCATCCCAAGGCGCTGGGGCCATGCGCTGGCCGGTGATTGGCACGGTCGTCCGTGTGCTCCTCGCCGTGGTTGGAGCGCTGATGCTCAGCCGCGGCTTCGGGTTGGACCTGCACGGTGTTTACTACGCCGCAGCCGCTGCAATGGTGGTCTACGGCGTCATCATCGCGGGCTCGCTCAAGGCGGGCGCCTGGCGGCGCGGGTAGCGTTGCTGGCAGCCCTCGCGTTTACTTGAAAGGAGCGCATCGGTAGAATCCTATTTTTGTGGGGTTCAAAAATGCTACGGATCGCGAGCGAAGCGCTCACCTTCGACGACGTTCTTCTTCTCCCTGCCTATTCCCAAGTTCTGCCCTCTGAAGTCTCTCTCGAGACGCGCCTGACGCGGGATATCCGGCTCAACATTCCGCTGTTGTCCAGCGCCATGGATACCGTGACCGAGGCCCGCCTGGCCATAGCGTTGGCTCAGGAAGGCGGCATCGGCATTGTGCACAAGAACATGCCCGTGGAGCAGCAGGCGCGAGAAGTGCGCGATGTGAAAAAGTTCGAGACCGGAGTGATCCGCGATCCGATCACCATTCATCCGGACCGCACGGTACGCCAGCTCATCGAATTGACCATGGAGCGCAATATCTCCGGTGTGCCTGTGGTGGAAGAGGGCAAACTCGTTGGCATCATCACCGCGCGGGATGTGCGCTTCGAGCGCAGCCTCGACACGAAGGTGCGCGAGGCCATGACGCCGCAGGAGCGTCTGGTGACCGCGCGCGAAGGGGCCAGCTTCGAGGAGATCACCACCCTGCTGCACCGGCATCGCATCGAGAAAGTGCTGCTGGTGGACGACCACTTCACGCTCACCGGCATGGTTACCGTGAAGGACATCAACAAAGCCAGGGCCTTCCCCAATTCCTGCAAGGACGGAGAGGGCCGCCTGCGGGTAGGCGCCAGTGTCGGCACGTCGCCAGACACCGATGAGCGTGCCTCGGCGCTGGTGGAGGCTGGAGTCGACGTGCTGGTGGTGGACACCGCCCACGGCCACTCCGAGAAAGTGCTGGAGACCGTACGCTGGATCAAACAGCGTTACCCCAACGTCGCCGTCATCGGCGGCAACGTCGCCACCCGCGATGGCGCGCAGGCGCTGATCGATGCCGGTGTCGACGCCGTCAAGGTTGGTATTGGCCCAGGTTCCATCTGCACCACGCGCATCGTCACCGGCATCGGCGTGCCGCAGATCACAGCGGTTTCCGAGGCCGTGGAGGCGGCCAGCAAGGAAAATATCCCCGTCATCGCCGACGGCGGCGTGCGTTATTCCGGCGACATCGCCAAGGCCATCGTTGCCGGCGCCAGCGCGGTGATGGTTGGCGGCCTGCTGGCGGGCACCGACGAAGCGCCCGGCGAGGTGGAGCTCTACCAGGGGCGCACCTACAAGTCTTACCGCGGCATGGGCTCGCTCGGCGCCATGTCCGGTGCCAACGGCTCCAGCGACCGCTACTTTCAGGAAGTGGAGGGCGATGGCCGCAAGCTGGTGCCGGAAGGCATCGAAGGGCGCGTGCCGTATCGCGGGCCGGTGAGTCCAATCGTGCACCAGCTCATGGGTGGCCTGCGTGCTTCCATGGGTTACACCGGCAGCCGTGACATCGAGGAGATGCGCACCAAACCGCAGTTCGTTCGTATCAGCGGCGCGAGCATGGCGGAAAGCCACGTGCACGACGTGACCATCACCAAAGAAGCGCCCAACTACCCCTTGAGCTGAGCCCATGGACATTCATAACGAACGGCTGCTGATCGTCGACTTCGGCTCTCAGTACACCCAGCTCATTGCCCGGCGCGTGCGCGAGTGTGGGGTGTATTGCGAGATTCACCCTTTCGATATGGGTGATGCCGGCGTTCGCGACTTCGCCCCCAGCGGCATCATTCTCTCCGGCGGCCCCGAGTCGGTCACCCAGGGGCAGACGCCTCGGGCGCCCGCGGCCGTGTTCGACGCCGGTGTGCCGGTACTCGGCATCTGCTACGGCATGCAGACCATGGCCGCGCAGCTCGGCGGTGCGGTGAGCGGCAGCGATGAGCGCGAGTTCGGCCATGCCGTGATCGAAAGGCGGAGTCCGGCGCCGTTGTTCGACGGCGTGCCGTTCGAGGCAGGCGACACCCTGCCGGTGTGGATGAGCCACGGCGATAAAGTCACTGAGCTGCCTGCCGGATTTGAACTGCTGGCTTCCACCCCCAGCGCGCCCATCGCCGCCATGGTAGACCCGCTGCGACGCCTCTACGGCGTGCAGTTTCATCCCGAGGTCACGCATACCGCAGGCGGCGCGCAGATCCTCGAAAACTTCGCGCGGCACATCTGCGGCTGTGCCGGCACCTGGACCGCGGCCAACATCGTCGACGACGCCATCGCCCAGGTGCGCGAGCAGGTGGGTTCGCAGCGCGTGCTGCTGGGCCTTTCCGGCGGCGTGGATTCGAGTGTGGTCGCTGCGCTTCTGGCCCGGGCCATCGGCGATCAGCTCACCTGCGTATTTGTCGACAACGGTCTGCTTCGAAAGAACGAGCGTGCCGAGGTGGAAGCTGCCTTTGCGCCATCCAACACGCTGGATCTGAACCTGGTGGTCGTGGATGCGCGGGAGGAATTCATGGTGCGCCTCGAAGGCCATGACGACCCGGAGGCCAAACGCAAGATCATCGGCAACACGTTCATCGAGGTGTTCGAGCGAGAGGCAGACAAGCTGACGGACGTAGCCTGGTTGGCTCAGGGCACCATCTACCCGGACGTCATCGAAAGCGCTGCCAGCAAGTACGGCAAGGCGCACGTCATCAAGTCGCACCACAACGTGGGTGGTCTGCCCGAGCGCATGCAGCTCAAGCTGGTGGAGCCTTTGCGAGAACTCTTCAAAGATGAAGTGCGGCGTATCGGCGTGCACCTTGGTCTGCCGGACAGCCTGGTGTTTCGCCACCCGTTCCCAGGGCCTGGCCTTGGCGTGCGCATTCTCGGCGAAGTGAAATCCGAGTACGCGGACGTGCTGCGTGAAGCAGACGCCATTTTCATCCACGAACTGCGTGCCGCTGAGCTGTACGACAAAGTCAGCCAGGCCTTTGCCGTGTATCTGCCGGTGAAGTCGGTGGGTGTGGTGGGCGACGCGCGCCGCTACGAGCATGTCATCGCTCTTCGGGCGGTAGAGACCACCGATTTCATGACGGCGCGATGGGCGCACCTGCCGTACGCGTTCATCGAACGGGTCTCCAACCGCATCATCAATGAGATCGCGAGCGTTTCGCGAGTGGTCTACGACGTGTCGAGCAAGCCACCGGCAACCATCGAATGGGAGTGAGCCCGCGGTGAGCGTGCCCACACAACTCTATCTGGTGACGCCCGCAGTGTATGCGTCGGTGATTATGGGTGGCGGCTACGGCACCGGACGCGAAGTGGTGGAGTACTTCACGAGCCTTGGACCCAAGGGTGGTTTGCTGGCCATTGCTGTGTCGGCACTCGTTTTTCTCGCCATCCTCTACGTCACATTTGAGCTGGCCCGATTGTGGCAGGCGCACGACTACCGCTCTTTTTTTCGCAGGCTTCTGGGCCGTGGATGGTGGTTGTTCGAAGTTCTGTACGTTGCGCTGTTCATTCTCGTGGTGGGTGTCGTCGGTGCAGCTGCGGGTGCACTGCTGCAAGACCAGATTGGCGTGCCGGCGCGCTACGCCACCGCGGCGATCTTCCTTGTGGCCCTCATTGTGCTCTTCTTCGGGCGTTCGGCGGTGGAGCGTATGCTCACCGTCTGGACCGCGCTGATGTTCGCCGTCTTTGCAGCCTACCTGCTGACCATAGGTGTGGATTTCACGGTGTTGGCTGAGGACCAAGGGGAGGCGACTGGCTGGCTGCAGTCAGGTCTGTTGTACGCTGGATACAACGCTGCGGTGTTGCCGGTGCTTCTGTTCACCGTACGCGGGCTGCAGCGTCCCGCACAATCATTGATCACCGCAGCGCTTACTTCCCTCGCTATTTGCCTGCCAGCGCTGATGTTCCATCTGAGCTACATGCGCGGCCTTCCGGCTGTGCTTGATGAAGCACTGCCGAACTACTTCATGATCTCCGCGTATGGCGGTACCTGGCTGGTGGTGCTGTTTTCGATCGCGCTCGTGGGCACGCTAATCGAAACAGTGACCGGCCTGGTGCAGGGGATCATCGAGCGGGTAGCGCACGGCGTGGAAGATGCCCTGCAGCCGTTACGCCGTCTTGGCCTGGCTGTGGTCCTGCTTGCTGCCGGTGCGCTTGCCTCAGAGGTGGGGGTTGTACCGTTGATTGCAGCCGGATACTCGGCCATGGGCATCGGTTTTCTGCTGGTCTATGTTCTGCCTGCGTTGGCGCGCTACGCGCTGGTCGCCGTGCGGGGTGATGGCTGATGGAAGCCGACGATCGCCGTTTCATGGCGCGCTGCCTCGAACTCGCACGCCTGGCTGCACAGGTCGGTGAGGTGCCGGTGGGTGCCGTGCTGGTAGATTCCCTGGGTGTGGTGCAGGGCGAGGCGAGCAACGCCTGCATCGGTGCACACGACCCCACCGCACACGCGGAGGTCGGTGCTCTGCGTCAGGCGGCTGCGGCGGTCGGCAACTATCGGCTGCCGGGCAGCACGCTCTACGTCACCGTGGAACCCTGCACCATGTGCGCAGGCGCCCTGGTGCACGCCCGCGTGGACCGTCTGGTGTTTGCCGCCCGCGAGCCGAAGGCTGGTGCGGTGGTGTCTACCGCCCAGGTGCTGGACAACCCGGCACTCAACCACCGCATCGAGGTAACCATGGGCGTCTGTGAAGACGAAGCTGTGGCGTTGATGCAGGACTTTTTCAGAATGAGGAGAGCACGTACGTGAACCAGGTACTGGCGCTGGCAGGACAACCGGCTTACTCGCACTTTCGTCTGGCCGGCTTCTCACCGGCGCTGCCGAATGGTGCGCTGTATGCGGAGTATGTGCATCTGCTGAGCCTCAGCCGACCTCTTGACGAGCAGGAGCGCGAACGTGCGGAAGCGTTGTTGTGCTACGGACCGCAGAGCGGGCTGCCACAGCGTCGCGGTGCATGCGTGGGCGTGGTGCTGCCGCGTGCTGGAACCGTGTCACCCTGGTCCAGCAAGGCCAGCGACATTTTTCGCATCGTCGGGCTCGATGCGGTGCAGCGCGTTGAGCGCGGTGTTCGTTGGTTTGTCGAAGGCGGTAGTGAGCTACGCAAAGAGGTGCTGTTTGATCGCATGACATCGCGCTGGGTGGCGGACGGGGATTTCGCGGACGTGTTTTCCGATGCGCAACCGAAGCCGCTGCGCCGCGTGCCCCTGGCGGATCTGGAAAGTGCCAACGTCGCCCTCGGTCTTGCTCTGTCAGCAGACGAAATTGACTATCTGCGCGGCGCATACACACGCCTCGAGCGTGACCCGACGGATGTTGAGCTGATGATGTTTGCGCAGGCGAACTCTGAACACTGTCGTCACAAGATCTTCAACGCCGACTGGACGGTGGACGGTGAACCCTGGTCGCGCTCCCTGTTCGACATGATCCGCAACACCTTCCAGGCCATCAACGGCCGCGGTGTGCTCAGCGCCTACCGGGACAACGCAGCGGTGATCGAAGGCTTTGAGGCTGAGCGCCTGTGGGTGGATCCGGACAGTCACGCCTACGGCTACGTGCGAGAGCCGGTGCACGTGCTGATGAAAGTGGAGACACACAACCATCCCACCGCGATCGCGCCTTACCCTGGTGCCGCCACCGGTTCAGGTGGCGAGATTCGCGACGAGGGCGCAGTGGGCCGGGGCTCGAAACCCAAAGCGGGCCTGAGCGGCTTCACCACCTCGCACCTGAACCTGCCGGAGGACCCGCAACCCTGGGAAGTGCGCACGGGCAAGCCGGAGCACATCGTCACGGCGCTCGACATCATGCTCGAAGGCCCCATCGGTGCAGCGTCGTTCAACAACGAGTATGGCCGTCCGGCTCTGGCGGGTTACTTCCGCACCATGGAGCTCGAGGAGCGCGCTGGCCGCGTTCGCGGTTATCACAAGCCGGTCATGATCGCCGGCGGCGTGGGCATGGTGCGTGCAGAGCACGTGGAAAGTACGACGTTTCCGCCGGGCACCGCACTCGTGGTGCTCGGTGGTCCGGCGATGCTCATCGGCCTCGGTGGTGGTGCGGCTTCCAGCATGGCCTCAGGCATGAGCGCTACGGATCTCGACTTCGCCTCCGTGCAGCGGGACAACGCGGAGATGGAGCGCCGCTGCCAGGAGGTGATCGATGCCTGCACGGCGCTGGGTAAAGAGAATCCCATACTGCTGATTCACGACGTCGGCGCCGGTGGTTTATCCAATGCCCTGCCGGAGCTGGTCAAGGATGCGGGCGCCGGTGGCCGCTTCCACTTGCGCGATGTGCCCAACGCGGACCTCGGCATGAGCCCGCTGGAAATCTGGTGCAACGAGGCACAGGAACGTTACGTGCTCGGCATACGCGCCGATGCGCTGCCGCGATTCGAGGCCATCTGCGCGCGCGAGCGCTGTCCCTATGCCCACGTGGGCGATGCCACCGCCGAGCAGCATCTGGCAGTGCAGGACAGCCACTTCGACAACAGCCCGGTGGATTTGCCCCTGGATGTACTGTTCGGCAAACCGCCGAAGATGTCGCGCGCATTCGACACGCAGCGGCCGCAGCGCCGGGCGCTAGCGCTGGACGGAGTGAAACTGGCCGAAGCCGTGCAGCGGGTGCTGCGTTTTCCGGCGGTGGCGAGCAAGCAGTTTCTCATCACCATCGGCGACCGCAGTATTACCGGCCTCGTCGCTCAGGAGCAGATGGTCGGCCCCTGGCAGGTGCCCGTGGCAGATGCGGCGGTGACCATTGCCGGATACAACACCGTGCAGGGCGAAGCCTTTGCCATGGGCGAACGATCGCCGCTGGCGCTCATCGACGCGGCGGCTTCGGCGCGCATGGCGGTTGCCGAGGCGTTGATCAACCTGTTCAGCGCAGATGTGGTGTCGCTTGATCGGGTTGTGCTTTCGGCGAACTGGATGGCCGCGGCGGGTGCAGAGGGTGAAGATCAGGCATTGTTCGAAGGCGTGCGCGCGGTGGGCATGGAATTCTGCCCGGCGCTGGGCGTTGCGATTCCGGTGGGTAAAGACAGCCTGTCCATGCGTACGCGCTGGCAGCAGGACGGGGAGGACCGTGAGGTGGTCGCGCCCATGACGCTCATCGCTTCCGCGTTCGCACCCGTAGCGGACGTGCGCCGCGGTCTCACACCGCAGATTCGCAGAGGCGGCAGCGCGCTCGTGCTTCTCGAATGTGCCGGCGCCGCGGCGCGCCTCGGCGGATCTGCGCTGGCACAGGTGTATGCGCAGCTCGGCGACGAAGCGCCGGACGTGCGCGCCGATGAGCTCAAGGCGCTGCTGGAATGCGTCAGCGCGCTGCGTGCGCAAGGCGTGTTGTGTGCGTATCACGACCGTTCGGACGGCGGCTTGCTGGCGACGCTGCTGGAAATGAGCTTTGCCGCCCGGGTTGGCCTCGATATCCAGGTCGAAGGCGAACCGTTGGCGGATCTGTTCAATGAAGAGATCGGCATTGTCGTGCAACTCGCCGATAAAGATGTGGCGCCTTTGTTGGCACACCTGCCACAAAGCCTGGTGCGCAGCCGTGTGGTGGCACAGCTGCGGGATGATGAGCAGATTTGTGTGCTCTCGGGTGGCAAGACGCTCCTCACCGACAACCGAGCGTCGCTGCAGGAAGCCTGGGCGAAGACCAGCTATCTCATGCAGCGCCGCCGCGACAACCCCGATTGCGCCGATGAGGAGTTTGCGACCATCGCTGAAGCCTCTCCCGGTCTGCATGCCGCGCTGACGTTCGATACCAACCAGCTACCGGCAATACATGGTGACCGGCCGCGTATCGCCGTGCTGCGCGAGCAGGGCGTGAACGGCCAGCTCGAGATGGCCGCCGTGTTCGAACGTGCAGGCTTCGCGCCGGTGGATGTGCACATGAGCGATCTGCTCGAAGGGCGGGTAGCGCTTGCGGACTTCCCGGCGCTGGTCGCCTGCGGCGGCTTCTCCTACGGCGATGTGCTCGGCGGCGGCGGCGGCTGGGCCAAATCCATCCGCTACCATGCTGCGCTCAACGATCAGTTCGCCGAGTATGCCGCGAAGGACCGGCTGCTCCTCGGGGTGTGCAACGGCTGCCAGATGATGGCGCAGATCAAGGAGCTCGTGCCGGGTGCTGATGCCTGGCCGCGATTCGTGCGCAACCGCTCGGAGCAGTTCGAAGGTCGCACGGTGTTGCTGCGCATCAATGCGAGTGACTCGCCCTGGCTCGACGGTATGCAGGGGTCGGTGCTGCCGGTGGCACTGGCACACGGCGAAGGCCGCGCGGAGTTCGATGCAGATGGCGACTTCGAGCGGCTCGCAGGATCGGGGCAGATCGCCATGCAGTATGTGGATCACCACGGCGCTCCCACGGAACGCTACCCGCACAACCCCAACGGCGCCCGTGAGGGGCTGGCGGCGGTAACCGCTGCACAGGGGCGTGCGCTGATCATGATGCCGCACCCGGAACGGGTGTTTCGCAGCGTGCAGAATGTCTGGGCTGACGCGGCCTGGGGTGAAGATGGGCCGTGGATGCGCATGTTCCGCAATGCGCGCATCATAGTGGGGTGAGCAACCCGGCAGACAAACCGACCACGATCCGGCTGGTGCCTTTCGAGGACCGGCATGCTGCGGAGTATCGCGCACTCAACCTCGCGTGGATCGAGCAGCACTGGACGCCGGAAGCGGAAGACTACGCGGTGCTGGATCATCCCCGTACTGCAGTCATCGATCGCGGTGGTTACATCGTCATGGCGGAGCAGGGTCAGCAAGTGATAGGCACCTGCTCGCTGCTGCGTAAGGATGACGGCACCTGGGAGCTGGCCAAGATGGCAGTGGCCGAAGCTGCCCGCGGGCGTGGGGTTGGCGTGCTGCTCGGCCGAGCGATCATGGATGAAGCACGGCGGCGTGGCGCGCGCGAGATCTACCTCGAAAGCAACACGGTGCTCGAGCCTGCGATCAACCTGTACGAGAAGCTTGGATTCACGCGGGTTCCATGCCAGCCATCCGTCTACGCCCGGTGTAACATTCAGATGACTTGTCTGCTTTGAGCGGTAGCTGCAATGCCACCTGCTCAGTGAAGGTTTAAGCGGAGAGCCAGCTCCACAATGTGCGCGCGAAACGCCTCGAAGTCTTCATCGTGCGTCACGCGCCGGTAGCGTGCTTCCAGGCCCGCATGGGCGTTGATCGACAAACCGACGCCCACACGCCAGTCGAGCCGTCGTGCTTCCACATGCCCCTTGGTGCTTGAACGATCATGCTGTGCCTGCAAACTCCAACGGGCATCGATGCGATACCTGCCTGAAGCGTGGTAGATCGACGACCAGACCTCCTCATCGATGTCGAACAGCACCTGCCTGGTGCCTGCCCTGAGGTTCTGCAGAATGCTGGTGTCGTAGGTAAACCGGCTGGCGCTGAGCAGAAGTTCCAGACGTTCGCCGGGGTAGTGAATGCTGCCGTGCAGCTGACCAACGCGGCCCTCCCAGCCGGAGGCCCGGTTTTCCAGATCACGCAGGCTCCACGATGCTTCTGCCGTCGTGCCGGCTGTCCACCGGTAGCGGGCACGCAGCCGCCAACGGCGGGCATCGGTCGGCAGCGAGGTAACGAATGCGTCGTCCAGATCGTCGTCTTCCACGCTCATGTGCACCAACCAGTGTAACGATGGCCGATAGCGGAGTTCCGCAAACCAGGTGCCGCTGCGGCTGTCCTGGCTTTCGTCCAGCAACGTGATGGCATCCGTGAGACGATGATCGAATCGGCGGGTTCTCCAGCGCCAGCCGAGCGAGGTGGTGAGTGTGTCGGTGAGGTCGGCCTCGGCGCGAACACCGATGCGTTCCTCGTCCACGCGCCAGCGGCTGTCTGTGCTGCCCTCGTTGAAATCCGCATCCTGCTCCAACCGCTGCGTGCGGCCGTCCAAGGCGAGGCGCCAGCGGTCCGATAGTGTCCACTCGGCTCCGGCATCTATGCGACGTACCGTGCGGTCGGCGGCACCCCGCGCTGGGGTCGCCGGGCGAAGCGGTGCGCCGTCGAAACCGATGCCGTCGATGCCCTCACCGGCGTGGAAGTCGAGGTCTGCATCCACCTGTAAGGCGCTGACATGCGTGCGCCATTGCTGATTGGGTCGCCACGTCCAGGTGATGGTCGACTCGTCTGCATCGGTGGAGGTTGGTGCGTCGAGTCGATAGCTCTGCAACCGGGTAGGTGCGGCAGGTGAGGAGCCGAGCGAAGGTTCGGTGAGCAAGGTCAGGCGGTCGTCTTCGTGCTCACCACGGCGGTGGCTTACACGCAGCACGCTGTTGTCGAATCGATGCTGCCAAGCGAGACCGAACCGATCCTGCCGCTGATCCAGCGGCCGCGCCATTTCGAACTCTTCGCGTGAGATGTCCAGCACGGTAGTGCTGTTACCGCGCTTTTCGTATGCGTCCCATGTGAATTCAAGCGTATCGCGCTGCGTCGCCTGCCATTCGAAGGCGGCGCGGTGGCGGGTGCGACGGAAGTCGAAGGTATGCAGATCACCGTCGTCGGATGCGGAAGGGCGAACGTCAGCGGCGGCGATGAGCCGGTCGTGGTAGAAGAATTCGCTTTGCGTTCGCGCGTATGTTACACGATAGCTGCCGTACTTACGCACCTCTAACGACAGGTGCTCCCACGGATCGCCGCCGAGCCCCTGGGCGGCAATTCGGAGCAGGTCGGGTGCGGCGGGGTTGTCCGGCCGGATCTCCAGCCACGCGGCTCCGAGCCGCACGCCGCTGCCGAGGTCCACGTGCTGCCGATACTTGCCATGATCGCCGCTGAGGTGGCGATCACGAACCAGCACCTCAGCCTCGCCGGTGACGGTGGTCGCGGCCGCCGCGGGTAACGTGCAGGCGCAGAGCATGTACGCAGCCGTGCGAGCGGTAATGTTCATTTCAGGAAGTTGCGATCGAGGTTCGAGCCGTGAATCTCGACATGACAGTTGGTGCACTGTGTGAGGGTGTCGAATCGCGACGGTGCATTCGGCGCGAAACCCACGTGAAACTGCGGCATGGCGCCGTGACAGGTAAGGCAGAGCGCGCCGGTGTCCTGCATTGCCAGCAGGTGCCGGTTGGTGCTGCCGTGCGGCGCGTGGCATGCCGCGCAACCCTCGAGGCGCGATGCTGCGTGCTCGTAAACGTATGGCCCCGCAACGTCGGCGTGGCACTGCGCGCAATCCGGTTCGCGCCCCGGCGCGTGCGGGTCGTGGCAGGCGACGCAGGCTGAAGTCTCGCCGTTGCTGCGATGGCTCTGATGCATCTGGAAGGCGGCATTTACCGCAGCATGGCAGGTGGCGCAGGCCGCCGCTGGTGCTTCGGGCGGTGAGGCATGTGCCGAGTGGCAACTGGTACAGGTGACGCCTGCACCAGCGTGTGCATCTCTGGCGGGGATATGGGTGTTTGTGTGGCACCCGCTGCAGATGGCTGCGGAGGCTGGCGCGCGAAACGTCTCGATGGTGTCTGCCGAGGGCATGGCCAGGTGTGCTTCCCCCGTGCCGTGGCATGCCTGGCAGGTAACGGCGGCAGCTTCATGGGCGGGACTTTTATGGGTTTGCGCATGACAGGCCGCGCAGGGTACATCCGCAGCGAGCACGCTGTTGCCGCCGGCACCCCAGGCCAGCGTCAGTACGAACAGGAATGCCGCATACCGCTTTTTCATACGCTTGATATTGGCAGTCCTACGTATTGTTCGCCCCTGCGGAATACACTTAGCTGCGGGAGGCATCGCAAAGCGTCCGACACACATGACTCCAGTGCCGACAACCTCCAGAACCATTCTGTTTGCTGTCGCGGTGGCATTCGTTTGCTCGCTTGTTATTTCGCTGGTTGTCGTTTGGGCACGGCCACTACAGGAGCTGCGGCCGCAGCTCGAGCGGGTACATGCCATCGTGCGAGCGGCGGGGGAGGCGGGCGAACTGTCGGATTTTGCTGCGTCCGCGGCCTATCTCGACCTCGAAGCACGGGTGTTTGCGCTCGCCAGCGGTGCTCCGATGGAGGTAAAGGACCCGCATTCGGTGCCTCCCTGGCCGGTGGCAGGCGGCCCGGATCAGGCGGTGATCTACCTCGCCCGTTCCGGTGGTGAGGTAGTGCGGGCGGTGGTGCCCATGCAGGCAACCGGCATGTGGTCGACGATCTACTGCCTCGTGGCATTGGCGCCCGACCTCAATACCATCGAAGCGCTGGTCGTCTACCGGCACGCCGAGACGCCTGGTGTCGGGGACCGCATAGAAGATGCGCGCTGGTTGGCGAGTTGGAACGGCAAGCGGTTGTTCGACGAAGCGGGCGATGCGCGCCTGGAGGTACGTAGGCGTGCACCGCCTGGGGAGTTCGCCATCGACGCCATTTCAGGCGCCACGATTTCCAGCGTCGCCCTCGGCACGATGATGCAGGAGCACCTGAGAGAGGAACGCTATGGCCGCATTCTCAAAGCCCTGCGCCGCGAGCTTGCGCGCTGACGCAGACAGCTCAGCGGCGGCGCTCGAAAATCAGATCCCGCGCACGCATCTCGTAGTGGCCGCGTGCGCGGTCTTGGAAGTAGAACTGCAGCGTGTCGCGGATTACCGGAAAGGCCAGCTCTTCCCAGGGAATCTCGTGCTCTGCGAACAGCCGAACATCCGTAGACTCAGCGCCGGCTGCGAAGCGCGGCTCCGGGAGCGTGGCGCGATAGAAACAATACACCTGGCTGATGTGGGGCAGGCTGAACAGCGTGTAGAGATCGATGATCTCTACTTCGGCGACCGCCTCTTCGAGGGTTTCGCGTGCAGCACCCGCGGCTGGGGTTTCCCCGTTCTCGAGAAATCCTGCGGGCAGGGTCCAGTAGCCTGCGCGGGGCTCAATGGCGCGTCGCGCGAGCAGCACACGGTCTTCCCAGGTGGCCAGGCAACCGGTAACGATGCGCGGGTTCTGGTAGTGCACGGTGTCGCAGGCGTCGCACACGAAGCGCTCGCGGTTGTCGCCTTCGGGGACCTTACGGCCGACCGTTTCGCCGCATTGGCTGCAGAATTTCATGCAGCCATTCTATCAGGCGCGCCTGTCAGGCGTCGGACTTGCGGAACGGCACGATGTCGGCACAGGCGTCTTTCGTCGCCGCGGCGGTGTCCTCCGGCTGGAGAAAGCAGCGGTTCAGCTCCGCGAGCTTCCAGCACATCATCTCGGAGAGCTTGATGGTGGCTGCCATGGGCGTGCCCGCGCGCTTGCGCTCCATATCGATCTGGAAGGCGAGACCTTTCAGCCGCTGCTTCTTCAGTGCGTCGTCCTGGGCGTCGATCACCTTGTTGGTGAGCTGGTTCCGTAGGCGCTCGAGTCCTTGCGGGTCGTTACGGGCCATCTCTACCAGGACGTCAAACTCTGGTAGTTCGTTGATCATGCGGGTCTATCAGCGGTTGCAAGTACGGTACTATGCAGGCGCTGTGGCTGCCCCTGTATGAGCAGGGTGTAAGGCGGTTGTGGCGAAATAAAAGCCTTAAAAAACAGTGAGATATGTGGGGAGGGAAGTGTGCTTTGTCAATTACGTGAACAGCGGGTGCGGGCTGAGGGGGAGTACTTCGTGGCCGACAATGCCCGCGTGATCGGCAACGTCATCCTGCACGAAGGA
>JAUIED010000300.1 GCA_030428905.1 Gammaproteobacteria bacterium
CTGGTTGCGGGCGGCGCAGGCAGATGCGGGTTTCTCCGTCGTGGTATCTCACGACGCCGGAAGCTACGATGCTCGATGGTTTGCGCGCCCATGACCTTCGGGATTCCCGCATGGTACGGGCGGCTGCGTGACGATACACACACAGGTTTTGATTTCCGGGAGAGTTGACGATGGCCGAAGGGGCGACCGATCTGGGTTTTGATGCAGACGCGCTGCGTGAGAAGTACCGCACCGAGCGTGACAAGCGTCTGCGTGAGGATGGCAACGAGCAGTACGTGGAGATGGCTGGTGAGTTCAGCCACTACATTGAAGATCCCTACGTCGATGCGCCCCTGCAAAGGGAGCCCCTCAACGATGAGGTGGACATCATCATTATCGGCGGTGGTTTCGGTGGTCTGCTCGCCGGCGCCCGCCTGCGCGAAGCCGGCATCGGCAGCATCCGCATGATCGACAAGGCCAGCGATTTCGGCGGCACCTGGTACTGGAATCGCTACCCCGGCGTGGCATGCGACATCGAATCCTACGTGTATCTTCCGCTGCTCGAAGAAACCGGCTACATGCCGAAGAAGAAGTACATCGATGGCGTGGACATCATGGACTACAGCCAGCGCATCGCCCGTCACTTCAACCTGTACGACGATGTCTGCTTTCAGACGGAAGTGCGTGAAGTACGTTGGGACGAGGCCTCCGAGCGATGGATTGTGCGCACCAATCACGACGATGCCATGCGTGCGCGTTTCGTGATCATGTCCAACGGTCCGCTCAACCGGCCGAAACTGCCGGGTATTCCTGGCATCACCGACTACAAGGGCCATACGTTTCACACCAGCCGCTGGGACTACGAATACACCGGCGGCGATGCCAACGGCGGGCTCGACCGGCTGGCTGACAAAGTGGTCGGTATCATCGGCACCGGCGCCACCGCCGTGCAGTGTGTACCGCACCTGGCAGAGGGCGCCAAACACCTCTACGTGTTCCAACGCACGCCCTCATCCATCGACGAGCGCAATGACCGGCCGACGGACACGCAGTGGTGGTCGAGTCTGAAGCCCAACTGGCATCAGGAGCGCATGGACAACTTCAATCTGCTCGTTTCGGGCGGCGTTGCTGAAGAGGATCTGGTCAAAGACGGATGGACCGAGATCATCCGCAATCTCATTTTCATGGTGCAGAGTGAGGAGAACGCGGATCTGTCGCCGGAAGCGCTTGCGCAGAAGATGGAGCTGGCGGACTTCCAGAAGATGGAGCAGATCCGCGCGCGCGTAGACAAAATTGTCAACGACGGGAATGTGGCGGAAAGCCTCAAGCCGTACTACCGGCAGTTCTGCAAACGGCCGTGTTTCCACGACGACTACCTGCCCACATTCAACCGCGATAATGTCACCCTGGTGGACACCGAAGGTCGCGGAGTGGAACGCATCACGGAGCACGGTGTGGTGGCCAACGGCACGGAATATCCGCTGGACTGCATTGTATTCGGCACCGGTTTCGAGGTGGGCACCGGGTATTCGCGCCGTTGCGGATTCGAGACCTACGGTCGAGGCGGGGAAAGCCTCACCGAGCACTGGGCTGATGGCGCCCGCACCATGCATGGCTTACACCTGCACGGCTTTCCAAACTGCTTTCAGATGGGCCACGTGCAGTCCGGCTTCACTGCCAACTATCCGCACGCGCTCAATGAGCAGGCAAAGCACATTTCCTACATCATCGGCCAGTGTCAGAAAGGTAATCACAAGGTCGTGGAGGCGACAGCAGAGGCTGAGCAGGCATGGGTGGATACCATCGTGCAGCTCGCGCGCGTGAACGAGAACTTCCTCGCGGACTGCACGCCGGGCTACTACAACAACGAAGGCAAGCCCGGTGAGCGGTCCCGCCAGGACACCAACTTCGGCCTCGGTCCCGTGGCGTTTTTCAAGGTGCTGGAAGATTGGCGGGAGGAGGGCAGCCTCGAAGGGCTGTCGCTGAGCTAGGCCCCGTCAGGCCGGTACCGCCCTCGGGTAACCAGCACTCTGCTACAGTATCGGCGCTTTGGCCCGGTAGCACCGCGAAGACGATGCGCGAACAGGACACCCAGCTGGTAGACCGCCTCTACGCCGTTGCGCTTGAGCCTGAACGGCTGCCGGAACTGCTGGGGTTGTTGGCAGACCGTGCCGACTTGCTTGCGGCCGGCGGTGACCTGCTCGAGCGGCATCGCCTTCGGGCCGCGCAGATGATGCAGGCCCTGCGGCAACCGTCCGCGCATGAGCAGACGCAGATTGCTGACGATGCACAACCGGTATTCAGTGTGGATCGGACCGGTGTCGTGCGTGATTTCAATCCGGCGGCCGGGCGGGCCTATGGGTTATCCCTGGGCTGCAGTGTAGATGTGCTGCCGCTGGATGCGACGGGCCATAGACGGCTGCGTGCGCATCTCGACGGGCGCCAGGCGTCCGCCGGCCAGTCGCTGTTTCTGTTGCAGGTAATGCGCAGCGATGTGGCTCGGCCATTGCTCATATCCATCGAGCCGCACGCCAGTCAAACGTCGGTCTTTCAGCTGCGCACGACGGACATCGTCTGGCATGCCCGTCTCGAGCCGTTGCTCGCGGCGTCTTTCGATCTCACTGGTTCGGAAGTGGATATCGCCCGGCGCGTGTTCCTCGGTGAATCTATTACGGAGATTGCATCCTCCCGGGATACCTCCGTTGCCACGGTGCGCACGCAGGTGCGGGCGGTGTACCAGAAGACCGGCGCGACCGGGCAGACCGAAGTGATACGGCTCATGAGCGCGCTTGCGGCGCTCTACCCGATGATGCCTGAGGATCCGCTGAGTGGCTGGCATGCCAGTGCGGCAGCCGATGATGTCGGCTTGTACAGCATGGGCGTCGAATCCGCGCCGTGTTGTCTGATGCTGGGAGACGAATTTCATCTCGCCGCCGTGCCCCTGGCCCTGCAGCAGGCGGCTCGGGATGGCAGGTTGCGGCTGCTCTACGGGCGCCGTTCAACCTCGCCCCAGGACAGCGCGGAGCAGATGGCCGCGCTGCTGCGCAGCCTCGGAATTGCGCGTTGCACAGTGCTGGCGCTCGGCCGTGGAGCGCTCACCGCGCAGATGCTCGCCGCAGTCGACCCGGTGCGCATCAGTCGCGTGGTGCTCGCCGCGCCTGTACTTCCGGGGGCTGACGCGGAGGCGGGCACGTGTACGCTGCCGCCGTTTGAGCGGCTGCTGCGGGTGGCGGCCCGCGGCCCGCGAGGCTTGCTGGATTTTCTCGCCGCGGCCGCGCTGCTGACGGAAAGCCGCCTCGGTGTCGCCGCCATGCTCGGCTTGATCAGCACTACAGGGCGGGGTGGGCACGCTGTCGCGCAGATGTTCAGGCTGCCGGGCTCGCCCACGGTGGACCGCGCTGCATGTCTCGCGGCGGACGTCCGCGCTACCGAGACGGCGGATTGGCAGGCGTTTCATGGTTGCGGCGTGCCGCTGCGGGTGCTGTTGGGCGGCGCTGATCCCGTTGGCGCCTCGTTGGCCCGGCGCTGGCTG
>JAUIED010000301.1 GCA_030428905.1 Gammaproteobacteria bacterium
CATGCCGCACCTCTTTCGGCGTTTTCAGCGCCCGCATGTGATAGCGCTCTTTCAGCACCGGCCCTGACCGACCAAACACCCGATTCACCGCCCGCGCAAAACGCGCGCCGAGGCTTTTCATGCCGCACCCCAACTTGTCGGCATCGTCTGCCTCGATGAGCAGATGCACGTGGTTGTGCTGCACCGAGTAGTGCACCACCCGAAAGCCGGAACGATGCACACACATGCCGAGCGTGGTGCGAAACGCGCGAATGAACCGCCCCGTGCGCAGCCCCGGCACCCCTTCCCGCACCCGCAGGGTGACGTGCAAGGGATGACACCCAGACACCTTCCCACGGGAGCGGTGCCACACGGTGGAGCGACCGTAGGGTTTGCGCCCGGGACCTGGCCTGGGCCAGCCCGGTTTTCGTGGAAATTCAAGCTCTTGCTGATTAACAAGCATGCATAAAGTATAGTGGCTATGTTATAGTGTGTCAACTCTCTTCAGACATCAAAGAAAACAAGAAAACGGTAGTCGGGCGCCGCACTTACCCACAGCCCAACGTCGCTTAGCGTTGGAGGGGCTGACTCTTTGGGATATGGATAAGTGCTCCCAGCGAGCCAAAACACTCAGCCCATCCCAAACACTCACCACAGCAAGACCCTATCTCCGCCAACCACCCGCCGGGGTTCTGGTGTCAAGGGCAGAAGCGCAGCGTCCCTTGACACCAGAACCCCGGCAACCACCCTGACAAGCAGGGATCGCCCCCAGGGCGAACCCTGCTCCCGGCGAGGGCGGGGCCCGGGGCAGAGCCCCGGCACTACCTATTCGCAACCTCTTCCAATCCCCGCCATCCCCTCCCAGCCCCCTTCCTCCCCCTCTCCCCCTCTCCTCCCCTGCTAAACTCCCCCCTCGCTCACTACCAGACACACTATGCGCAAAGCCCTTCAGGCCATCGCCGTCATCGTCGTGGCCGCACTGCTGGCCCGTTTCTACCCTGAAAACACCGTGGTTCAACCGCCGTCCGGCAGCGACGGCGCGGCGGTGGAGCAGGCCTACGCCACCCGCACCAGCGGGCGCATGCTGCACGCGGAGGGCCGCGTGGTGAAACTGCTCGCCGACGACCGCGAAGGTGATCGGCACCAGAAATTCATCTTGCGTCTGGCCAGCGGCCACACCATCCTCGTGTCGCACAACATCGATATCGCGCCGCGTATTGATGCGCTGCGCGAAGGTGACAGTGTGTCGCTGTACGGCCAGTATGAGTGGAACGAGCGCGGCGGCGTGGTGCACTGGACCCACCATGCGCCGAGGCGGGACCACGAGGGCGGCTGGATCGACCACGCAGGCCGTCGCTACGAATAATCGGGAGCCATATCGGGAGCCATACGAGGGGAGCAATATGAACCGAGCTACAGGCCTGGCGGCCGTAACGGCAGCACTACTACTGGCAGCATGCAGCGAACAAGCCGCTGATTCTGGTGCGCCGGCAGCGCCAGCAGAGCAGAACGCACCAACCGCGGAGCCAGCATCAGCCGCCGCGGTGGCCACGAACCCTGATCGCAACCCCTACTTCGGCGATCTGCATGTGCACACGCGTTACTCGTTCGACGCCTATCTCTTTGGCACGCGAACCGATCCGGATCAGAGCTACGCGTTTGCCAAGGGCGGGCCCATCGAGCACGCCAGCGGCATCAGCCTGCAGATGAAGCGGCCGCTCGATTTCCAGGCCGTCACCGACCACGCCACCTACCTCGGCATGCTGCCTGCCATGATGGACGAGAATTCAGCGGTGGGCTCGCACCCCATCGCCGTGCAGCTACGCGAGAGCTACACAAAAGGCACGGGCCGCGCGGTGTTCAACACGTTTCTCCCGCGTATTGGCGGGCTTGTGGAGAACGACGACCTGCTGAACCTCGACGTGGTGCGCAGCGCCTGGCAGGAAATCGTTGCGGCAGCCGAGCGCAACAACGCACCGGGCACGTTCACCACCTTCATCGGCTACGAGTACACCACTGGCGGGCCGGACTTCGAGAATCTGCACCGAAACGTCATCTTTCAAGGCTCTGAGCACCCGGACATCCCGTTTTCGCGGCTGGACTCGGTCAACCCGGAAGACATGTGGGACTGGCTGGACGGCCTGCGCGACCGCGGTATCGAAGGCCTCGCCATACCGCACAACTCCAACGGCTCCGACGGCTGGATGTTCCAGACCACCAACTTCGCCGGCGATCCCATCGATGCCGCCTACGCCGAGCAGCGCATGCGCAACGAACCGCTCGTGGAGGTCACCCAGGTCAAGGGCACTTCCGACACCCACCCGCTGCTTTCGCCCAACGACGAGTGGGCGGATTTCGAGATCATGCCGATCCGCGTGGCCAGCACACTGTCGAGCAGGCCCGAGGGCAGCTACGTGCGCGAGGCCTATCGCAACGGCCTCGCCATCGAGCAGGAGACCGGCGCCAACCCGTACAAATTTGGCGTCATCGGCTCCAGCGACACACACAACTCCGCCGGCTCGTTCGAAGAGAACAACTACTGGTCGAAAACCGGCATGAGCGACATCACGCCGCAGCAGCGCGGTTCCGTGCCGCTGGACGAACCCACCGAGGACGGCCGCATATACGCTAACGATGCATCGCAGTACTGGGGCGCATCCGGACTCGCCGGCGTGTGGGCCGACGCCAACACCCGCGAACACATTTACGCCGGCATGCGGCGCAAGGAAACCTTCGCCACCAGCGGCCCGCGCATCCCGGTGCGCTTCTTCGCCGGCTACGACCTGCCTGCGGATATGGTCGGGCGGGATGATGCCGCAGCACAAGGTTACGCACACGGCGTGAGCATGGGCAGCGACCTGCTGGCATCAGGCACAGCGTCGCCGAAGTTCTTCGCCTGGGCGAGCCGCGACCCGGATACAAAGCCCTTGCAACGCCTGCAGATCATCAAAGGCTGGCTGGATGACGAAGGCACGCACGAAACCGTGTACGACGTGGCCTGCGCCGGCGGTGTGAGCGTCGATGCGGACAGCCATCGCTGCCCGGACAATGGTGCGACCGTGGACCTCGCCACCTGCACCACCAACGACGCCACGGGGGCCGCCGAGCTGGCAGCGTTGTGGCAGGACCCTCAGTACGACGCCGCACAGAAAGCCTTCTACTATGTGCGTGTGCTGGAGAACCCGAGCTGCCGCTGGAGCACCTGGGATGCGGTGCGCGCGGGGGTGGCGCCGAACCCCGACATGCACGCGACCATTCAGGACCGCGCCTGGTCGTCACCCGTGTGGGTGGTGCCGGCTCAGAACGACTCGGGCTCCGGCATGTAAGGCGAGCCCGCCAGAGACCCGGCCGGAGCGTCCTCGCGTGCGAAGATCGAGCGCAGGTGCACTTCGTCCGGGCCGTCGGCGATGCGAAAAGCCCTCGACCAGGCGAGCGCTTCCGCCACCGGACCCGCCTGGTGGCCGCCCATGGCGCCGAACAGCTGTGCCGCGCGTTCCGCCACGCGGTGGTAGGCCTGA
>JAUIED010000302.1 GCA_030428905.1 Gammaproteobacteria bacterium
TATTTCGGTTTCTTCTTCGCGACGACCACGCTGATTATCGCTGTGCCGACGGCCATCAAGGTCTACAACTGGGTGCTGACCCTGTGGGAAGGCAATATCCATTTGCGTACACCAATGCTGTTTGCGATCGGTTTCATCTTTACGTTCATCCACGGCGGGCTGACAGGGTTGTTCCTCGGCAACGTCACGATCGACCTGCCGCTGTCCGATACCTATTTCGTTGTCGCGCACTTCCACATGGTCATGGGTGTGTCGCCCATTCTCGTCGTCTTTGGTGCGATCTATCACTGGTGGCCGAAGATCACCGGCAAGATGTACAACGAGACCCTCGGCAAGTGGCATTTCTGGATGACGTTCCTTGGCACTTACGCAATCTATCTGCCGATGCATTACCTGGGTTTTGCCGGCGTTCCGCGCCGCTATTTCGCGATGGGCAATACGGACTTTCTACCCGAGTCGGCCCAGGACCTGAACGCGTGGATTACCGTTTCGGCATTGTTCGTCGCAGCGACGCAGATCCTGTTCTTCATCAACGTGTTTATCACTTTGCGGAACGGCAAGAAGGCCGACCCGAATCCGTGGCATGCGAACTCGCTCGAATGGCAGACACCGGACACGCCGCCCAGGCACGGCAACTGGGGTCACGACCTGCCGGAGTGCCATCGCTGGGCATATGACTACAGCGTCCCGGGTTACGACGATGACTACATTCCGCAAAATGTGCCTGCCAACGTTGCGCCCGCCGGGCGCGACCACGGGGGCGAACACTAGGTGGAAGTTGGCCTGATATTCCTGGCGGTGATCCTCGCCAGCCTGATCGGCTGGATGCTGAAACAGTCAATCAATACGCAACCCTGGGTTGCCGAGAACGTCGATGAGGCCAGCTACCAGGCGCCGTTCAACGCCAGGCCCAAGGCCGTTGCGCTGGCAACGCTGCTCGCCGTCATCACGTCGTTTTTTGCCTTGCTCGTGAGTGCCTACTCACTGCGGATGGAACTGGGCGACTGGGTGCCGCTGACCGAGCCGCAGTTGTTGTGGACCAATACCGTCGTACTGATTCTCGCAAGCATCGTTTTCCAGTGGACCCGGAATGCGGCGCGCAACGGGCAGAGCCAGCGACTCAGGACCGGCATGCTGGTGACCGGTGTGCTGACGATGGCATTCCTTGTTGGCCAGTACATTGCCTGGCAGCAGCTGCACTCGAGTGGCCATTTCATCACCAGCAACCCGGCCGATGCATTTTTTTTCCTGCTGACCGGATTGCACGCGCTGCACATCCTCGGCGGAATGTATGTCTGGACACGAGCCACCATGCGCGTTTTTGCCGGTAGCGAGAATATTGAAGAGAGCATCCAGTTGAGCGCGGTGTACTGGCATTTCCTGCTCGTGGTCTGGCTGGTGTTGTTCGGGTTGTTGCTATCGACCTAGTTTATTTGATCAGAACCTTGGCAAGGTTTGGGGATAGTTATGTCTGAAGCGGTTATGGAGAGTGGAGCAGCGGTAGAACCCGACGGCACCGCCGGCGTCGTCAACGACTTTGCGAGGGACAAGCAGGTCTTTGGCATGCCGTGGGGCAAGGCCATGATGTGGATCTTCCTGCTCAGCGATACCTTCATCTTCAGCTGTTTCCTGGTTGGCTACATGTCGGTGCGCATCGCGACGACGGATCCGTGGCCGAATCCGAGTGAAGTCTTCGGGTTGACCGCGTTTGGCTATGATGTGCCGTTGCTGCTGATCGCCATCATGACCTTCGTGCTCATTACTTCGTCAGGCACGATGGCGCTGGCCGTGAACATGGGCTACCGCAAGAACCGCAAAGCAACATTCTGGCTGATGGTGGCAACGGCAGCGCTGGGCGCGACCTTCGTCGGCATGCAGGCGTTCGAATGGACCAAGCTGATCATGGAAGGTGTCCGCCCCTGGGAGAACCCCTTCGGCGCAGCGCAGTTCGGCTCGAGCTTTTTCATGATCACCGGCTTCCACGGCATGCACGTTTCCGCTGGTGTGATCTACCTGCTGGTCGTCGCCAACCGTGTACGCAACGGCTTTTACGAGCGGCGCGGCGGCAACTACGAGATCGTCGAGATCGCCGGTCTCTACTGGCACTTTGTTGACCTCGTGTGGGTCTTCATCTTCGCATTCTTCTATCTCTGGTAAGGACATCCGTATGGCAAGTGATGAAGGACAACAACATCCCCTGAAAATCTACTGGATCATGTGGATCGCGCTGTTCGTGCTCAGTGGCTTCTCCTACGCCACGGACTTCATGGACGACGGTGCGGTACGGACCTTCCTGATCCTGACATTCATGATGCTGAAAGCCGGCGGCATCGTCTGGATCTTCATGCACATGGGCTGGGAACGGCTCGCTCTCAAGCTCGCCATTCTCGGGCCCCCGGTTGCCATCGGTGTGCTGATCTGGCTGATGTCCTACGAGGGCTTTTACGTCGAAGACAATCGCCACGAAAACCTCGGGGAGAGCACCTTCGTTCCCACAGAAGTTCATCACGGTGCCTCTAAAGACGAGGAAGCGGCTCATTAGCTTGCAAGAATAAGTCGCGGCGGGCCGGAATGGCCATCGGGACATTCCTCTCTCTCATGGCTCGCTTCGCTGCGCTTTACTTCGGTCGAAGAACATCCCGATGGCCATTCCGGCCCTCCGGTCTTGCGTGGAACAGTACCCCGGTCTGCAGCACGTGCCCAGGCTGAGCGAATGTGGGAGCTGCCCCGGCGTTCCGGGTGTTTCTCCTCGAGAACTCAAGCGCAGCGAAGCGAGCCATTCCGAGGAGGAATACCCGGAACGCCGGGGCAGCTCCCAAACGCCTTCGCAAGCCCTGTCGGCGGGGTGTTCCTCGACCGAAATAAAGCGCAGGCTTGCCGAGCCATTCGGTCGAGGAATACGCCGTCGGCGGGGCGTAGCCTGAACAGCGCGCGTGGGCAGCGTTGTTTAGGGTTCGTGCAAGAGGTGACGGTCAGAATGTCGTCATTCTGATAGAGTATCGAAATGGGCAGGGCGATTATTGCAGTGTTGGACTCGTTTGGTATCGGCGCTACGGCTGATGCGGACCGCTTTGGTGATGTGGGTGCGGATACGTTCGGCCACGTCGCGGCGGCGCGCGCGGCATCGGAGGACGGACCCTTGCAGTTGCCGAACCTGGCAAAGCTGGGCCTGTTTCATGCGGGCCGGGACAGCACGGGCGCGTTTGCGGCCGGGGCGGATGAGAACGTCGAGGTCGTCGGTGCCTACGGATTTGCCGAGGAACTCTCGAGTGGCAAGGACACTCCCAGCGGACACTGGGAGATTGCGGGTGTCCCGGTGTTGTTTGACTGGGGCTATTTCACCGGCAAGGAAAACACCTTTCCGCAGGAGTTGCTGGACAAACTGATCGAGCGTGCCGGTCTGCCCGGTGTGATCGGCAATTGTCATGCGTCGGGCACAACGATTATTGCGGAGCTTGGTGACGAGCATGTGCGGACCGGCAAGCCGAT
>JAUIED010000067.1 GCA_030428905.1 Gammaproteobacteria bacterium
CATCGCTCCTGTACCCTTCATATCAGGCATGAGCATACGCCGGCATGGACACTCACTGCCAGGCGTTGTCCCTGGCGTGGTTTTGCTGGCAATCTTGGGCTGCAAGCTACCGGAGCAGCGTATGGCTGAAGCAACGCAACCATTCGTCGTGGATATGGACTCGCACGTGATGGAGCCACCAGACCTGTGGCTGAACTACCTCGAGCCACGCTTCCGCAACCGCGCCATCCGCATCGAACGCGACCGTGATGGCACGGAGAGCCTGATCGTTGACGGTAAGCCGATACTCAGCGGCCGACTGGCAGCACTCGGCGGCGTCGAGCACGATGCCATTCAAACGTTCACCGATCCCAGCCTCACGTACCTGGACGGCTGCCCGCGGGCGTCCTACGACACACAGGCGCGCGTGCAACTGCTCGACGAGTGGGGCGTGGATGCCGGCGTGGTGTTCCCCACCATCGGCATTCTGTGGGACAAGGAAGACGACCCGGAACTGGCCATGGCCTACGCCCGCGCGTACAACAACTGGCAGTGGGACTTTGCAAGCCCCGCCCGGGACCGCATCCTGCCCATCGCCCACGTGCCACTCTATGACCCGAAGCTCGCTGAGCAGGAGCTTGCACGGTGTCTGGATCTCGGCTTCAAGGGCATGTTCCTGGCGCCGGAGCCGGTATGCGGCAAGCGGCCATCACACCCCGACTTCGACCGCCTGTGGCACAAGATGTGCGAGGCGGATCTGCCGGTGTGCGTGCACCTGATCGTGCGCTTTGATCGCGTCGTAAACCTCAGCAACACCCGCTGGTGGGACCCGGAGAAGGAGCGCATAGACACCGTATTCTCGTTCGGGCTCGGCGGCACCATGCAGCTCATCCCGGCGGTCGCCGCACTTGTGTGCGACGGCCTGTTCGACCGCTTTCCGAAGCTCAAAGTCGCCATCGTCGAATCTGGTGCCGGCTACGTGCAGTACCTGATGGATCGCCTGGACGAGAAGTACGCGCGCTTTCACCAGGCAAGCCCGCTGAAACGCAAACCCAGCGAGTACATTCGCGAAAACTTCTGGTTCGTGATGGACCCGGGCGAGCAATCCATCGACGCGCAGTGCGACCTGGTGGGAGAAGACCAGTTTCTCTGGGGGTCAGACTACCCGCACGTGGATTCGCACATCGATGCGATGGCGGAGCTGCACGAAGCGCTCGCACCCATGAGTGCGGCGCGGCGGGCGAAGGTGCTGGGCGGCAACGCGCGGAAGTTGTTCAATCTGTAGATAACGTTGCCCAACACCGTTTCAGGCCTCGAAAACCGCTTTTCGTCGCAATCGTCTGAATCATCAGCCAGCCCCCGTTACCGTATGGGTTCAATATGACGGAGAGCAGCGTGAGCGACTGGTTGAGTTGGCAGTTCTGGGTTGACACCGCACCCGGTGCGTTGCACTTCCTGCTGGCAGTGATCTGCCTGGTGCTGGGCGCAGTGGTGCTTTTTTCTCGCAAAGGCAATTCGCGGCACCGGGTGCTCGGCAGCATCTGGCTGGTGCTGATGATTACGGTAAACACCAGCGCGCTTTCCATGTACGAGATTTCCGGCCGGCCGAACCTGTTCCACTTCTTCGCGGTGTTGAGCCTGGCGACGATCATCCCCGGATACGTGAGCGTGCGCCGCTACGCGCTCACAGGTAGAACCGAATTCCTGATTGCCCACCGCGTATGGATGTCCTGGGGATACTTCGGCCTAGTGGCCGCAGGCACATGGCAGATCGTCACCCGGCTGGTTCACACCATCATCGGCCCGGGGCACTTCGACACGGTGCTTTCCTTGTTGATTGGCCTGACCGTCCTTGCGAGTTGGGCGATGAACCGCTATTTGAATCGATCAAACTATCGCCGCCTGGAATCCACCGGAAACTCTTCCCTAGCGGGTTTTCCGCCATCCGAGCACGCCAGAAAGTCGTAAAATCAGGCGCCGGGGTAAATCGCTCACACCATCTTCTGGCAGAATGCGCGCCGTGTACGGCGACGACGCGGCTTCATGGCAAGCACCTGTAATCCCATCCTGGTGACGGGCGCAATTCGATCCGGATCCACATGGATCGGAAGAATGCTGAGCGAATCACCCAGCCACCATTACGTGCACGAGCCATTCAATCCAACCGTGAAGGTACCGGGTTATAAGAAGTTGAATGTGCGCTGCTGGTTCGAACACGTACACGACGGCAACGCCCATCATCTCGTGGACGACATGCAACGCCTCATAGACGGCCGCTACTCCGCTTTTACCGAGCAACTTCCGTTCTCACCCAGCAGGCTTCGCAGCACCATACGCCAGTGGAGAGCGCATCGGCGAAGGCGACACGCGGGCTCCAAGCCCCTGTTGAAGGACCCGGTGGCGGTGTTCGCCGCCGAATGGATAGCCCAGCGTTTCAACGCCAGCGTCGTTGTTTCCATACGGCATCCTGCCGCGTTCGTGAGCAGTATCAAACGGCTCGGCTGGCGCATCGATCACGCCAAAGAGTTTCTGCACCAAGAGTCACTGATGGAGCGATACCTACACCCATTCGAAGAGGAGATCGCCTCAAGCAATCTGAACGACTCCATCATCGATCAGGCGGCGCTTACTTGGAAACTGATCTACCACGTCGTGCGTTGCTACCAGGACGAACACCCAGAATGGCACTTCGTCCACCACGAAGCGCTCAGCAACGATCCGGATCGTGAGTTCGGTGTGCTTGCGCAGCGCCTGGCCATTGAATACGAACCGGCCGTACGCAGCGCGGTGCTGGATGCCACATCGTCGGAGAATCCCAGTGAAATCGCCCTCAGCACGGGTTCAGGTGGTATCAAGACCACCCAAAGCGTAAAGGCGGACAGCAGAGCAAACGCGACCGCATGGCACCGGCGGCTGTCAGCTGGCGAGACAACCCGCATTCGATCTTTGGTTGAACAGGTGTCAGAGCACTTCTACGACGACGCGTCCTGGATCGTATAGAACCGCGACCGCACCGAGCAACGGCTATTCAAAGTGGCATAATGCGCCCCCGTCGTCGTACAGGGCTTGCCAATGGCCGCTCCGTTTTCCAGGGTTCTCGACCTCCTGGATCTGGAAGAAATCGAGAAAAACCACTACCGCGCCACCAGCCCGAGTGAGGGATGGCAGCGCGTGTACGGCGGCCAGGTGATCGGCCAGGCACTGGTGGCGGCATCGCGCACGGTAGAGGAAGAGCGCCCCGCGCACAGCCTGCACGGCTACTTTCTACGTCCTGGCGACACCAAGGTGCCCATCCTCTACAAGGTGGATCGCATCCGCGACGGCAAGAGCTTCAGCACCCGCGGTGTGCACGCCATTCAGCACGGCCGGCCGATCTTTTCCATGCTCATTTCCTTCCAGATCGACGAAGACGGCTTCTCCCACCAGATGGACATGCCCGACGCGCCGCCGCCGGAATCGCTGCCGCTGGAAGACGATCTGCGGGCGGAGCAGGCCAAGGCACACCCGGAGCTGTTCAAGGACTGGACCTTCACAGACCGGCCCATCGAATTTCGCCCGGTGCATCCACTGGATCTCGTGGACCCGAAGCCGCAGCCGCCGCGTAACTGGGCCTGGATGCGCGTGAAGGGTGCGCTGCCTGACGACCAGCGCCTGCATCAGTGCGCGCTGGCCTACCTGTCGGACTGGTCGCTGCTCGACACCGCCTTCTATCCGCACGCGATTTCGTTCATGCAGGACAACATTCAGACCGCAAGCCTCGATCACGCGATGTGGTTCCACCGGCCGTTCCGCGCCGATGAGTGGCTGCTGTACGTGCAGGACAGCCCCAGCGCCAGCGGTGCACGCGGCTACAACCGCGGGCTGATCTACGCCCAGGACGGTCGCCTGGTGGCGTCTGCCACCCAGGAAGGCCTGATGCGCATGCACACGGAAGGCTAAGCCTTCAGCGGTATCCGTAGGGCAGACCTTCAGCATCCAGCGATCGGTAGCGCTCGTAGAGACGCGTCTGGCGGCTGTGCATGGGCTGCCAGACGCCGTCGATCATCACCCGTTCGGCCCAGGTCGTCACTTCCAGCGGGTCGCCGGTCCACAGTACGAGATCCGCCACGCCGCCCTCGACGATCTGCCCCACACCGTTAGGAAAGCCGAACGTCAAAGCAGGCTGGGCGGTGATGGCAGCCAGCGCCGCTTCCCACGGCATGCCCTCGGCCACCGCATTGCCGGCAATCTGGCGGACCCAACGGGCGTTCTGGGTTTCTTCGGAAGTGAACGACACGCGCACTCCGGCGGCATGCAGCATCGCGGCATTGTCCGAGCGCGCACCGAGACGGTCGAAGCCGGAAGGGCGGTTGGCGAAACCGTCGATGATGACCGGTACGTCCGCGGCGGCCAGCACATCCGCCACCTTCCATGCCTCGCTGCCGCCGAGGATGATCAGGCGCAAGCTGAAGGTCTCAGCGAGGTCCACAGCGCGGCGGATATCGGCGGAGCGATGCACTTCCAGTACCAGCGGTGCGCCGGACTGCTGCAGCGCATGCAATGCTTCGCTATCCGCATAGCGGTACTCCCGGGAATCCACGCTGCGCTGGGCGCGACGCCTGGCATTGGTGAGCCCTTCGCGCAATCGTTGAAACACCGCGGCGGTGGAACCACCGGAGAACTCGTTGGTTGCCAACGTGCCGAACATAGCAACTCGCGTGTCGGCCAACTGCTCGCTCTGTGACAACCGGATCAACGCACCCCAACCGGCCAGCGGGTCGTTGCCCGGGCGCGGCGCCACCACCGCGCGGGTAACCCCGTCGCGGCGGTTCACCGCATAGAGTGTGCTCGAGTCGTCGAATGCATCGGCAACATCCAGCGCCGGGCCCAGCGGGTAGGCCACCACAGCATCGTCGCGGGTGCTCGCCTCAAGCTCGATTTCCTGAATGCCGAAGCGCGTGTAGGGTGCCACGAGCCCAGGCGTGACCACCGCATCCGCGGCATCCACCACGGTGTAGCCCGGGGGCACGGGGAGGCCCGCGCCCACCGCCTGCACCACGCCGTCCAGCACCAGGATGGTGGCATCGGTGAGCACGCCGGCCTCAGCAACCGTATGCACCTTGCCGGCGCGAATGGCGATGCCCTCGGCAGTAGCCAGACCCGGCAGCAGGCAGACAAGCCCAATCCACGCCCTCATGCGCCACCTCCCGCCGCCGTGTGCTCCAGGCTGAAGTCGGACACCGGCCGCCGCCCCTCCCGGTCGAAGTAAGTGAACCCGTCGATGAGGACGAGATCTGCCTTGGCGTACACGCTCAGAGGATCACGGTTCCACAGCACCACATCCGCCGCTTTGCCCACCTCGATGGAGCCGGTGCGCTCCGCGATGCCAAGCGCCCTGGCTGCGTTGAGGCTGATCCACTGCCAGGCGGTTCCTGCGCTCACGTCCATACCGACACGGCGCGCGGCGGTCAGCGCCTTGGCCGCCTCCTGATTCAGGCGCTGGATACCGATCGGCGAATCAGAGTGCACGATGGCGCAGGCACCAGCCTGATCCACCAGCGCGACGTTCTGCGACACGCCGTCGAACGCCTCGAGCTTGAAGCCCCACCAGTCGGCCCACATGGCTGAGCAGATGCCCTCGCGGGCGAGCAGGTCGGCCACCTTGTAGGACTCCACCGCATGATGAAACGCGGTGATGCGGTAGCCAAACTCTTTTGCCACATCGATCATCACCGCCATCTCGTCCGCTCGGTAGCAGTGGTTGTGCACCAGGATGTTGCCGTCGAGTACGGAGGCCAGCGTATCAAGACCAATGTCACGTTCCGGCCGCTTCTCCGCATCTGCGTGTGCACGCTTGTCGCGGTACTCCGCAGCCTTCGCCCAGGCGGCGCGGTAACCGGCGACGTTACCCATGCGCGTGGCTGGCGGCAGGATGCGTTGGCCATACACGCGTTTCGGGTTTTCACCACACGCCATCTTCAACGACTGCGGCGCGTCGGGGAACTTCATGCCCTGCACCGTGCGCGCCGGCACATTCTTGAGCGTCACGCCGCGGCCGCCGAAGAGATTGGCGCTGCCGGGTAAAATCTGTAGCGTCGTCACGCCGCCCGCCAGGGCCAGCGCAAACTGCGGGTCTTGCGGCCACACGGAGTGCTCCGCCCACACACTGGCGGTGTTGGGCAACACCGACTCGTTGCCGTCCGATGTAGAGGGCACGGCTGGCGACGGGTAGTTGCCGAGATGCGAGTGCACGTCGATGATGCCTGGAGTGAGCCAGCGTCCCTCGCCTTCAATCACTGCGATGTCGTCCGCCGGCACAGGTTGCTCACCGATGCGCTGGATCTTGCCGCCGGAAACCAGCACGTCCGTCGGCTCCAGTGTGCGGCCGTCACCCGTGTAGACGGATACGTTGCGAAACAGCGTCGCTGACGCTGCGCGCACTTCGTAGGTGGAATCGTAGGGCTCGCGGGCGGCGCTCGCCGCGGAGATCCCCAACAACGCGAGCAGCAACAGGTGCTTCATCGGCCTCCCCCAAGGTAGATCTGCCCATCCTTCATGACGAAGTGCACCTTGCCGAACGCCTGCACATCATCGCGCGGGTCCGGCAGGGCAACGATATCCGCCCGTTTACCCACGTCGATGGAACCGAGATCTTGCCACTGGTCGAGCAACGTGGCTGCACTGCGCGTGGCGCTGGTGAGCGCCTCCAGCACCGGCATACCCGCCTGCACCATGTAGACGAATTCCTTCCAGTTGCTGCCGTGCGGGCACACACCGCAATCGGTGCCGAAGGCGATGGGCACACCGGCCTCATAGGCGGCGCGGAAGGTATCGTGGATCTGCGGCCCGATGGCCGCCGCCTTGGGGCGGATGATCTCGGGAAAGTAACCGTCTTCCTTGGCCTTCTCGCCGACGAATTCGCCCGCGCTGATGGTCGGCACGTACCAGGTGCCCTGCTTGCGCATCAGGCGCATGATGTCCGGCGTCATCATGGTGCCGTGCTCGATGGAATCCACGCCGCCCAGCACCGCCCGGCGCATGCCCTCCGCTCCGTGTGCGTGCGCCGCCACCCGAAAGCCGTAGTCGCGGGCCGCGGCAACGATGGCCTGCACTTCCTCCACGGTGAACTGCGGGTTGTCGCCGCTCCTGGCAACACTCAGCACGCCGCCCGTGGCGGTGATCTTGATGAGGTCAGCGCCCTCTTTGTAACGCGCCCGCGCCGCTTTGTAGGCATCATCCACACCGTTCACCACGCCATCCGCCGGGCCGGGATCGCCGGTTAGGTCACTGCGCTGGCCGTTGCTCGGGTCCGCATGGCCGCCGGTGGTGGCCAGCGACTTGCCGGCGGTGAAAATGCGCGGGCCCACCACCCAGCCTTCCGCCACCGCGCGTCGCAGAGACTGCGCGAGCCCGGAGGCGGTACCGAGATCCCGAACCGTGGTGAAACCGGCCTCCAGCGTTCGCCGGGCGTAGGCGGTGGCGCGCAGGGCGTGGTCGGCCGGCTCAAGGGTAAAGCGCTCGAGATAGCGGGCCGGAGAAGTCTCAGAGGCGATGTGCACGTGCATGTCGATCCAGCCGGGAGAGACGAATGCACCGCGCAGATCCACCGCGCCTTCCGCCTGCCGGTAGCCGTCCTCGACGGCCTTGATGCGGCCTGCCTCAACGACAATGGTCACCTGCTCGCGCACCGAACCGTCGGATGCGTCGAACAGCTTGCCCGCATGGATGACGGTTTCTGCCGCAGCGGCACCCGCCGCGAACGTCAGGAGAATCGTAAGTAACTTTTTCATCGCCACCCCCGCTGTTGACCCTTGTGCGATAATAGATGGTTTGGCATGACGAACAACCGGGGGATCAGTGGCTGACATCGACAACATCACCGCATCGGTGGAACGCATCAAGGCGGCGTTCGAGAGCCACAACTATATCTGCAGCGATCAGATCGCAACGGCCGTCTATCTGGCCTACCACCTGCACAAGCCGATCCTCATCGAAGGGCCGCCTGGCGTCGGCAAAACCGAGCTCGCCAAGACCACCTCCGAGCTCTTCGAACTGCCGCTCATTCGCCTGCAGTGCTATGAGGGCCTTGACGAAGCCAAGGCCATCTACGAGTGGAAGTACGGCAAGCAGCTCCTGTACACGCAGGTGCTGAAGGAAACCCTCGACGAAGTGCTGCAGGGCGCCAAGGGTTTTGCGGAGTCGGTAAACCGGCTGCACGAGTTCGGCGACATCTTTTTCTCCGAGGAATTCCTCGAGCCGCGGCCGCTGCTCAAGGCCTTGCGCCAGGAAGATGGTTGCGTGCTGCTCATCGATGAAGTGGACAAGTCCGATCACGAGTTCGAGTCGCTGCTGCTGGAAATCCTCTCGGACTTTCAGGTCTCCATACCGGAGATCGGCACCGTCAAGGCCGTGGCGGAACCGCCCATGGTGTTCCTAACGTCCAACAACACCCGGGAGATCTCCGACGCCCTGAAGCGCCGGTGCCTGCACCTGTACATCCCGTTCCCGGATCAGGAGCTCGAGCAGCGCATCATCCACGCACGGGTGCCGGAGATTCCACCGGAGCTGCAGCGCCAGCTGGTGGCGTTCATCCAGGAGCTGCGCGAGCTGGATCTGAAGAAGGTGCCGGCCATCTCGGAGACCATCGACTGGGCACGCACGCTGCTGCTGTTGCACACCGAATCGCTGGACCCGAAGCTGGTGCGGGATACGCTCAACGTGATCCTCAAGTTCCAGGAGGACATCATCAACGTGGACGCCGAGATCACCGCCATCACCAACAAGATCACCGCGGCAGGCCGCTGACGGTCCTTTCGTGGAACGCACGCTCACCAACTTCATCCAGGCCCTGCGCAATGCCGAGGTACGCATCAGCACCGCGGAAACGCTGGATGCGGTGAGCGTGGTTGAGCGCGTGGGCTATCGCGACCGGGCGTTTCTCAAACGCTCACTGTCGCTGGTGCTGCCGAAGACGAAAGAAGAGAAGGAAACCTTCGACACCTGCTTCGATCAGTTTTTCCGCTTCGAAGACGTCAAGAGCCAGAGCGGTAGAGGCGAAGGTTCGGACGGCGAAGACGGTGAGGAGTCGCAGGGTGACGGAGCCGGCGGAGCCGGCGGCGAACGCGACGGCCTGCCGCAGCAGCAAGCCGGCAAGAAATCCAAAGGCAAAGCCAAAGGCAAGCCGCGCGACCGCGACCTGCTCGCTGACGAAGAAGCAGAAGAAGACCTGGGCCCGGGTGAGATGGCGCAAGCAACATCCACACTCGGCAAACTGCTCATGGCCAACTCGCGCGTCGAACTGTCGGTGGCCATGGCAAACGCCGGCGAGGCGGTGGACGTGCGGGAGATCCAGGTGTTCACCCAGAAAGGGTTGTTCGCCCGCCGCATGATGGACGAGATGGGTCTCGGCGAGCTCAACCGCGAGATCGCCGACCTCAAGGAAGCACCACAGGTGCCTTCCCGGCGCCTCGGCCAGGAGCTCGGGCGCAGACGCGACTGGCTGCGCGAGGAAGTGCGCGACTACGTGGAACGGCAGTTCTTGCTGCACGCAGACGCGTCGGGCAAGCGCCTGCGCGAAGAGCTGCTGCGCAAGGTGAAGCTGTCGAACGTGGAGCACCGCTCCTTCCGGCTGATCCAGGAAATCGTCTACAAGATGGCCAAGCGGCTGGCCACCATGCACAGCCGGCGCAAGAAAGTCTTCAAGCGCGGACAGCTCAATCTGCCCCGCACCCTGCGCAACAACATGGCCTACGACGGCGCCATATTCGATCTGCACTGGAAGTCGGTGAAGGTGGATCGGCCGCGGGTGTTCGCCATCTGTGACGTGTCGGGGTCCGTGGCCAACTACGCCCGCTTCATGCTGATGTTCCTGTACAGCCTGGAGGAGGTGATGCCGAAGGTGCGCTCTTTCGCTTTCTCGTCAGACCTTGCGGAGGTAACGGAGCTTTTTGAGCGCAACAATATCGAGGACGCCATATCCAAAGTGCTGCGCGACTACTCCGGCGGCAGCACCGACTACGGCCAGGCGCTGAAGGACTTCAAACGCAACTGCCTGGACGATGTGGACAATCGCACCACCATCATCATCCTGGGCGATGCGCGCAACAACTATGGCGAAAACCACCAGGAAATCCTCAAAGAGATGTACGACCGCGCCAAACGGGTCATCTGGCTCAATCCGGAGTCGAAGAACGCCTGGAACGTGGGCGATTCGGTCATGCGCACCTACGGCGCCTACTGCCACCAGGTGGATGAGTGCAACAGCCTGATGCACCTCGAGCGCGTTGTCGGTAACCTCCTCAAGCAGCAATCGACCTGACAGCAACCTGAGAGCCCAGCATGCCTGAAGTCGCCACCGACGAGCCGGGATTTGCCAAGTCTGCCGGCAAACAACTCCTCACCTTCGCCGCCATCGCCGTGCTCGGGCTCGGTGCCCTAATGTTCGTGCTGGACGCCCTGGCAAGCCTGGTGGGCAGCGATTCAGGTAGCAGTTCAGCCATCGAACCAGAGCTCAATATGGTGACCATCGCCTTCGAAGACGAGCCCCCACAGCTCGACAGCACCCAGCGCGCGGACCAGATCAGCGGCCGCGTGCTCGGCCACGTGATGGAGGGCCTGCTCGCATACGATGAGCACTCACAGCTGATCCCGGGGGTGGCAGAGCGCTGGGAGATCGACGCGCTCGACGCGACGTTCTGGCTGCGAAAGGACGCCCGCTGGAGTGACGGCGAGCCGGTCACCGCCCACGACTTCGTGTTTGCCTGGCGCAAGGCGGCCGACCCGGCGGAGGCCTCCGAATACGCCTTTATGATGCACTACCTGAAAAACGGCGAGGCGGTGAGCAACGGCGACATGCCGCTGGATGCCCTCGGCGTACAGGCACTGGACGATCACACGCTGAAAGTGGAGCTGGCGCGGCCAACCGCATTTTTCGACAAGCTGGTGGCCTTCCAGACCTTCTACCCCATTCGCGAGGACTTCTTCCGCAGCACCAATGGGCGCTACAGCGCCGACGCGCACGAACTGCTCTACAACGGCCGCTTTAAGATCACCAGCTGGGTACACGGCGCCAGCATGATGATGGTCAAGAACGAGCACTACTGGAACCGCGACGCGGTGAAGCTCGACGCCATCAAAGTGGGGTACATCACCCAGGACACCCACGCGCGTTTCAACTTCTTCAAGGACGGCAAGATCGCCTACACGGGCCTTGGCGCGGAGCAGCTCTCCTCCGCCATGGAGAACAACTTTCACATCCGCCGTTTTCAGGACGGCTCGCTGTTCTACCTGGAGTTCAACCATCAGCCCCACCGGGTGACGCGAAGCTGGCACTTGCGGCGGGCCATGCAGCTCGTCACCGATTCCGGCGAGCTGGTCAACCGGGTGATCAAGCTGCCGGGCTATCTCGCCGGCAAATCCCTCTTTCCCGTTTACCTGCCGGGGGTGAAAGAAACGTTCCGCCGCGAATATGGGGAGCCGCTGCAGGAGCTGGATCGCGTGCGCGCGCTCGAGCATCTGGAGCTCGCCAAGAAAGAGCTCGGCGTGAAAGAGATCCCGACCATCACCATGCTCATCGGCGACACGCCCATCAGCAAGACGCAGGCGGAGTACTTCCAGGCCGTGTACAAGGAAACCCTGGGCCTGGACGTGAAGATCGATGCGCAGATCTTCAAGCAGCGCCTGGAGAAGATGACCAACAAAGACTTCGACATCGTCATGGCCGGGTGGGGCCCGGACTACAATGACCCGCTGACGTTCGGCGACTTGTTCGCTTCCTGGAACCGCAACAACCACGGTGACTGGAAGAACGACGAGTACGATGCGCTGGTGGACATCGCACAGAACTCGATGGATCAGACCGAAAGGATGGAAGCGTTCGCCCGCATGCAACAGATCCTCTACGACGAGGTGGTGTTGCTACCGCACTACGAACGCGGGCAATCTTACGTCACCCATCCGCAGCTCAAAGGGCTCGTACGGCGCGTGGTCGGGGCCGACCCGGATCTGCGCTACGCCCGGATCGAGGCCGATGCGAGTTGATGGGTCCACGCATTGGGCCGTCTTGTAAGAACAACGAGAATGACTAGGGGATATGTGGCGCTACACCGCTAAACGGCTTTTTCAGGGCATCGTCACGGTGTGGTTCATCGCCACGGCGACCTTCATTGCCATGCACCTGGTTCCCGGCGACCCACTGGCTTCCGACAAGGCGGTGTCGCCGGAGATTCGCGCCAACCTCGAGGCCAAGTACGGACTCGACAAGTCCGGGATCGAACAGTATTTCATCTACCTCGGCAATCTGGCGCAAGGCGACTTCGGCATCTCCTTCGTGCAGAAAAACCGCCTGGTCAACGACATCATCCGCGAGCACTTTCCAGTCTCCGCAACCCTCGGCCTGCTGGCCGTGGTGTTCGCAGGGCTCGGCGGTGTCCTATGGGGCGCACTGACGGCGCTGTACCGCAACCGCCTGCCCGATGTGATCATCATGTTTCTGGTCATCCTCGGTATCTCGGTGCCTAGCTTCGTAGTAGCCGCCATCAGCCAGCTTGGGCTCGTGAACCTGAATACGCTTCTCGGCGTCACATTGCTGCCTGTGGGCGGCTGGGGCTCTGTGGCACACATGCTGGTGCCGTCGCTGGTGCTGGGGCTGTCCACCATGGCCTACCTCACCCGCCTGATGCGCTCGTCCATGCTCGAAATCGTCAACTCCGACTTCGTGCGCACCGCCAAGGCGAAGGGGTTGCCGCCCACCCGGATATTCACCAAGCACCAGCTTCGCAACGCCGTGCTGCCAGTCATCACGGTGCTCGGCCCTGCCATCGCGGCAATCACCACCGGCGGTTTCGTAGTGGAGCTCGTGTTCGCCATTCCAGGGCTCGGCCGCTACTTCGTGCAGGCCGTGCAGCAGCTCGACTACACCGTGATCATGGGCACGACGGTGTTCTACGGCGCCTTCCTCGTGTTTATGGTGATTGCCGTGGACATCATCTACGGGCTGGTGGATCCGCGGGTGAGGCTCAACTGATGGCAGAAAGTTACCGAGCCGAAGACTTCGAGCCGCTGCACGTCGACCAGGCCACGCAGACGCTGTCTCGCCCTTCGCTGTCCTACTGGCAGGATGCCTGGGTTCGCCTGAAGGCCAACCGCCGCGCGCTGTTTTCTCTCTACATCGTGCTTGCGCTGCTTGCGTTCACCCTGTTCGGGCCGATGCTGTGGACGGTGGACCCTGCTTCACAGGATCTCGACCAGGTGAGCCAGCCGCCGTGGGCAGACCGCAGCGCCACCCTCGTAGCCCCCTACGAACCCTGGCAGGGCGAACCTGCCGAGCCGGGTTCCGGCCTGCACGCAGCGCAAACGCCGAACACCCAGGCGGTGCGCCTCGTGTGGGAGCCGATGGGCAACGCCGAGGGCGGTTACCGCATCTACCGCAACGTGTTCGCCATCGGCCCGGAGAAAGCCTACGGGCTGCCGTTGGGCGAGCAGTTCGACGCCGCACTCACGTACTTTGAAGATCGCCTGGACCTGAAGTCTGCAAGTTACTACTACACGGTGGTGCCCTTGAACCGCTACGGTGATGAGCTGGAAGGCGCGGTCACCCGGGAAATCGCGGTGCGCAATGCCATCACCATCAGCCATGCGGAGAAGCGTGGCCTGCTGACAGAAGGCCACACTGCACAAGTGGGCGACTCCATCACCCTGGCCGCGCATCCCCTCGGCACCGACTATCTCGGCCGGGACATGCTGGCGCGCCTCATGTACGGCGCGCGGGTGTCGCTGTTCATCGGCATCGTCGCACCCTTTCTGTACGTCATTCTGGGTGTTGCCTGGGGTGCGACGGCCGGCTTTCTCGGCGGCCGCATGGATGGCCTGATGATGCGCTTCGCCGATTTCGTGGTGGCGCTGCCGTTCCTGCTGTTCATGATTCTGTTCAAGATCATGTTCGGTATCGGCCCGGGCGAAAGCGGCATCATGCCGATGCTCATCGCCATGGTGATCTTGAGCTGGCCGGCCACCTCGCGCCTGGTGCGCGGGCAGATTCTGCAGATCCGCGAGGAAGGCTACATCGGCGCATCGCGCCTTCTGGGTGCGAAAACCAACTACCTGGTGCTGCGGCACATGATCCCCAACACCATGGGCGTGATTCTGGTGACGCTGACCTTCGCGGTGCCGAGTGCGATCTTCACCGAGGCGTTCCTGTCGTTCATCGGCATGGGTGTCGCACCGCCGACCCCGTCGTGGGGCAGCATGTGCAACGAAGGCATCAAGACCATGCTCACCACGCCGCACGAGCTGATCTTCCCTGCTGTATTCATCAGCATCACGGTGCTGGCATTCAACCTTCTGGGCGACGGCCTGCGCGACGCGCTGGACGCCCGCATGCGGAGCCGGGAATAGGGAGATGCGCAGCCGTGAGTAGCAAGCTCTTGTCAGTAGAGAACCTTGCCGTTGAGTTCGACACATACGGCGGCACCGTGCAGGCCGTGCGCGACGTCAGCTTCGCGGTGGACGCCGGCGAGACCCTGGCCATCGTCGGCGAATCCGGTTGCGGCAAGTCTGTGACGGTGCAGTCGGTGATGGGCCTCATCCCCATGCCACCGGGACGCATCACCTCCGGCTCAGCCAAGCTGCGGGGCCGCGAGATTCTCGGCAACCCCGTGCTCGACGGCGCGGACATACGCGGCGACGAGATCGGCATGATCTTTCAGGATCCGATGACGTCGCTCAATCCCACCATGAGCATCGGCGCGCAGATCGCCGAGACGTTGGAGGTACACCGAGGGCAGACCCGCCAACAGGCCATGGCACGTGCGGTGCAACTCCTGGAGATGGTGCGAATTCCCGAGGCCGCCAAACGCGCCCGTCAGTATCCCTTCGAATTCTCCGGCGGCATGCTGCAGCGCGCCATGATCGCCATGGCCATCGCCTGTGAGCCGGCCATCCTCATCGCCGATGAGCCGACCACGGCGCTGGACGTGACCATTCAGGCACAGATTCTCGACCTCATGAACGATCTCAAGCGCGACACCGGCATGGCCATCGTGCTGATCACCCACGACCTCGGCGTGGTCGCACGCATGGCCGATGAAGTGGCAGTGATGTATGCAGGCCAGATCGTCGAGAAGGGCACCGTGGACGATGTGTTCTACCGTTCCGCGCACCCCTACACACTGGGGCTGCGAGCAGCCATGCCTTCCAACGATCCAGCTGCGGAGCAACGCCTGACGCCCATCGACGGCAGCCCGCCGGATCTGTTCCACCCGCCGATCGGCTGCGGCTACTGCGCGCGCTGCCCGGCGTCCATGAAGATCTGCGATACCACGGTGCCGCCGGAGTTTCCCATGAACGACTCAGGCGCGCATTTCAGCCGCTGCTTCCTGCAGCACGAACATTCCCGTCACATCGAACTTGCCGGCCTCTACCGTGAGGGCGTTGCATCATGAAGCCGCTGGTTACCCTGGAGAACCTGGTCAAGTACTTCGACATCGGCCGTAATCAACACGTGCACGCGGTGGACGATGTCAGCATGACCATTTTTGAGGGTGAGATCGTCGGCCTCGTGGGCGAGAGCGGTTCCGGCAAGTCCACGCTCGGAAAAACGGTGCTTGGCCTGCACGACAAAACCAGCGGCACCGTACGCTACCGCGATGAAACCCTGCCGCAGGCGTACCGCGCCGCCGATTTTCAGAAGCATGCCAAGCGCATGCAGATGATCTTTCAGGATCCGTACTCCTCCCTGAACCCGCGCATGACCGTGGCGGAAATCATCGGCGAAGGCTTGCGCCTGCACACCGCGAAGTATTCCAGCGAGATTCGTGATCAGGTGGCCGAATGGCTGCGCCGTGTCGGCCTGCAGCCAGATCACATGTCGCGCTACCCGCACGAATTTTCCGGCGGCCAGCGGCAGCGCATCGGCATTGCACGGGCGCTGATTCTGGAGCCCGAATTCGTGGTGTGTGACGAGCCGATCTCGGCGCTGGATGTTTCCGTGCAGGCGCAGGTGGTTAACCTGTTGGATGAGATCAAGCGGGATCTCGGCCTGACGCTGCTCTTTATCGCCCATGATCTGTCCATGGTGCGTTACGTGAGCGATCGCATGGCCGTGATGTACCTCGGCAGCCTGGTGGAGGTAGGCCCGGCAGACGACGTCTTCTTCCGGCCCAAACATCCCTACACCGAGATCCTCACCGCCTCCAATCCGGAACCTGACCCGGAACTCGAGCGCAAACGACCTTCCACCACCATCGCCGGCGAAATCCCTTCGCCAGTGAACGTGCCCGCCGGGTGTCGTTTCGCCGATCGATGCCCCAAGGTCATGGATCGTTGCCGCTCGGAAACACCACAACTCATAGACCTCAAAGACGACCCGGCACGGCGCGTCGCCTGCTTCCTCTACGACTGAACATATCCCCGACTCAAAAAAAGCCCCGCACAGAGCGGGGCTTTGGGAACGTACCGGAACAGATGCCTACAGACGCGTACGCAGCGTAATGCCGTAGGTTCGCGGCGCTTCGAGGAACGTGCCGCGGCTGCCGACCCGCAGAGGCGTATTGAAGGTGACAATCTTCGTACGCTTGTCCGTGAGGTTGTTGGCCCACGCTTCCACCGTCCAACGGCCATCTGCTGAGCCGAGGCCCAGGCGTGCGTTGACCTTGGTGTTGGAGTCCTGGATGTCGAACAGCAGGCCCGGCTGGGTGGTGGTGCGACGGTCGTCCTCCCAGCGTGCGGCGGCGTTGACGAACCACGTCAGGTTGTCGCCGATGTAGCCGTCGTAGCTGAAGCCACCGGTCATGACGTTCTCCGGCGCGTTGGTAAACTGCGCGCCACACAGGCTCGACACGTTCGCCGGCGCGTTAGGGTCATTGTCGTCACAGTCGTTCGGGTACTCCGAGTCGGCGTAGGTGTAGGCAAAGTTCAGGGTCAGGCCCTCGGTTGCTGCCACCGTCAGCTCAAGCTCCGCACCGCGGCTCTCGGCGTTCGGCACGTTGAACGTCTGGAACTGCACACCGGTGAACTCGAGCACTTGGAAGTCTTCGATCTCGTAGTCGAACACCGACAGGTTCAGGCGCAACCGGCGATCCCACAGATCCGTCTTCAAGCCGGCTTCCCAGCTGTCGATGGTTTCCGAATCAAAGCGCGGATCGGCACCGCCCGCCGCGGCCGTCGCGTCCAGGTTGAAGCCGCCGGACTTGAAGCCGTGGGTGAAGCTCACGTAGCCCGTGATGTTGTCGGTGAAGGCATACACCGCCTTGCCGGTGTAGATCAGCTCATCGTCTTCGAACGTGTTGTCGAAACTCGCGGGCAGAATCGGGATTCCGGTGTCGGCGGGTGCAATGAACGGAAAGCACGCGAACCCGGCTGAGAAGTTGCCGATCGTCGCGGCCACCACTTCCAGACCGGTACCGGCGGCTCCAGCGGCCAGCGCTCCTGCATTGAATACCGTGTTCAGACAGGCCTGGCTGTTGGATAGGGGCTGCTCGAAACTGCCGTCCTTCTCCTCATCGGTCCAGCGCAGACCGAGCACGAGGTCGAGCTTGCTGGTGACGTGGAAGGTGTTGTGCGTGAACACCGACCAGGACTTGCCGTCCTGGCGGAACTTGTTCTGCGCAAAGGAGCCGGCGGAATCCACACCTCCGGCAAACGCCAGAGCGCGGGAAGGCGCGGCCAGCACGTCGCCGAAGGTTCCGCCGGTGGCCAGTGGCACACCCGCCAGCAACGCTGCAGGTGCCAGAACCGGCGCGAACGCGAAGTTCCAGAGCTGCGCATCCATGTTGCGGGTGTAGTCCGCACCGAGGCCGAGGCCCTGATGTTCGATTATCTCCTCATCCGAGTAGTAGGCGCCGACCATCCAGCTCACCCGCTCACTCTCACCGGCCAACCGAAACTCGTGGGTCATCGTCTCGATGGCATCGAACGTATCGAAACCGCCAGCCGCGGCGGCACGCACGGAGAACACGTCCAGGCCAACGAAGTCAGAGTGCTGCACGCTCTCGGCTTCGAAGTCCCGATAGGCACCGATGTAGGTGGCTGTGATGGTGTCTGTTACGTCCCAGTTCACCTCGACCGACAGGCCCCACTGCTCGAAGGGGTTCTCGAACTGTTCAGCGTTGGAATCACGGCCGTCGAACGCGCCCTTGCCGGAATGCACGACACCACCGTTGGCCGGCAGGCCTGCTGCAGCAAAGGAGCCGAGCGCAACCGATGCACTCTCTTGGATGATCACCGCATCGCAGCAGGACTCATCCGCATCGGAGTAATCACCGATCACGCGAACAGACACGTCGTCGCTCGGCAGCCATTCGATCTGGCCGCGCAGCAGATAACGATCGCGATTGCGGGACTCCGCGCCGGTGGCACTCTTCAGGAAACCATCCTGTTCGCGCCAGGCGCCGGAAAGGCGATAGGCCAGCGTATCGTTGATCGGGCCGGTAGCGCCTGCCTGAATGTTATAGCTGTCGTGATTGCCCGCCGTCAGGTTGGCAAACACCTCCGACTCATCGAAGTTCGGCGTCTTTGTGCGGATGTTCAGCGCACCAGCACTGGTGTTCCGGCCGAAGAGAGTGCCCTGCGGACCACGCAGCACCTCAATCACGTCCACATCCATCAGGTCGCCAAGGGCCACACCCGGCCGCGACAGGTACACACCATCAAGAAACACACCCACCGCACTTTCGAGCCCGATGTTGTTGCCGGTGGTGCCTACGCCACGAATCCGCAGAGTGGAACCCTGCGATTCGGTTTGCGAGGAGTTCATGTTGAAGCTGGTGGCCACGGTCGACAGATCGCGCAGATCCTGCACGCCTGCGCGCTCCAGTGCTTCGGAATTGATCGCCGTGACCGCCAGGGGAACGTCCTGGACGGACTCGGCGCGCTTGGTGGCTGTGACGATGATCTCTTCGATCACCGGCGGCTCCGCGGACCAGGCGGAAGCGCAACACAGCATAAGAACGAAGCCGAACGGCTTCAGCAATGTCTTACCCATAGATACCTCATGTAATGACAAACCATGAGCGGAATCTCGATCGAAAGGCAGCGCCGTGCGGCACACGCGCGGGTCGCGGGAGGACTTGATGCATTGAACACGCTACGGCGCAGCAGCCGCGTATACGACCACTCCATGCGGAAACCCCTGACTGTCGACTCCAAACTCTCCAATGCCGGCGCCCTCCCCGCCAGCGGTCGCAACCCTAACAGGCTGCTGAAAAAGCAGCCTGGTATCCCGGCCAGGGACGGACGGGCCGCGAACCAAGCACGTAAGTGCTTGATTCGGCGTGAGCGGGCGACAGCCCGCGGTCGCTGAAAAAGTACAGGAAGTACTTTTTCAGCACCCTGCTAACGAGCCGCTCGCAAGGAATCAAGGGCGTTAGGACAGTCCGACGAGCCGGCAGCCTACGCAGACCTGGGCGGGAAACGCACGGCAATACACCAAAACGCGCGCTACTTCACAGACCAGCCAAACGACGAAACTAATATCCATCGACGACTGAGGTTAAGGACGGCTCACGATGCATCAGAACAGGGAAGCGGCTGCCGAGGATATGTTCGAGGAGAACTACTCGGAGTTTTGGGAGGAAGGATCCGACAACGCGTTCGACGACTTCGAAGAGGAGCTCGAGTTCGAGAGCTTCCCGCCGGAGCTCCTCGCACGATCCATGAGCGATGCACTGGAACGGCTGAAAGACTTCGATCCGTTCGCGATCTAGCAAGGCTGACTGCCCGGAGCGATTGCACGCTCCGGGTGGCTACGCGAACGTATCCGTGAGTGCGGCGAGCTCTTCGGCCAGCAGGTCATAGACTACGCGGATGCGACGGCTGGTGTGCAATTCCCGGTGGGCCAGAAGCCACACCGGGATCTCCGGGTCGAACGCCTCTGGTAGCACGCACACCAGATCGTCGAAAAGCATGCCCGCGTCCATGGGCAGAAAACCGAACCCGAGCCCCTCGCGGATGAGCTGCAGCATGCAGTTGCCGCTGGCAGCATGCACGCGGAACTGCTCTGGGCGCAGCGCCAATCCCTGCTCGGCCAGGGCGGCAATCAGCGCCTGAGTATCATCTATGCCGATAAAGTCCTTATCCGCCAGGTCGTCAAAACTACGCGGTGCGCCAACCTCATCGAGCAGCCGACGCGCCGCATACATGCGGCCCCGCACCGCTCCGACGCGCCGGCCGATGAGATCTGCCTGGGTCGGCCTGGCATGTCGGATGGCGATGTCGGCCTCACGCCGGATCAGGTCACGGATCTCATCCGAGGCGACCACTTCGACCACGATGCCAGGCGCCAGCTCGCGCAATTTTCGCAGCATGGCCGGCAGGTAATACGTTGCCAGCATCTCGGTAGCGGTAACACGAACCCGCCCTTCCACTGCCTGGGATTGGCCCGACGCAGCGAGCGACACCAGATTGGCCGCATCACCCATGGCTTGCACATGTTCTAACAGCTCTCGACCAGCAACGGTCAGCTCGAGTTGCCGGTGGCCGCGCTCGAACAGGGTGATGCCGAGGGAGCGCTCGAGGCCGGTCACCTGACGGCTCATGGTTGGCTGGGTCTGGCCCAACGCTCGCGCTGCTGCAGAAAGCGAGCCCTCCACAGCGGCGGCGAGAAAAGCCCGCGCCTGGTTCCAATCGAACGCAATGTCAGCCCAGTTCATCGTTTTACGTATAACCATCCCGCACTAATGGCCATTCTATACATCAATTCCGTATGGCTAAATGAAGGCCAATGGATGCAACAGAGAAGCCCTTCATGACCGCCACATCCCAAGTGTTCTGGGACCGGATCGCCGCGAAATACAGCCGACAGGCAATCTCCGACACCGCGAGCTATGCCCGCAAGCTCGCTGCTACCCAGGCGCTCATGCGGCCGGAGATGCACGTGCTGGAAATCGGCTGCGGTACCGGCTCCACGGCATTGGAGCACGCAGCGCATGTGGCGCAGATCGACGCAACCGACGTATCGACAGCCATGATCGAGATAGGCCGGGAAAAAGCGGCGCGCGCAGGTATCACCAACATCCGTTTTCAACAGGCCGGCGTGGAGGATTTCGAAGCGCCGAATGAGACCTACGACATGGTGCTGGCGCTGAACCTTCTGCACCTGCTGCCGGATCGCACGGCCGCGCTCGCCAAAGTGTACCGGCTGCTGAAGCCCGGCGGGATATTCATATCGAGTACCGCGTGTTTATCAGATCACTTGTGGTTTTTGCGGGCTGTGATTCCGGTGCTGCAGTGGGTTGGCAAGGCGCCGTTTGTGCGTTTTCTAGGCGCGGAGCAGGTGCGGCGGGAGATGGAGGAAGCAGGGTTTGCGGAGCGGGAGCATTGGACGCACGGGCGGGCGAATAGTTTGTTTTTGGTGGGGGAGAAGGTGGGGACGGGGGATTAGAGAAAAAGAGGTTCGGGGTAGCCCAGTGCCGTTTGCGGGAAGAGGGAGTTAGGGGCACCCAGTGCCGCTTTTCGCCTTGCGAAAAGCGGAGGGGGTACCCTCAAGGGTGTGGGTAGTTTTGAGCAAACCGTTTTTCCCCTTCGGGGAAAAACGGTTGGAGCGGGACACGGGACTCGAACCCGTCGCCTACAGCTTGGGAAGCTGTCGCTCTACCAGATGAGCTAGTCCCGCCGGGCACATGAAGCCGCCGCACAGTTTGCCCGTGCGGCGGCCAATTGCAAACACTTCCGGCGCTTCGCGACCGGCCTGTCAGTTGTTGAAGGCGTAGCGCACCGACAACCCGTAGATGCGCGGTTCTGTAAGGAAGTAGTTTCGGAAATAGCCCGAGGTATCAGACGTCAGGTAGTGTCCGGTAATGTTGTCCTCATCTTGCAGGTTGCGGGCCCACAACCGGCCCTGCCAGGCACCGTTGTCGCTTTCATAGATGAACGACACATTGTGCTGATCCCACGCGTCGATCTCATCACCTGCGGTGTTGAACTCCCGCCCGTAGGTGTCGTCCTGCCAGTAATAGTCCCAGCGAGCCGTCAGG
>JAUIED010000303.1 GCA_030428905.1 Gammaproteobacteria bacterium
AGGCATACATGGCGATGAGCTCAACGGCGTGGAGATCGTTCGCCGCGCTCTGGAAATCCAGGATCCGCAGCGGCTTCGCGGCGTGCTCATCGGCGTGCCTATCGTCAACCCGTTTGGTTTCGTCAATCACAGCCGATACCTTCCCGATCGGCGGGATCTCAATCGCTATTTTCCCGGGCGGCCGGACGGCTCCATGGCCTCGCGCATGGCCTGGGAGCTCTGGACAAAAGTGATCGTGCGTTGCACGCATCTCATCGACCTGCACACCGGTTCGCACAACCGCACCAACCTGCCCCAGATACGCGGCGATCTGAACAATCCGGCGGTGATGGATATGGCCCGCGCGTTTGACGCGCCGGTGGTGGTTCAGAACCCGGGCCTTGGTGGAACGCTGAGGGCGGCTGCCAGCCGCGCGGGCATCACCGCTGTTCTCTACGAGGCTGGTGAAACACTGCGCTTTCAGCCGGAAGAGGTGCGACGCGGAGTGCTTGGCGTGCGCAACGTCATGCGCGCACTCGGCATGATGCGCGCCCGGGGTGTGAACATCGGTGCGCAACATGTGTTCCAGCAGACGCGCTGGCTGCGTGCCGATCGCGGTGGGTTGCTGGAGCTGTCCGTGGGGCTGGGCGATATGGTGCAGGTAGGGCAGTCGCTGGGTACGATTTCAGACCCGCTGCGCAGAACCCGTGCGGAGTTCATCAGCCGGCGCAAGGGGCGGGTAATCGGTCTGTCGCTGCTGCCCATGGTGGCGCCGGGAATGGCGGTGGTGCACATCGGCCTTTCGGGGAAGGTGCTGGACCCCATGGATACGATAGAGGAGCCGGAGTTCGAGCGGCCTGAGTAAGGTCGGCTGCGCGGCCCATCTCGGCGACGGGGTCAGGCCGGGTGCAGGACGTCCTCCACACTCAAGAGCAGCTTTCTCAGCACCTCTTCACCATCGTTGGCCTGTACCAGACCGACGAGTATGTAGTCGCGCCACTGCGTTCCGCGCACGAGCACGGAGTCGGAATGAAAGTCCTGCCAGGTGCCGGACTTGCGATAGATTTTGGCCTTCGGTGCTACACGGTCCAGTTGCGAAACGAATTTGTGGTGCAGCCCCGGGTCGACGAGGTGAGAGAGAATCTGCTTCGAGCGCTGCGGGCTGATCAGCCGGCCGGTGGCTGCCAGGTAGTAGAACCGGCACACCTGCGTGGGGGTGGCACCATGTGAGATGCCGTGCAGCGGATCGCCAACGCGCGTCCCTGCTTTTGCATAGCGTTTCCCCACCCACAGCCCGCCACCGCGCGTCGTGTCGTATAGCTGCAGCGCAGGATCGCGCATGTCTTTGTTGAGCTGGGTCATCCCGATTCTGTCGAGCACCCGCGTTGCGGCGTCGTTTGATGACACGCGAATCATCGCGTCGAGGTCGGTGCGCAGCGATTCATCCAGGGTAAGATCGCCGCGCTCTACCGCCATGTAGGCGCTGAGTAGTATGGCTATCTTTGGTAGGCTGGCTGCGTACATCATCTCGTTACCATTGACGCGTGCGAACCGCGGCGGGTCGCTTGAGAGATCCACCACACACACGCCAAGGCGCTTGCGCTGCGCCAATCGACGCCACTTGGCGTTGCCGTTGACCAGATTGGTCAAGGCAGCTTGCAGAGGTTGATCCACTCGCTGATACAGCGGCATCCACGGTTCCGCCGCTGCAGTTTGCGGGACGACCAGAAGAAACAAACACACAAACCACAATCGTTTCATGATTGCGCCTCCGCGCGTTTCTGCCAGATTCGGTACTGGCGATTCAGATAGATGCCGATAGCGATCCAGGCGACCACCAGCATCAGGTTCCATAGTACGAAGCCCGACACTCCAACGTTCAGCACGCGGGTGCCGATGAGTACCGTAAGGGCTGCTAGGCCGTCTCCTATGCGTACGAACAACGTGTCCACGGTGGGTTTCGCCTGGTACAACATGGCCTTGGTCGTGGGCAGCCACAACATGTGTCGTGCCGTATTGTTGATTGAGTAGCTGCTGGCGTTCTCGGCGATCTTCACCACCTTCACCAGCGCCAGCAGGGGCGTTACCAGCATCGAGCTGTAAGCGACGAGAGAGACGAGCGGCGTTGCCAGCAGTAACGTCGCAAAGCCCGCGTAACGCAGCAGCCGGGATACCAGGAAAGCCTGGATGAGCAGGCCGAGCAGATTGACCCAGAAAAACAGATTGCCGTAGAACGCGGTCGTGGCGGCGTTGAGCATGCGGCGGTAGGCGTCAGCATCGCTGCTGATATACGCAAACTCGCCGCGCAGTGACTCCTGCACGAAGGCGAACAGAATGTTGTCGCCGCTGGCGACTACCCAACTGAATATCAGCGTCAACGCCGCTGTCGCCGCGAGGTAGCGATGCCTGCCGATCAACTGGAATGGCCCGTCGGCGTTCGGTGCAGCCGGTTCCTGCCAGCGCTCCCGGGTACGTGCGCCTGGGTCTCCGAGCGTGCCGCGCCGATCTGTCCAGTTGCCAAGGGCGATGGCGCCTGCCAGAGGCAGGGTGGCAATGAGGATCATGTCGAAAGCCAGGATGTCGGCGGTTTCGAGGAGTTGCTCGCCGATCCAGGAGCCCGCAACCGCTCCGGAGGATGCGCCCAGGGCGATGAGGGGGAACAATCTGCGGCCCTTCTCTTCGCCGTAGAGATCAGACGCGAAAGACCAGAACTGCGCCACCAAAGTTACTGAGAAGACGCCGACGAACAGGTAGAAAGCGATGCCCAGGTAAGGGATCTGCTCGAAGATCAGACCGGGGCGCGTGAGCCAGAACACTAGCAGCGCGCCGAGGAAGAACATGCCCACGCGATTGAGCAGCTTGCGACGCGGCCATCGGGTGGCGAGCCAGGCGTAGAGCGGCAACACCAGCACAAACAGCAGGGTCTGGGCGAACGCCGAGTACGCCTTGATTTCGATGGATGAAAGATCCGCCAGCACGCTTACCGCCAGCCAGCCCTCGCGAACGGGTTTGATCAGGTAGTAGGCGGTGAGGATCAGAAAAATGTTGCCGATCAGAAGAAACGCAGTGGCGCCTTCTCTGGGTTCCACCGTGGCAAAGAGACGGAGAAAGCGCTCCGCAGCGGTGTGTTCTGGGATCGAACTCATCGCTTGCGGCAACTGTTGAGTGAGCGTACAAACGCGGCTGTCATTCTGTCGAATCCTCGACAGCCGGGAGAGCAAACGGTCATGCGACCAAATACCCTTGCGATATGCATCGCGGTGGCGCATTTAGCCACAGTCGGGGTCGGTTCCGCAGCAACTATAGATTACCCAGCGGCGCCCCCTGCCACGGAGGTCATCGAGGAAGCCCGCGCAATCGTTGCCGGTATGCGGGGCAACGACCGTGGGCCGTTCCTGCGCATTCGCTGGTGGTGCAACGACGGCGCTGTTCTGCCGCCGAGTGCGGGTGCGTGTCGCGAG
>JAUIED010000068.1 GCA_030428905.1 Gammaproteobacteria bacterium
TTGAAGGTGGAGGTGGCCATCCAAAGAAATCCTGTGGCGTAGATCAGCACGTCCAGCGGATATTCCTTGCCGTCGTGCACCACACCTCGTGCGTTGATCTCGCGCACGCCGGTGGGTGCAGTGTCTACCAGGTGCACGTGCGGCAGATTGAAAGCGGGGAGAAATTCATCGTGAAAGGTAGGCCGCTTGCAGCCGTAAGGGTAGAACGGCTTGAGCGCTGCTGCTGTTTTCGGGTCTTCAACGATGGCGTCTACCCGCGCGCGGATCTGCTCCATGATGCGGAAGTTGGTGTCGAGCTGCTTCTGCACGCGCTCTTCCGGCGTGAGCTTGCGGGCGTACTCCTTGCGTTCCTTGAAGTCGGAAACGCGGCCCGCCAGGTAGTCGTCGTTGGCCTGGATGGCGGTGCGCCCTGCGGAGATCCGTGAGAAACGCTTGCGTCGGGCGAGCGCCCAGCCGGGCTCGTTTTTCCAGGCGTCGATCTCTTCGGCCGTGGTCTGGCGTTGATCGCGCACATCTATGGTGGACGGCGTGCGCTGGAAGACATACAGCTCGCCGGCCACCTTCGCCAGCTCAGGAATCGCCTGCACGGCAGTGGCACCGGTGCCGATGATGCCCACGCGTTTGCCCGCGAGATCGACATGATAGTTCCAGCGCGAAGTGTGGAAGGCTTCGCCCTTGAAGGTCTCCATGCCGTCGATGCGGGCAAGCTTTGGCGTGGTGAGCACGCCGTTGGCGAGCACGACGACGCGCGCACGCATGGCGTCGCCACGATCGGTGTGCACCGTCCAGCGCTTGTCCGCTTCGTGCCACTCGGTTTTCTCGACCGTGGTGTGGAACAGGCACCGATCGTAGAAGCCGAAGCGCTCTGCCATGGACTGGCAGTACTCGAGAATCTCGAAGCCGCTGGCGAATTTCATGCTGGGGAAGTAGCCCATTTCTTCCAGCAGCGGCAGATAGCTGTAGGCCTCCACGTCACAGGCCACACCTGGGTAGCGGTTCCAATACCAGGTGCCGCCCACATCGCCGCCTTTCTCGCAGAAGCGCACGTCGACTATGCCGGCCTGCTTGAGGCGGTACCAGAGCAGGAGGCCGGCGAACCCGGCACCGATCACCAGCACCTCGCAGGTGTCGTCGAGAGCCTCCCGGGGCACCGGGGCGTCGGAGTAGACGTCCTCCAGATAGCGGGCGAACTCACCCTCCATGAGCATGTAGTCGGCTGCGCCGCGCCGGGCTTCCTTGAAGGCGCGGTACTTCTCCTGCTCCTCAGCGCTGAACACGGCACCGGCAGGCGCTTCCGGCAGCGACTTGAGTGCGGCGTCCTCCTGCAGGCCGTAGCCTTGCCCCTGGATACGTTCGGTTGCCTTGGCCGCCCGGGTGGCGAAGCGCTTCAGGCCGGTCGTTGGATCGATGCTGATAGTCATCGGGTGATAGTACAACAGGATGGGGCCGTGCGAGACAGGTCGCTGTTGTTTACCATGCACGTTCGTTTTGCGCAGTGGAGTCGAGATGGACAACGACAAAGTAACGAACGCATCAGACTGGCTGTCGCCAGACCGTGTGGCTGAGTACGCTGACACGGCCATGAACCTCGCGATCGAGTACGTGCCGTCGGTGCTGCTTGCGATCCTCGTTCTCATCGTCGGTTTGTGGGTGATCAAGCGGGTTGTGGGTCTGTTGCGACGCACCCTGGAAGGGCGGCAGGCAGACGCGACGCTGGCACGCTTTCTGTGCAGCCTGACCTCCGTTGGCCTGAAGGCGTTGTTGCTGATCAGCGTGGCGTCGATGGTGGGTATCGAAACTACCTCCTTCGTCGCGCTTCTTGGCGCCGCTGGCCTGGCGATCGGTCTTGCACTGCAGGGCAGCCTGTCGAACTTCGCGGGCGGGGTTCTGGTGCTGCTGTTCAAGCCCTACAAAGTGGGAGATTTCGTGGAGGCCCAGGGTGTTTCCGGAACCGTCTCCGACATCCAGATCTTCAATACCGTGCTCAAGACGCCGGACAACAAGGTCATCATCGTGCCCAACGGCGCCATCAGCAACGGCGTGATCACCAACTACTCGATGGAAGACACACGCCGCGTGGATCTCCTGTTTGGCATCGGCTATGACGATGACATCGGCCAGGCGCGTAGCGTGCTTACCGGGCTGATCGATGCGGATGAACGCATCCTCAAAGAGCCGGCGCCGGTGGTTGTGGTTTCCGAGCTGGCGGACAGCTCCGTGAACTTCACCGTCCGTGTTTGGACCGCCTCCGGAAACTACTGGGGCGTGTACTTCGATCTCACCGAGCAAGCCAAAGTGGCGTTCGACGCGGCCGGGATCTCCATCCCGTACCCGCAAACAGATGTGCACCTGCACGAGGTACGTGCATGAGGTGAGCACAAGCTCGAAGCATGCAAATCCGCTCAGCCGTTGCCTGCTAGTCGCGCGTGGGAGAAGCAGCCGCGGGCATGATGAATATGGTCGCAATCTGCCCCTCGGCAACGGCGATGACGCCGACGCCTGCTTCCAGCAAGGCACCGCGGCTGCCCGACGCGATGGCCCGGAAGGACCGTTCAGACCACTCGATAGTGACGTCCTGGAAGTCGAAGATTTCCTGCTCGATCGGGTACAGGGCTTTGTAGACCGCTTCTTTGGCGCTGAATATCGCGGTGGCACGGAGCGAGTCGCCCGGCGCGCAGGTCGCCTGCTCGGATGGCGTGAGGATGATCGTGTGAAGATCCTGCGTTACACCGTCCGCTCGTTCCAGATCCACTCCCAGCGCGCGGATTGCGGTGTTGCGGCTCAACACTGCGATGGCGTGGGTGTCCGTGTGCGCAATGCTGCCGCAGGTTCCCATCGGCCAGATCGGCAGGCCGTCGCCCCGGCGCGGGACCGGCGTCTCCGGCAGCGACAGCGCGCGCTGGGCCAGTGCGCTGAGCGCTCGGCCGGTGCGGTGTTCCAGGGTTCGCTTCTCCGACCAGCCTGTGGGCAGACCATGGTCCATACACATCACGTCGCCCGTATTGATCAAGCCGATGGCCCCGGCCACGCCGGGAGCGATCCGAAACACTGCATCATCGCTTGGGGCAAGCGGTGGGCGCCAAGCCAGTGGTGGTAATTTCATGGTTGTGCCTGGCGCATCTTCCGGAGCAGCTCGCGCACGGCCGCTGTCCACAGATGCACACAACGAAGGTCGGTGACCACATCGTCGTGCGAACCCGCCCCCAGGTCGATGCTGCCCGGTGGCGTATGGAACAGGGTGGTGAACACCGACGCCGATGCATCCAGCCAGAGACCCATGCCGACGATCGTGACGTCTGCTGCATCCATAGGCACACAGCGGTGTGCCCTGATGTTTCTGCGCAGGGTTGTCTCTATGCGGTACCAGAGCGCATCGTCATCTGACATCGGCTCGGGAGTGGCCGGGCCGTGACGCCAGCGGTGCAGGCGCTGGCGTATCCTCGCTCTCCAGGGAACCTTTTTTTGCCGTCCCGGCAACGACGGTTCGAGCAACATGGCGTGGACCGAATGGTTTCCGGACAGGCGCCGTTTGATCTCCATGGCGAGCAGACCGCTGTAGCTGTAACCCACAAGCACCGTGGGTTCGTCGTCTCCGAGCGCCTCGACCGCCTTGGCGTATTGGGTCGCGACATGTCCGATACCGCGCTTGTGGAAGCGAACCGGATCGATACCGCCGCTGCTCAGTTGCACAATGCCGATGTTGGCGGGCAGGGACTCCACCAGTTCTTTTACCTGGGCGCCGATACACACCACTCGACCGATGCCGGTGCTCTGCCTCAACACGCTGATGAAGCCCCGGTCGTTTACTGTTGCTGGCTGGGTGAGCAACCCAGCCATGCCAGCCACGGTGGGAGAGGAGAACATCGCGGCGAGCGGCACGTCGGCATCAAAGGTTTCGTCGACACGTGCCTTCAGGCGCACGAGCAGCAGCGAGTGTCCGCCAAGCGCAAAGAAGTTGTCGTCGACAGCAATGTCCTGGGTGCCGAGCAGCTCGCTCCAGAGGAGTGCGAGTGTTCGCTCGGTGGGCGTCTGTCGCATGGCTGGTGTGCGTGCCGGCAAGTCGAGCGCCGCCGACTTCGTCAGTTCGAGCTTGCCATTCGCCGTGATGCGACCACTTTCGATGACGATCCGCCGCGGCAGCATATAACTCGGTAGACGTTCTTCCAGGAAGCGCTGCACGGTCGGTCCATCGGCTTGCTGCCCTGGGGTTGACGAGATGCGCGCGGTCAGCACCTGATGCCCATCGCCAACGGTTTCCAGAGAGACCAGCGCTTTGCTGACATCGGGTGCCTGGAGAAGCGTGGCTTCGATGTCACCCGGTTCTATTCGATATCCCGACAACTTGATCTGCCTATCACCGCGACTGGTGTACTCGATGACCCCGTCGTGGTTCCAGCGGCAACGATCGCCGGTGCGGTACATGACGCTTCCCGTATCGAAAGGGCAGTCCAGGAATCGCTGGATGGTGAGCTGTGGCTGGTTCAGGTATCCCAGCGCCACGCCTTCACCGGCGATGTACAGATCCCCCGTCACACCCACCGGCACGGGCTGCTGATTGCTGTCGAGGATGTAGGCCTGGCGGCCGGCGATGGGTCGCCCGATGGGAACCGGTCGCTGCTCGGGCCAGGCGAGCGGCAACTCGAACGCTGTGGAAAACGTCGTGCACTCGGTGGGTCCGTACACGTTGATCAGCCGCTTCGGCGGCGATGCGGCAAGCACCCGACTGACGATGGCGCTGTCGGCGACCTCACCGCCGAAAAGTACCTGTTGAACCGTTGCAAACATCGAAGGTCGCGCAGCCGCGTGTATGTTGAACAGTGCGGTCGTGAGGAAGACGGTGCTGACATGATGGTCTTTGAGCAATCTCTCCAGCAGGCCAGGGTTCAATATCTGCTCGTCTTGCGCAACGACCAGGCAGGCGCCATTCAACAAAGCGCCCCAGATCTCGAATGTTGCAGCGTCGAACGCGACATTCGAGATGTGCGCAATGCGATCCTCAGCGCCGATGTCTACGTAGTCCGGGTTCACCGCGAGGCTCGCTACCGCGCGGTGGGATACCAGTGTCCCTTTCGGCGTGCCGGTGGTGCCCGAGGTGTACATGATGTATGCGGGTGCGTCGCTCCCCGTTGTCAGCGCTGGCGGTGTTTCAGTTGTGGCTGCTGCTCCTACCGAGAGGTAAGCCACTCCGTGGATACGGTTGGCAACGTCGGCTTCGTCTTCGACCAGAACGATCGAGACGGTGGCGTCGCGCAGTATGGTCTCGGTGCGCGCCGTTGGAGCGGCGTGGTCCATGGGTAGGTAGGCGCAGCCCGACTTCAGCACACCAATGACGGCTGTCACGAAATTATGTGAGCGCGGCAGATGCACGCCGATGAAGGATCCCGGCTGTGCGCCGGAGGCGATCAGGCGTGCTGCCACGGCGTCCGATCGCTTGTCGAGCTCCTCGTAGGTGATCTCGTCCCGTCCGTCAACCAGCGCCAGCGCGTCGGGCTGTCGAGCGGCCACAGAACGAAACCTGGCCGTCAGCGGTTCTCCTGCCGGTGGCGAACGATGCGATCTGCCGGCGACACCAGTCAGCCATGTCCACTCTTCGGTGGAAAGCATCGGTAGCGTGTCAATGGGGCAGTCAGGCATGGTGGCCATGCTGACCAGCGTCCGCTCGAGGTGCTTAGCCAGTTGCCTGATGGTACGGGCGTCGAGGCGGCTGGCTCGATAGTCGAAGTCCAGGATTGGCTGCCGATGATCTTCTGCTGCGGATACCAGGAGATCGAATTTGGCAGTTTCGTTGTGCACCCGCAGCGGTCGACCGGCTTCGCCGTTCAACTCGAGTGCCACCTCGCGCGGGTTGCGTTGCCCCAGTGCGACCTCGAACAGCGGATTGCTGCCCGAGTCTCGCGTTGTCGTTTTGAAACGCACCACCTCCTCGAACGGAAGAAGTTGGTTGTCGTATGCGCGAAACGCATCTTCTGCGGTGTGCTGTACGTGTTCGGAAACTGTCGGATTGCCTGCCAGATTGGAGCGGATCAGTACGGTATTGATCAGCAACCCCACCAGATCTTCCGTGCCGGGGTGGTTGCGACCGGCGACCGGTACGCCGATGCCCACATCGGCATGTCCCGTGTATCGATACACAACGAGTTGCAGGGCAGCCAGCAGCACGGTGTTCCTGGTGACGTCATAGCGTTGCGCCATAACGCCGATGTGCTCCATGGTCTTCGCTGCCAACTCGAGTTGAAAGCGTTGAGCGGCGTGGTGCGTGTGTGGTGGAGCGGTGTGATCAACGGGCAGACGGACATGCTGATAGCCGCGCAGGTATTCCTGCCAGAATCTGCGTTGGGCTTGGGCCTGCTGCTGGTAGCTGCTGCCTTGCAGTAAGCCGACATAGTCGGCGTGTGAGAGACGCTGTGGCGGCAGCGCTGGTGGCTGGCCATCGGCATGCGCGCGGTAAGCAGTTGCGAGCTCTCGCCACATGATCTCCAGCGACCATCCATCTGCGGCGATGTGGTGAAGCCGAATGAGCAGAACCTGGCCTTCTTCACACTGGAGAATGGAGGCGCGGATGGGCAGGTCCCGTTCCAGATTGAACGGACGGCGACTCAGTTCCGTACAGCGATCGGTCAAGGTACTGATTGTCTGCGATGGCAGCGTGAGACTCTCCAGCGAAAAACGGCTTACCGGCTGGAGGCTCGTGCGCAGCTCGCCATCCTCATGCGCGTAGGTCGTGCGCAGCGCATCGTGCCGCGTCAGAAGGCTCTCGAACGCTCGCTGCAGAGCGCTGTGATCCAGCCTTGCGGAAAACACCCAGGCATAGCTCATGTGGTAGGCATCAGACGCAGGCGCGAGCTGTTGCAAATACCACATGCGTTGCTGTGCAGGGGTCGCGAGTCGAACATCGACGGGGTCCGCCGGTGCCTGCAGTGCGGTTGTTTGTGTGGCGGATCGACCTGCCAGATGAGCCGCCAGAGTGGCTGGCGTTGGCTGCTGCAGAATATCGCGGATGGTCGCGTCGATGTGAAGACGCTCCTTGATGCGCAACATCAGCCGCACAGCGAGCAGCGAATTGCCTCCGTTCTGGAAGAAGTGCGTGTCCGCATGCGCGTTTTCAATGCCGAGAAGTTCGCTGAACAGCGTGCACAGTGAGGTTGCCAGCGGGCTCAGTGGACGGTCGTTGCTGGCGGGCTTTGCGAGCGGCTCCGGCAGCGCGTTGTCGTCTATCTTGCCGTTGATGGTCATGGGTAGTGCATCCATCACCACCACATCTGCCGGCAGCATGTACTCGGGCAGGCGTTGGCTCAGCCGGTGAATGATGTCCTCGGCGGGGCTGCTGGGCTGCATGGCGGCGTAAGCGAGTAGATGTCGTGCATCGCCTTCGCCGCGAACAACGACCCGGCATTGCGATATTCGCGTATCTTCGAGTAATACGGCTTCGATCTCGCCGGGCTCGATGCGATGTCCGTGCAGCTTGATCTGGTTATCAGCGCGGCCGAGGTACTCCAGGCAACCGTCTTGCCGGTAGCGGCCCATGTCTCCCGAACGGTATGCACGTTCCCGAAGCCCATCGCCCAGGTCGAGGGTGACGAACCGCTTGGCGGTTTCATCCGGTAGGTTCAGGTATCCCAAGGCGACGCCATCGCCAGCGATGTAGATCTCTCCAGGTGTGCCGATGGGTACCGGTTGTCGGGACTGGTCGAGCACGTAGATGCGGGTGTTTGCGATGGGTCTGCCGATCGGCAGAGAACCGCTGGCGGGTGTGTCCGCGGTAACGGTGTAGGTGGTGCACCCGACCACTGTCTCGGTTGGTCCGTATTCGTTGATCAGCCGTGTTTGCGGAAATCGCTCGCGCCAGTAGGCGAGCTGCTCCGCGCGGAGTGCCTCCCCGCCGATGACGAACGCTGCCGGTGCCGCTTGGGTCACGCCGCTTTCCTGGCTCAATTGCAGCAACGTCAAGTGCGATGGTGTGATCTTGGCAAGAGAAAACGGCGGTTGCGCGTTTGCCAACGCCGTCGCAAGCCTCGCCGGCTCTTCCGATCCGCTGGCAATGAAGGTAACGCATTCTCCACGCAGAAGCGGCGCATACAGGCTGGTGATGGACAGGTCGAAGGCAATTGATGTGTGCATCGGTGCACCCGCACCGTGATCGCTGTCGTAGGCTTGCTTCGCCCACCACAGATAGTTTGTTAACCCCTGGTGCGAAACACACACGCCCTTGGGGCGGCCCGTTGATCCCGAGGTGTACAACACATAGGCGAGATCGTCGCTGCGCGTGGTGACGGGCGTTGCGCGGAGTTTGATGTCAGAGGTTGGGTATTCGGTCGGGTCGATGCAGTGCAGGCCGGGGCAGATCTCCCGAATGCGCTCGCACAGCGAGACGCTGGTGAGTGCCAGGCGCGCTCCGGTATCCTCGGCGATATGGCGAATGCGCGCCTCCGGATAGTCGGGGTCCACTGGAACGTAGGCGGCGCCACTGCGCATGACGGCAAGCATTGCGATCAGCAGGTCTGCGCTGCGGTTCATGCAGACGAGGACCTTGTCACCGCGTTCGACTCCTTGTGAAGAGAGGTGTGCGGACAACCGCTGCACCGCTCGCTCGATATCCGCATAGGAGTGCGCTTGGTGGCCGTTTCGTACAGCAGTTTTTTCGGGGGTGCGCGCTACCTGCTCTGCGAAGAGCTGATCCAGGCGTTTGTCTCGCGGGTAGTCTGCGCGCGTGTCGTTCCAGTCAACCAGCAGGCGATGTCGTTCCTCGGCCGAAAGCAAAGCCAGCCGGCTGATCGGCCGAGTGCTGTCGGCGCATGCTGCGTGGAGCAGATTCAAGTAGTGGGCTGACAACCGCTCGATGGTGGTGCGATCGAACATGCTTGAGGCGTATTCGAATCGCGCCTGATAGAACCGCTCTCCGGGAACGATAGACAGGGTCAGATCGAACTTGGCGGCGAGCCTGGCTTGCGGGTGCTCGCTGACGGTCAAGCCCTGCAATGCCGGGAGCTGATCCGGCAGATTCTGCAGTACGAATGAGGCGTTCAGTAGTGGAACACCTGGATTCAGTCGTGCGTGATCCGTAGACGCCTTTACCTGGTCAAACGGCGCGTCTGCATGAGTCAATGCTTCCTGCACCACGGTGTTGGTACGCTGCAGAACATCGGCAAACGTTGGGTCACCGCTCAGATCGTTGCGCATCACGAGGGTGTTTGCGAAGCAGCCGACCAGCGCCTCACTGGCTGCCCATGTGCGTTGTGCAGAGGGAGATCCGACCGTGATGTCTGTCTGTTCGGTGTGTCGGGAGATCAGCACCTGATACGTGGCAATGAGCAGCACGTAGAGGGTCGCCGAATGGCGTGCGGCGATGCGTTCGAGTGACTCCATTAGTGGGGTGGGTAGTTCAAGGTTCACGCTGAGCGCCTCCCCGAGGGCGTCTCGAGGACGTGGCCGGTCGTGGGGCAGCCTGCATGGCTGGGCGTTGATCAGGGCGGTTTTCCAATAGGACAGGTGCGGACTTCGCCGTTGGGTCTGTTCGGGAGATTGTTGCCAGCGGCAATAGTCGAGGTAGGAAAACTGCGGTGCTTGCCAATCTGGTGCCTGACCTGCCAGGCGGGCGTTGTATGCGATGCTCAGGTTGCTGGCCAGTACCCCGCGTGACCAACCATCACTGGCGATATGGTGGAGGACCAATTGCAGAATGGACTGTTCTTCCCTGATGCGTAGCAGCGTGGCACGGAGGAGCGGAGCGCGAGACAAGTCGAATGTTTCAGCAGCGATGGATGAGAGCAGATCTCCGAGATCGGCGTGCGCAGGCCCATCGGCCTGGCGCTGATCGATGATGCGGAGTTGCGGCTGGGCGTCGGTGACCTGCTGGCGCGGTTGTTCGTCGTCCATGCTGAACGCGGTGCGCAGCATCGGCTGATATCGGCAGACGTCTTCGATGGCGAGGGTCAATGCCCGAACGTTGACCGTCCCGGTCAGTTGCCAGGCAACCACGATGTGATATGCCGGTCCGAGCTTGTGCATCTGCTCAGCCAGCCAGATGGCACGCTGCTGGTACGATAGCGGCCCGTCCGCGTCATCCCCTCGCTCGGGTTGCTGGTGCTGCCGGCCGCTCGACAAGCGTGCCAGAAGTGCGGCTCGCTGCTGGGCAGAGTTCATGGTGATCTCGCTCAACTGCTTATTCCGTGGGCATGCCGATGGTGTCGCGAATGTCTACCTGAATGAGGGTGGGCAACCCTGTTTGGACAGCTTCAGCCAGCGCTGATTCAATGCCTCGAGCGTCCGGCAGGTAGATGCCGCGGCCGCCGAATCCTTCCATTATCTGGTCGTAACGAGCACCAGGAACAAACTGGCTCACCGGTGGGGCGTGTGCAGGGAAGAAAGACTTCTGGCGTACTGCCCCCCCGTTGCCGTTGTTGTTGAGCAGTACGATGATTACGGGGAGGCCGTAGCGGGTAGCGGTTTCCAGTTCTGCCAACGACGTTCCGAGGGCAAAGTCGCCACTGACCACCACCGCTGACTTGCCCGGGCGCGCCATGCAGGCCGCAATGGCGTAGGGAACGCCGACGCCCATGTACCCGGCAGGGCCTGGCGCGAGGCGGGTCAGGGGGCGGTCGGCGCGCAGTATACGCTCCGACCAGCGCATGACGACGTTGCCGTCGAGCACAACGAGGGTGTGTTCGTCGAGGGCCGCTGCGATGCCGGCCAGGGCTGCAGCTGGTGAGTCCGGCTCGGCGTTGGCAACGAATTTGCTGTGCCAGCCGGCGTCACGCTCTTGTAGGGTGCGAAGCCAGGTTCTGTCGGCGGGCGTGGTGCCGTCGAGCGTGGAACCGAGCGCACCCACCAGCCTGTTCAAGTCGCCGCACAGCTGCAGGGCGCCTGGTCGGTCGTCCAGAGAGGGATCTCGGTCGCTGCCCAGGCGAACAACCGGCACACCCTCGCGAATAAGCGCTCCATGGCGTACGACCCAGTCGAGCTCTGCTCCCACGAGCAGAACCGCGTCTGCGCTGTGCAACAGCCAGTTTACCTGGTTGTTAGCGCATTGTGGGTGGCTGTCCGGTACGAAGCCTCGCGCCAGCGGGTGTGAGACGAAAGGTGCTCCCCAGCCGATCGTTAGCGCGTGCAGGGCTTGTGGGCTTTCGAGCCAGCGCACCGCACTGCCAATGACTACCGCTGGACGTCGCGCCTTGCGCAACAGCGCCACGGCAGGCTGTATATCGGCAACGCCGACGTTGGCCGGAGCTGGCTCGGACTGAGGAGCGCCATCACCGACCCACTGAGATTGCGTGCCGAGTACCAGCTCGCAGGCGTCGACGTAGCTGACCCCGTAAGGCGCGGATCGGGCATGGTGGCAGGCCTTATCCACCACCTCGTCGATCTGGCTCGGCGCCAGTATGGCGTCGGTGTGTTTTGCTAAAGGTGCCATCGCCGCGCAGCCGTCGAGCCACTGAAAGGGGTGCGGCTGCGACCGAGGGCGCGCTCGTCGACCGCCGATGATCAGTACAGGCCAGTGATTCTCGCTGGCCGAAACGATGCCTGATGCGCAATTGGTGACAGCCACGCCTGCGGATACCACGGTAATGGCGCGCAGATCGCCGGCCAGAAAGTTGTGTGCACCCGCCGCCAGCGTGGCAGCACACTGCCCTCGGGTGCCGACGATGGTCAAGCCGGCGCTGGAGCACGCGCCGAGCAGTTCGTCTACTGGCCCACCGCTAACCGCGTAGACGTGCGTTATGCCGTTCGCGGTCAGTCGCTCTGCCAGACGGCGACTGCCTGGGTAGCCTCGAGTTGCTGCGAGCCTGGCGAGGAGGGCGGCTCGTTGTGATGTGGTTGAGTCGTTCACACGTCGTGGTCGCGCTCGCCGAGGAGTTTGGCCACCTCTTCGTCGGAGAGGCTCGCGACATAGCTGGCCAGGTCTTCGAGTCGGAGTTGCACCGCGGCTTCGACGATTCCGGCCAGACCGCGGATGGTGGGTTGTTCAAAAAGTCTGGGCGCTGCTATCGCGACATCGTACCGTTCCAGGATCCGGCTCATTACGCGTGCTGCACGCAGCGAATCTCCGCCGAGGAAGAAAAAGTTGTCGTCGCGACCAACCCTTTCCACGCCAAGCAGTTCACGCCAGACGCTGGCCAACGTTTCTTCGATCTCGCCCTGCGGTTCTGTGTGAACGGCGGGGATCACGCCCGACAGCGCTTCGTGCAAGCCGATGCGCTGCAGCTTGCCGGTCGGTCCCTTGGGAATGTCGCCCACGAACACGATCTGGCTCGGAACCTTGACCGCCGCGAGGTGTGCCAGCGCGTGATCGCGTAGTACCTGTTCCGTGGCCTCACTGCCTTCACGCAGTACCACCGCTGCCAGCACATCCTCCCCAAGCGTAGGGTGTGGGCGTGCGAACGTCACAGCCTGCAACACGTCTGCATGCTGCAGGAGCACCTCATCTACCTCTCGCGGTGCAATCTTCTCGCCCGCCCGGTTGATGATCTCCTTGAGGCGGCCGGTGAGGTAGAGATAGCCATCCTCATCTAGGTAGCCCTGGTCGCCGGTGCTAAACCAGTCATCCACGAACGCCTCGCGATTTGCTTCGTCGTTGGCGAGGTAGCCGCTGGTGACGTTGGCGCCGCGTATGGCGATTTCCCCAGTGGTGTTGGGGCCCAGAGTGTTGCCTTCGGCGTCGATGACGCGGATCTGTGGACCTGCGGCGACGCCGACAGAGCCCGCTTTTCGCAGCGCGGGCGGTAGCGGATTGCAGGCCATCTGATGGGCCGCTTCGGTCATGCCGTAGGCTTCGATCACTGGTACGCCAAAAGCTGTCTCTAAGCGTTCCAGCACCACGGTAGGCAGTGCTGCGGATGAGGAGCGGATGAAGCGCAGATCTGGTGCTGCAGCGCGCTCCGGCAGGGCTTGCAGCGCCGCCTGATGAATGGTCGGCACGGCGGAGTACCAGGTTACGCCAGCGTTGGCGAGCTGCTGCACGAATGGCTGTGCAGAAAAGCCCGGCGCGCAAATGACGCTGCCGCCGGCCCACAAAGAGGCGAGGAGGACGCCCACAAGGCCGTGAATGTGGAACAGCGGCATGACATTGAGCGCGATGTCAGAGGGCGTCAGGTTGAGCGTTACCGCCACCGCCTTGGCGGATGCCAGCAGGTTGCGCTGGCTGAGCGGTACCAGTTTGGGGCGCGATGTGGTGCCCGAGGTGTGCAGCAGCAACGCCGGTTCTTGCGCATCGCGCGGGGCCAAAGCGCCGGAATTGCCGGTTGGTAAACCCTGCAGCGCTACTGCGCCCGCTTTTGAGCCGACCGCGCGCGCCTCGATGATCGGCAGGCCCAGTTGGTTTGCTGCATTGGCGGCGGCGCCCTGCATCTCCTCAACGATAACGGCGTCGGCAGCAAGGTCCTCCAGATAGTAAAGGCACTCCGCCAGGCTGAAACCTGGATTCAGCGGCGCGCATACGGCAAAGCTGGTAGTGGCGAGGAACACGGTGGCCATCACCGGTCCATTGTTCAGCACGACCGCGATGCGACTGGTGGAGCAGTACCCCGCCGATTGAAGTGCCAGTGAGATGTCCTGGACCTGTCGTGCCAGCGCGCTGTAGGAGAGGGCTTCGTGGTCTGGCGCGCGCAGGGCGACGGCGTTCTCTTGCTTACTTTCCAGTAAAGCGGTTATGGATTCGGCTGGCGTCGACATTCCCTGGTCTCGGTTGCGGATTGTAAAAAGTTAGCACGAGAACTGCTCGGAGTATGCGGCATATTCCGCAGGAAATTTGTCAGGTGAACTGCTTCGTGAAATCGCCATCCAGCGACGGAGAATGGGCCCTGGCCGGCCGCTTCAAGCCGCCAGCTGATACACCCCGCGCGCCACGCACACCGCCGCGATGGCAAGAATCACGTACCCGCTCCAGCGCCGGAAACTGTCGTCTTCCAGACGATCCAGCAGCCGCGTACCGATACGGGTGCCGAGCACGGCAGTTGCCATGGCGAGCCCGTAAAACCACAACGGTACGTCGTCGACCGCACCAATGATCAGGCCGTAGTAAAGAAGCTTGATGGCGTGGCCGAACGCCTGGGTGATGGCTTTGTTGGCGACGATGGCGTGGCGGCTCAAGGGCGAGTTCAGATAAAACACGTCCAGCAGCGGCCCGGAGGCGCCGGCCAGGAGCTGAGCGGCGGTGACCACGAAGCCGCAGGTCACGGTGGTGAGCGGCCGAGTAATGTCGAGCCCCTGCAGGCGTTTGGTGAAGCGGGCAAGGATCGGCATGGCGCCGACCAGGAGCAGCACCAGGCCCGCGTCGGGTACCAGCATGAGGGCGCTGAACAGGCCGAGCGCCAGGGCGGTGCCCAGCGCGTAGGCAGGAAAGATCCGCCAGGCGATGTGTCGGCGCAAAAACCAGGCTCGCGAACCGTTGGAGGTAAGCTGTACCGCGCCGTGCAGCATCATGGCGCTGGCAACGCTGAGCGTGGATGCCAGTATCGCCATGAGGATCATGCCGCCGGCCATGCCGAGGATGCCGGACAGAATGGCCGTGCCGAAAACGCTCAGAAGCAGCAGTGGATAGAGCATCGGCAGATTTTGCTCGACAGCGTTTCAGGAAAATAGAGAATACGTGGAATTCAACTCATGTCGAAATGGAATTAGACGATGCTCGACAACCTGGAAACCCTCATCACGCTGTCGAAGACCGGCACCATGATGGAGACCGCGACGGTACTGAAGATCTCTCAGTCGGCAGTGAGCAAGCGCATTGCGGCGTTGGAGCAGCACTACGACCGCCAGCTCATCGAGCGGCAGGGGCGGCGGGTGGTGCTCACCCATCACGGCACCCGCCTGGTCGAGCGTGTAACGCCCCTCATGAGTGAGTTGCGCCACGTCTTTCTGGAGGACAACGCCCTGCGTAAGGGCAAGATCATTCTCGGGGTGTCGGAGGCTATTCTGGCGAGCTGGGGGCCGCGACTCTTCGCCTCTGTGGCGCAGGAGATGCCGGAAGTGGAGTTCGAATTCCACGCGCAGCGCTCACCGGTGGTGCTGGATCGGCTGCGCTCCGGTGAGTACATGGTGGGCATCTGTACCGGCAGCTACGATGCCGAAACGGACCTGGTCAGCGAGGTGATTCGCCTGGAGCCCATGGTCATCATCCCGAGTGCCCGGCGGCCGCTCGACTATCGGGTGGGGGAGCCGTTGTCGGTGATTACCATCGAGTCCCGCTCCGGTGCGTGGCGCTCGATCGAGGAGGATATGCGGCGCCTGAAGCTGCATCGCGAGACCTCGCTTGAGTCGTTCTTCTCCGTGGCGCAGATGGCGTTGGCTGGATTCGGACACGGTCTGGTGCCGGCCGGTGTTGCGAAGACGCTGGGTGTCGGGGAGGGAGAGATGATTCATCTGGCCGCCCAGGGATTAAATAGACCCGTTCGATTTGTTGCACGTAAGTCTATGTTTTCCAGGCTTTTAGTTCAGAATTTTTATCGGCTGGTCAGCGACCGGGCCGGTGACGTCTAGGCATTTGCGCATGGCGGGTTTCTCCCCCAGACTGGGCTGACCGGATGGCTTTGGGGGAAGCGGATGGTGGGGTTCGATCTGGGCGGGTTCGATCTGGAGGGGTACGCGCCAGCGGCGCGGGAGCTGCTGGCGCCGGGTGGCCAGTTCGAGATACTGATGCGCACCGTGCGCGGTGTGGAACAGCCAACCTTCAAGAACGCCCCCTGGCACCTGCGCGAGCTGTTCCAGAGCGCCCTGGAACATGCCGCAGAGACCTTCTACGTCTACGAGGACGAGCGCTACACCTTCGCTGACGCCTGGCGTAACGCCGAGCGTGTGATGGCGGGCCTGCATGTGCTCGGTGTGCGGCCGGGGGACCGCGTCGGCATCGCCATGCGTAATTACCCGGAGTGGGTCGCCGCGTTCATGGGCGCCACGTCCATGGGAGCGGTGGCGGTGGCCATGAACGCCTGGTGGACCGGCGAAGAGATGATGTACGGCATCAACGACAGCGGTCTGAACACCATGTTCGTTGATCGCGAGCGTCTTGAAGCTCTGTCTCCTTACCTGGACTCCAAGAATCTGAACGTTGTCTGCGTGCGCTCGCAGCATGCCGCCGGGCGCGGCGTGCGCAGCTGGGAGAGCTTCATCCGCTCCGGCAGCGGTGTCATGCACGTGCCGGAGATCGACCCGGACGACGCAGCGACCATCCTCTACACCTCAGGCTCCACCTCCCATCCGAAAGGCGTGGTTTCCTCACACCGCGCCATCATCCATTCCCTGATGGGCTGGGAGGCGGCGGCAGCCATTGCTCGAGCCGAGGCGGGCAGGCGGCAACGGCCGCCGGAGCGGCAGCCCTCGATGATCCTGACGGTGCCCCTGTTTCACGTCACGGGTCTCAACGGTCAGCTGCTGCCGTCGTTTCGCAACGGCCGCAAGGTGGTGGGCATGTACAAGTGGGACGCCGAGAAAGCGCTGGCGCTCATCGAGCGGGAGAAGGTCACGCATTTCTCCGGCGTGCCGACCATGGCTTACGAGCTGGTCAACTCGCCGAACTACGATCAGTACGACCTGTCGAGCCTGCGCAGCATCGGCGGCGGCGGTGCTGCGATGACGCCTAAGCATTCCAGCCGCATCGCCGAGCGCACGCAGAATCGGGCCCGTGCGAGCGCCGCGTACGCGATGACCGAGACCAACGGGCTCACGGCGTCCAATGCGGGAGGCAACCTGCAGTCGAAGCCACAGAGCTGCGGCCAGGCGTTGCGGCCGCTGGTGTCGGTGCGCGTGGTCGACCGCGAGGGCCAGCCGCTGCCTGCAGGCGAGACCGGCGAGATCTGTATCAAGGGTCCGATGACCTTCACCGGCTACTGGAACCGGCCGGGTGACACCGCGAAGACCATCGTCGATGGCTGGGTGCACACCGGCGACATCGGCCACATGGACGAAGACGGCTTCATTTTCATCACCGACCGCGAGAAGGACATGATCATCCGCGGCGGCGAGAACATCGGCTGCCAGGAGGTGGAGGCGGTGATCTACGATCACCCGAAGGTGACCGAGTGTGCGGTGTTCGGCGTGCCGGACGATCGTCTGGGCGAGGTGGTGGCCGCGGTGGTGCGGGCCGCAGATGGGGTGATCCTCACAACCGGCGACATCCAGTCGCACGTCGGTGAGCATCTGGCCCGCTTCAAAGTGCCCACACACGTGTGGGTGCGGCGCGATGAGCTGCCGCGCACGGCTTCGGGCAAGATCTACAAGAAAGGCATACGTGAGGCGCTGCTGGCTCAGCTGGGCTGAGCGGTACTGCCTCAGCTTAGCTGAGCGGGCCGGCCTCAGCTTAGCTGAGCGGTCCGCACCATCTCTGCCAACGCTGCCACCCAGGTGGGATGGTCGTTCAGGCACGGCACCAGGGTCAGGCGTTCACCGCCTGCCGCACGAAAGGTCTCTTCGCCCGCCAGCCCTATCTCTTCCAGGGTTTCCAGGTTGTCGGCAACGAACGCCGGGCAAACCACAGCGAGATGGCGCACCCCGGCTTCGGCGAGCTCGACCAAACGCTGATCGGTGTACGGGGTCAACCACGGCAGCCGCCCGAGGCGTGACTGGTAGCTGATGCTCCACTGGTCGTCGGTCAGGCCAAGTGCCGCCGCGAGCAGGCGCGACGTCACCCTTGTCTGGTGCCGATAACAGGTTGCGTGGGCGGCGGATGGCAATTCGCAGCAGTTATCGCTCGCCAGACAGTGTTCGCCGGTGGGGTCCGCTTTCGTCAGGTGCCGCTCCGGCAGGCCGTGATAGCTCATTAGAAGATGGTCGTATTCGGCAGGCAGTGCCGCCCGGGTGGCTGCTGCCAGGGCTTCGATATAGGCGGGCGCGTCGTAGAACGCCGGCAGGTTCGTAACTTCCATACCGGTAGGGCAATGCGATGCCGCCGCTTCGAGACTCGTCGTGGTGGTGGAGTCCGCGTGATGTGGGTAAAGCGGTGCGACCAGGCAATGCTTCACACCGCGCGCGGCGAGCTCGGCGAAGGCGTTGGCGATATCCGGCTGGCCGTAGCGCATGGCCAGCGCCACCGGGCGGTCGAGCTGTTGCTGAAGTGCATCTGCCATAGCGCGGCTGTAGTGCAGCAGCGGCGAGCCGTCGGGCCTCCAGATTTTCGCGTAGGCCTCGGCGCTGCGCCGCGGCCGGGTAGGCAGGATGAAGGCTGAGACGATGAGGCGGCGGATTGGCCACGGCACGTCCAGCACCCGCCGGTCCATGAGAAACTCGTTGAGGTAGGCACGCACGTCCGCTACAGATGGGGAGGCGGGCGAGCCGAGATTGATGAGCAGAACGCCGGAAGTCAGTGGAGGCAGCCTTGGTTGCTTTTGCGCGGTGCGATAGTATCCGCGCCCCCATGAGATGTTAAGCGCAAGACCATGCCGCAAGCGGTGATCGTCGACTACGAAGCGGGCAACCTCAAGAGCGTGCAGCGCGCCTGCCACGAGGTGGGGCTGGATGCGGAAATCGTCGCCGACCCGGAGCGTGTGGCGACGGCCGAGCGGGTGATCTTCCCCGGGGTGGGCGCCGCCGGCAGCGCCATGCGCAGCATCACCCGGCGCGGTATGGACGACGCCTTGCGCCAGGCCTTTGCCCGCGGCACGCCGATCCTCGGCATCTGCCTAGGGCTGCAGATCTCTCTCGACCATTCCGAAGAGAGCGATACCGACACGCTCGGCCTGATGGCTGGCGAGGTGTGCCGCTTTGCCCTCGACGACCCGGCACTCAAGGTGCCGCACATGGGCTGGAACGAGGTGCGCCCCGTGCGTGCTCACCCGGTGCTCGAAGGGATTGAGCCGGGCGATGAGTTCTACTTCGTGCACGCCTACTACCCCAAACCGCGGGACGAGGCCTGCGTATATGCGGTGGCAGAGTACGAGCGACCATTTGCTTGTGCGGTGGGCATGGGCAACTACTTCGCCACACAGTTTCACCCGGAAAAAAGCGGTCGGGTGGGTCTGCGGTTGATTCAACGTTTTGCGGAGTGGAACGGCACATGCTGAGCAAACGTCTCATAGCCTGCCTCGACGTGCGCGACGGCAAGCTCGCCAAGAGCGTCAAGTTCGTCGATACCAAGGACATCGGCGACCCGGTGGAGAAGGCGCGCGAGTACTATGCCGATGGTCTCGATGAGCTCGTGTTCTACGATATCACCGCATCCTCCGACCGGCGTAACATTATGCTGGACGTAGTGGAGCGGGTTGCCGAACAGGTGTTCATACCCTTGTCTGTGGGAGGCGGCGTGCGCACGGTGGCAGATGCTACTGACCTGCGGCTTGCAGGCGCTGAAAAAATCAACGTCAACTCGGCGGCGGTGCAGCGGCCGGAAATAATCAGCGAATGCGCCGAGGCGATCGGCAATCAGAACGTGGTGCTGAGCATGGACATTCGCCGGGTGGAGCCGAGCACCGCGCTGCCGTCCGGCTACGAGATCGTCATCAACGGCGGCCGTAAACCCATGGGCATCGATGCGCTGTGGTGGGCGGAAGAGGGTGAACGCCTGGGTGCCGGTGAGCTGGTGGTGAACTCCATCGATGCCGACGGCACCCGCGACGGTTACGAGATCAATCTCACGCGCCGCATCTCCGAGGCCGTGCGTATACCTGTTATCGCCTCCGGTGGCGCCGGCAAGCCCGAACACCTCAAAGAGGTGCTGATCGAGGGCCGTGCGGATGCGGCGCTGGTGGCGTCGATGGTGCATTATGGTGACTATCGGGTGAGCGAGCTGAAGCGCTACCTGGACCATGAGGGTGTGAAAATGAGGATGTCCTGGTGAGTAAGTCCTGGTGAGTATGCGAGCGATACAGGTTGAAGACGGCAAGCTGGTTTGGGGGCAGGCGGACGTGCCGGCAATCGGTGCCGGTGATGTGCGCATCGCGGTGCGGGCTAGCGCGGTCAATCGTGCAGATATCGTGCAGCGTTCGGGCGGCTATCCGCCGCCGCCAGGCGCCAGCACCATTCTCGGGCTCGAGTGCGCGGGCGAGGTGCTGGAGGTGGGCGATGGCGTTACCCGCGTTGCGCCGGGCGATGCGGTATGCGCGCTGCTGGCCGGAGGCGGCTACGCCGAGCAGGTTGTGGTGCCTGCCGGCCAGGTGCTGAAAATGCCGTCGACGCTGACATATGAGGAGGCAGCGGCCATACCGGAAGTGTTCGCCACGGCGTACCTCAACCTGTACCAGGAAGCAGGATTGCTGCCTGGCGAACGCGTACTGCTGCATGCCGGTGCCAGCGGTGTTGGCACCGCAGCCATTCAGCTCTGCAAGCGCACGCACAACCCCACATTCGTAACGGTCAGCGGCCAGGACAAGATCGACGCCTGCGTAGGTCTCGGTGCCGACGGCGGGCATGACCGCAGTGCGGGTTCTTTCGTCGATGCGGTCACCGCGTGGCATGGCGGCGAGGGTGTGCATGTAACGCTCGATCCGGTGGGTCAGGCGTACCTCGCAGATAACCTCAAAGTGGCGGCGCTCGACGGCCGTATCGTGCTCATCGGTCTGATGAGCGGAGCGGTCACCGAAGTGAACCTCGGTGTGCTGATGATGAAACGCGTGCGCCTCATCGGTTCGACCCTGCGCGCACGCAGCATCGCAGCCAAGGCGAAGGTGATGGATGGACTGCAGCGGGATCTGTGGCCTGCGCTCGAGAGCGGCGATATCAAACCGGTGATCGAAGACGTGGTGCCGATGCAGGAAGCGCAGCGCGCGCACGACATCGTGGAAGGCAATCAGACCGTCGGCAAGGTGGTGCTGTCGCTGGCGGGTTGATCGACGCCTGTTTGCAGGCATCCGATTGATGTCTGACTGAGGACAATGATGAACGACGCGCTTCTGGGTTTCGTCGTACTGTACCTGATCTGTTCTATCGGTATCGGTGTATACGCTGCCACCAGGGTCCGCACCGCAAGCGACTACATCACCGCGGGCCGCAGACTGCCGCTGTTCGTGGTGGTCGCTATGGTCTTCGCCACTTGGTTCGGCGCAGAAACGGTGCTGGGCATTCCGGCGACGTTTCTGGATGAAAATCTGGGCGGCACGATTTCTGATCCGTTCGGAGCGTCGTTGTGTCTGGTGTTGTTTGGACTCGTGTTTGCGCGTCCGCTGTACCAGCGGAATCTTCTGACACTAGGCGATTTCTACCGGGTGCGATTCAATCGCAGCGTGGAAGTGGTTGTGAGTGCCGCGATCGCGCTGTCCTACCTCGGTTGGGTGTCGGCACAGGTAACCGCTCTCGGCCTCGTCTTCAATGTGCTATTCGGTGGCGAAATCTCGCAGACCTTGGGTATTGTCATCGGTGCGGCAGTGGTTTTGATTTATACGCTGTACGGTGGCATGTGGTCGGTGGCCCTTACGACGGTGTTTCAGATGTGCATCATCGTTGCCGGACTTTTGTGGATCGCCTGGTTGGTTGCAGACATGCCCGCGGTCGATGGTATCGCTCCCGTGGTCGCGCACGCCCGGGAGGCGGGGAAGTTCCAGTTCTGGCCGGCATTCGAGTGGGCTGCCATCATCACCTTTGTCACTGGCCTGCTGACCATGGGTATCGGTTCCATACCGCAGCAGGATGTATTCCAGCGAGCGAATGCCGCGTCGAGCGAAAAGGTGGCGGTGTGGGGTACTACGCTTGGCGGTGTTGCCTACTTCTTCTTTGCTGCGGTTCCCATCTATCTGACATACGCCGCGATGCTCGCAGACCCCGTGCAGAGTGCCATGCTCATGGAGCAGGATTCACAACTAGTCCTGCCGAGCTTCGTCGTCAGCCACTTGCCGCTGGTGGCGCAGGTGGTTTATTTCGGCGCCCTGC
>JAUIED010000069.1 GCA_030428905.1 Gammaproteobacteria bacterium
GCGGGCCAGGGCCGAGCTCCGCCATTGCCGGCTCACGGATGGCTCGTCTGGCATCTGCGTCTGTCAGCGGGCCGATTTTCGGAAACTCGAACATGCGCTCGGCGTAGGACTTCGCGCGTCCCCGTGCATTGCGCGACACGCGCATCAGCGCTCGGCGAAGTTCCGGGGCGAGAATTGCCGGCAGCGAACGGTCTTCAGGCGCTTCGATCCACAGCGTCTGCATGCCGTGGCCCCAGCGTCCATGCGCAGCTGATCGAGCAACACCGTCTTGCCGACGCCGCGCAATCCCACCATCAGAACGCTGCGTGCCGGCCCTAGGGGTGTAGGGATTTCTGATCGGGTCCATGGCACGAGTACATGGAAATTAGGAATATTATCCAATGACCCTAATATCCCTAATCTTTCTCAAATCATGCCTCTGTATCGATGCGATGGACGGCGCGGCTAAGGTTGCCCAGGCTTCGACGCGCAGGCATCGGGGATGGTGCTGACCATAGCCCTTAAGTAGGCAGATTGTCCGTGCGCGCTGCGCGGCCCAGGTACCCACCGTGATGGCGCAGGCCGTAGTCTTCCCGGGTGACACCCTTGTGTTCCAGCAGCGCCAGCGCCACAGCGTCGCTGATGGCGAGCATCACCGCCATGGTGCTGCTCGGCGTGAGGCCGAGCGGGCACGGTTCGACGATCTCACCCATATCGAGCACCACATCTGAGTAGCGCCTGAGATCGGAGTCCGGGTGTGAGGTCACACCGATGATGTGCGACACCCCCATATGCTTGGCAAGCTCACACACCTCCAGCACCTCGGTGCTTTTGCCGCTGGTGGAGAAGGCGATCATCACATCGCTGGTGCCGAGCAGCCCGAGGTCGCCGTGGGCGGCTTCAGCCGGGTGCAGAAAATCCGCGGGCGTTGCCGTGGAGCACAGGGTGGCGGCGAACTTCCTGGCAATGTGGCCAGCTTTGCCAATGCCGGTGGTGACGATCTTGCCGGGGCACTCGGCCATCAGACGCACGGCCTGCTCGTACTGATCGTCGACCACGACGGCGGCGATGGCGGCGGCCTCGGCGGCCAACACCGCGCGCATGCGTTCCTTGATTTCCATGGGTACTCGCAGTTTGGCGGGAGCGCGGATGGTGTCATTATGCCGGGCATGCCTCAAGTTCTGCCGCTTCCCGCCAACATGCATCTGCACGACGGTCGTGTGACCGTGCCGCGAACTGCGAGGCTGCGCGGACCGCAGGCATCACGGGTGCAGGCCAGGCTAGGCCTGCCCGAGGGCGAAGACCTTCTGGTGGAGTGGGCCTCAGCCAGCGACTACCCGCAGCCAGAGGCGGATGAGTCCTACAGCCTCGAGGTGAGTGGAGCCGGCATTGCCCTTCGTGCGGCGACCATCTGGGGCGTACTGCATGGCCTGACCACCCTCGAACAGCTTGAGGAGCGTGGCAGCCTGCCGTGCTGCCGCATCGACGATGCACCGCGTTTTCACTGGCGCGGCGTCATGCTGGACCCTGCGCGGCACTTCCTCTCCCTCGGTGTTCTCGAAGGCGTGATCGACGGCATGGCCCGCCTCAAGCTCAATGTGCTGCACCTGCACCTGACGGATGACCAGGGTTTCCGCTTCAGGAGCGCCGCCTTTCCGGCCCTTGCCAGCCCGCAGAGCTACACCGCGGAAGAGCTTGTGCACCTGGTGCAGTTCGCCGCAGAACGTGGCGTGCGTGTGGTGCCTGAGATCGACATGCCGGGCCACGTTACCAACTGGCTTGCGGCGTACCCGCACTGGGGCACGCAGCCTGTGAAATCGTCGCGCCGTTTCGGCGTGCATCCGGGGTGCCTGAACGTTGCCGATCCGCAGGTGCGTGAAGCGGTGCGCACGCTGCTCGCAGAAGTCGTGGATGTCTTCCCCGACCCGTATGTGCACATCGGCGGCGATGAGGTGGCAAGCGGCTGGTGGGACGACGATGCCGGCGTGCAGGCGTTCCTCCGGGCGCAGGATCTCGCGGATGCGCGGGCACTGCAGGCTTGGTTCAACGGCGATGTGGTGGCGGCGTTGCGCGCGCTCGGGCGCCAGGCCATAGCCTGGGACGAAGTGCTGCACCCGGAAATGCCAGCGGGCCTCACGGTGCAGAACTGGCGGGGTGCGACCACGCGGGATCGTGCGCTTGCGGCAGGCGCTGACTGCATCGTCTCGGCAGGCTACTACCTGGATCTCTTCTACCCGGTCGATGTGCACTACGCCTACGATCCGGCGGCGCCGGAACAGGCGCTGGTGGAAGCGGAGGACCACCTGCGGGAAGACCCGCGCTTCGCGCACGTGGCGCAAGGCATGGCCTGGACCCTTGGCTGGCGTAAAGACATGCCGGCGCCGCAAGCGTCGTCACCGGGACGGTTGCTCGGCGGGGAAGCGTGTCTTTGGGGTGAACTCGTCGATGGCGCGACGCTGCCCGCCAGGCTCTGGTCGCGCCTGCCTGCGGTGGCCGAGAGGTTCTGGTCGCCAGCAAGCGTCACCGATGTCGCCGCACTGCGCGATCGCTGGCCTGCGTGGTGTGATTACCAGGTCGATGATGAACTGCTGGCCCTGTGCGAGCCTGTGAAGTGGTACGGGCGCCTGCTCGGTGAGGTGGCGTTGAACGCACGTATCCGCGGCGAGGAGATGCCCCAGGCGAGACCTTACGACGCCGACACACCGTTGAATCGCCCGGTGGATCTGCTGCCCCCGGAGAGTCTGGCGGCGCGGGTGGTGCTCGACGACGATGATGCGGCGCTGGCTGAGCGGTGCCGGCGCTGGCGGCAGGTGGCGGCGCCCGCCGAGGCGGAACTGCAGCCGGTGGTCGAGGCCATCCGCAAGGCTTGTGGCCTGGTCCTCGAGTGCCTGAATGGTGCACTTCCGCGGTCAGATGCCCGGGAGGCGCTGCGCGCACTGTATCGGCCCTACGGTGAGTACATGCCGGCGGTGATCCTGCATCTGGTGCAGCGGCTGCAATGAACCCGGAAGAGATTCTTCGGCAGTTCTGGCAGCCTGCGCACGAATGCCAGCCTTTCGGCGCCGGCCACATCAACGACAGTTTTCGCGTGACGCTGGGTAGCGGACAGTTTGTGCTTCAGCGTCTGAACAACAGCGTGTTTGCCGATCCTGAAGGGGTGATGGGCAACATCGGTCGTGTTCTTGAACACTGCAAGGGGGCTGATGGGGTGCGTTTGCCGACGCTTCAGCCCACCCGTGACGGCCGCCCCTACGCCATCGTGGGTGGGGTGCTCTGGCGACTGTGGGATCTGCTGCCGGGGCGCAGTCTCGACGTGCTGGAACACCCCGGCCAGGCGCGTGCGGCCGCCGCTGCCTACGGCGCCTTTCAATCCCACCTCGAAAGCCTGCCTGGCCCCCGCTGGGCTGACCCGATCCCCGGTTTCTTTCGGTTGGAAAAGTACCTCGATGACTATCAGCGTGTTCGCCGTGAACCGCAGCCCTTCGACGACGCCATCGCCGGTTTGCTGCCGCTTGCCCACCGTTTTGCCGAGCCTAACCGTCTGATTCACGGTGACTGCAAGGTGAATAACGTGCTGTTCGACGCCGAGGATCGGGTGTGTGCGGTGCTTGACCTCGACACCGTGATGTGGGGCCACTGGGCGTGGGACTTTGGTGACCTGGCGCGCAGCGCCTGCGCCCGCGGTGAGATGTTCGACATCGACCTGTTTGAGGCGGTGGTCGCGGGCTTCGCGCCTTTCGTACCGGCGGATGTCGATGCGCTGGTGCTGGCGCCCTGCTATGTTGCCGGCATGCTCGGGGTGCGTTTTCTCACCGACCATCTGGCGGGAGATGTGTATTTCAAAGTGGCCGAGCACGGTGAGAACCTGCACCGCGCCGCCACGCAGTTCGCGGTGCTGCGATCGATGCAGTCGCAGCGCTCCGAGATGGAGGCGGTAGCGTCGCAGGTACTGCTTCTGGAACGCTGAATAAGACGCTGAATAAGAAAAGAGGAAAACATGAGCAGATTCGTTCTCGTCCACGGCGCCTGGCACGGCGCCTGGTGCTGGCACAAAGTGGTGGCCGAACTGGAACGCCGAGGTCATCAGGTGCAGGCGCTGGATCTGCCGGGACACGGCGTGGACAAGACGCCGATCGAGCAGGTCAGCCTCGACAGCTACGCGGAGAAGGTGGGCCGTGTGCTGGCACAGTCTGACGAGCCAGCGGTGCTGGTCGGCCACAGCATGGGTGGACTGGTGATTACCGAAGCCGCGGAGCGTTTCGTCGACCATGTGCAGCGGCTTGTCTACCTCTGCGCCTTCCTCGAAAAACCTGGAGAGGACCCGGGCGAATCAAGAGAGGCGATGAAAGGCAGCCTGGTACCGTCCGCCATGGTGCCGAGCGAGAACGGCCTGACGACGACGGTCGCCCACGACAAGGTGCGCGAGGTGTTCTATGCGGACTGCAGCGACGAAGACATCGCGCTCGCAAAGGCTTGTGTGGTGCCGCAGCGTATGGACCTCATCCTCGCAAGCCCGGCGCACACCCGCGAGCGCTGGGGGCGGCTGCCGCGCAGTTATGTGTTGTGCAGCGACGACCGTGCGATCACGCTGGCAGCGCAGCAGCGTATGGTGGAACGGGCTGGTTGTGACCACGTCATCACCCTCGAGACCAGCCATTCGCCGTTTTTCTCAGCACCCGCATCGCTAGTGGATGCCTTGCTGGTGGGCGGGTGAGCGGCCAGGTGCTTTGCGGGCCTACTGCACCCCGCTCAGCACGGCCTGCACGACCAATACCACGGCCAGCACGAACACCACCGTAAAGGCGATGCCGATGATGATGAAGTGGATCGCCTTGCCTTTCTTGAAGTCCCGTTCCCGGTTCTTGCTCGACTGCACGCCGAAGGCCGCCGCAGCAGCACTCATGAGCATCTGCCAGAACGTCAGGCGATCTTCGGGCTGGTCTTGATCCTGATCCACGTTGCTCCTGTCCGTCGATGCGCTAAAGTTGCCCGCCATGATAACGCGTCTGTCATCCCTCATCTTCCTTGTCATGCTGTCTGGCGGTTGCGCCACTGCTGGCCGGCCGCTGCAACTCGTAGCGGGCACTGCGGCGATTTACCCGGCCCAGGCCAGGGCGGATGGCATCGAAGGTCAGGTGGAGGTCGCCTACGGAGTAACCGTGGATGGTCGCGTGGTAGGAGCACACGTGGTCGCCGCTGAACCGGCAGGCGTGTTCGACGAGGCGGCGCTCACGGCCGTTCGCCAGTGGCGCTTCAACCCACCGGTGCGCGACGGCACACCGCAACCTGTGGACCGACTTGTCAGCACCATCCGCTTTCGTGTGAGCGGCAGCGAGCGCTACGAGCAGTACGATCCATGAGCGCCCGGCGTAGCGGCCGGGAGCTGATCTTCCTCGTCGGCATCGCCAGCCTGCTCGGTTGTCTGGTGTTTGCGCCGACGTTCGAAACGGTCAAAGAAGGCTATGGCTATGGTCTTCGCGTGACGGCGCGCATCACGTTCGTGTTTTTCCTGCTGGCATATATCGCCCGGCCGATGGTCGTGCTGTTCCGGAAGGGTCAATGGCTCGTGCGCCATCGTCGCTACCTCGGCGTCATGGCGGCGTTGTCGCACACCGTGCACTTCGGCTATGTGCTGCTCTACTTTGCCGCTACCGGCGAGGCGCTTGAGGTCACGACCATTATTTTTGGCGGCCTGGGTTTCGTGTTCTTCTGGATCATGGCGTTGACGTCAAACGACGCATCCGTACGTGCGCTCGGCATGTGGTGGAAGCGTCTGCACCGTACGGGCATGCACTACAACTGGCTGATCTTTGCTCAGACGTACCTGTTTACGCCATGGGGGATCGCCGTAGCACTGGCAGCCGGAGGGCTCCGACTGGCGGCAAGGATCAAGCAACGTAGGACACGCCGGCCTTGATCCTCCTCACAGCGGCTGTTTAGATGCGAGCCGGCTAAGAGGAGAGAGTCACATGATACGAGTGCACACTGCGCGCGTGGCTGCTTGCTGCGCACTGTCCATACTGTTCACCACCACACCGGTCTCCGCCCAGGCTGAGGCGGCCCTCGAGGAGATCGTCGTCACGGCGCAGCGCCGGGCAGAGAGCCTGCAGGATGTGCCCATCGCCATCACGGCAATTTCCGGCGATGAGCTTGAGGCCCTTGGTGTGGACGACATCAAAGGCATTACCGAGCGCACGCCCGGATTCACCATGGGCACATTCAACGCGGGCCAGGCTCAGCTCTACATCCGCGGCATCGGGTCCAACGAGGACAGCCCTGCCGGCGACCAGTCGGTCATCGTGTTCATCGATGAGATCTACGTCGGCCGCTCAGCAGGCATGGACATGGACTTGTTCGACCTGGAGCGTGTGGAAGTATTGCGCGGCCCGCAGGGCACGCTGTTCGGCAAGAACGTGGTCGGCGGCGCGGTGAGTGTTGTGACGGCGAAACCCGACGAAAATCTCGACATGCGCTTCGAAGTGTCGGGGGGCGATCTCAATCTACGTACCTTCCGCGGGCTGGTCAGCGGGCCGATCGCGGACGGTGTCTATGGCAAGTTCTCTTTCTCGAGCCGCAAGCGCGACGGCTACGTGGACAACCGCATTGACGAGTTTCCTCAGTTTTTTCCCAACGGCAACGAAGGTGACAAGGAAATCGGTGACGTCGACACCAACTCCTTCCGTGGTGGCCTTCGCTTCGTGCCCAACGACCGGGCGGAGATCAACCTGACTGCCAGCTACTCGAAGATGAACCAGAACGGCCCACCGCGGCACTACATCGGCCCTACCGGCCCGTGGTTCCAGACGGAAGCGGCGCTTCTACCGGGCTACATCGGCAACATCCACGATGTGCTGCAGGATGATGTCGGCCATTCTGTTATCGACATCTGGGGCGTCACCGGGCGCCTGGACTACGACTTCGACGCGTTCACCTTCACCTCGCTCACGTCCTACCGCGATGTGGATGCAGACGTAGACAACCTGAACTTCGGCGGCCAGGGCATTGCCAGCCTGCGCCTGTCCAGCGGTGCGGCACCTGTGATTCTCGGCGGCTCCAACCCGTACGTGGACCGTTCTGAGACGTTCACCCACGAATTCCGTTTCACCTCCAACGGTGACGGTCCTCTGGAGTGGGTTGCAGGCCTCTACTACTTGGAAGAAGAAGCCTATCGCAACGAGCGTGCGCAGATTGGCGTGTTCCTGACCAACGGCGCCGGAGGCTCGATACCCATCGTGCCGATCATCGACGGTGGTAACGAGATGACCAACACCACCGAGAGCTATGCGGTGTTCGGCCAGGCCACCTACAACTTCACCGACTGGTTCCGACTCACGCTGGGCGCGCGGCAGACCTGGGAAGACAAGGACGCAAAGCTCACCAGCACGCCGAACGGTCTCAGCGCCAGCCCGGCCTTCAATCTGAAGCTCGGTGATGACTGGTCGTCTTTCACGCCGAAGGCCACGCTCGACTTCAAGGTTGCTGAAGACGCGTTCCTCTATGTCAGCTACTCAGAAGGCTTCAAATCCGGCGGTTTCCCCGGCGGCGGCGCGACGGAGCTGATTGCCAGTACCGGCTTCGACCAGGAGGAGGCGAAGCTGCTCGAGGTGGGCGCCAAAACCGAGTGGTTCGACAACCGCGTGCGCTTGAACGTCGCTGCGTTCCGCACCGATTACACCGACCTGCAGATCCTGCAGCTACTGGTGCCGGAAAACGCGCCGCCGCAGAATCCGGGCTCACTGATCACGCAGAACGCTGCGGACGCGGAGATCAACGGTGTAGAGGTGGAGTTCTCGGTGGTGCCTGCTGAAAACTGGCTCATCCAGGGCTCCTACACGTTCCTCGACACCGAATTCTCCGACTTCTTCATCCCCGCTGGCTTCCGCGCGCCAGGTGTGGGCGCCACACCGGACCGCACGGGTAACGAGCTGCGCAACGCGCCGGAGAACGCTTACAACCTGCTTGTTCGTTACGATCACACGTTCGCCAATGGCATGGGCCTGCGCTTGCAGGCGGACTTCCGCCACAAGGACGAGGTGTTTCAGGACCCGGACGAGCTGGAGATTGCCGTGGTGCCGGAGTACGACGTGCTGGACCTGCGTGCGTCGCTGAACTTCGGCGACGGCCACTGGACCGTTACGGGCTGGGTGAAGAACGCCACGGACGAAGAGTACTTCCTGCACAACTTCCCGGTGCAGAACAGCGGCTTCGCCACGCCGGCGCTGCCGCGCACCTGGGGCGTCACCGTCAACTGGCAGAACTGACGCTCAAGCAGGCGGGCCGGCTTCCCGGCCCGCCTCTATTCTCTGCGGGCGGCTCTTACCAGCGGTTCCAGTGGGTGATGTTTGCCACCGGCGGCCGCTTGGCGCGTTTGAAATCCGTGCCGAGGGTGTAGGCCACCGGCAGCAGAGCAACCTGTAAGACGTCGTCCGGAATGCCGAGAATCTCCGCCGCTTCCTTTTCGTGCACCAGATGCAGGGTCGTGAGCGCCGTGCCGAGCCCGCGGGCGCGGGCGGCGAGCTGAAAGCTCCACACCGCCGGGAAAATCGAGCCGAAGTAGCCGGCCAGCATGGCGGGCGGTGCACCTTCCGGCGGCCGGCCCTGGATGCAGGGGATCAGGTGCACCGGCACTTCGGCGAGGTGCTCCATGAGGTACACCGCTGAGCTGAACACCCGCGCGGTCTGCGGGTCGCCGCTTTCGTGCGCCTCGGAAGCAGCACCTGTGAGGTAACCCTCGGCGCCTTTTCGGTAGAGATCGGCAAGTGCTGCCCGCTGGTCCGCATCGTCCACAACCAGCCAACGCCAGCCTTGGGAATTGGAGCCGGTGGGCGCCTGCACGGCGAGCTCCAGGCACTCATCGATGAGCGCTCTGGGTACCGGACGTTCAAGATCCAGGCGCTTGCGCACGGCCCTGGTCGTAGCCAGAAGCTCGTCGGTGATGTTCAGATCAAAAGTCATAAGGTACCTCTCGCGTACATTGAAGATGGCGTTGTGCAGTGTAAGGTACCCCAGTCAGATCAACCTCGGGACGGGAAATTGCTCATACGATCGCTTGCCATTGCGGCACTGTTCACTCTCGCTGCACCTGCAGGCGCTGCCGACCTTCACGCTCAGCTCGATGCGCTGGCGAGCGACCTGCAGGCACAAGTGGTGTCCTGGCGGCGGGACATCCACCAGCACCCGGAGCTGTCCAACCGCGAAACGCGCACCGCCGGACTGGTGGCGGAGCACCTGCGCTCGCTTGGCATGGAAGTGCACACCGGTGTGGCGCACACGGGGGTGGTGGGTGTGCTGCGCGGCGGCAGGCCGGGCAAAACCGTGGCGCTGCGCGCCGATATGGATGGGCTGCCGGTGCAGGAGAGAACAGGGCTCGCCTTCGCTTCCACGGCAACCGGTGAGTATCAGGGGCGCAGCGTGCCGGTGATGCATGCCTGTGGGCATGACAATCACGTGGCCATCCTCATGGCGACCGCCAGTGTGCTCGCCGAGGTGCGCGAGCAGCTCCCCGGCACCGTGAAGTTCGTCTTCCAGCCCGCCGAAGAAGGCGCGCCGAAAGGCGAAGAAGGCGGTGCGGCGATGATGATCCGCGAAGGCGTGCTGCGGGACCCGGAGGTGGACGCCATCTACGGACTGCACATCGGTCAGCAAGGTCCGGTGGGCACGGCGATGTACCGGCCCAAAGGCGCCATGGCCAGTGCCCAGCGATTCGATGTGCACATTCAGGGGCGCCAGACCCACGGCGCGCGGCCCTGGGCGGGCGTAGATCCAGTGGTGGTGGGCGCGCAGATCGTCGTAGCACTGCAGACCATCGTCAGCCGTTCGGTGGACGTGACGGCAGCGCCGGCCGTGGTGACGGTTGGCCAGTTCAATGCCGGGGTACGCAACAACATCGTGCCGGACACCGCCACGCTGTCCGGTACCATCCGTACCTTCGACCCCGATATGCGCACAGCCATCCACCAGAAGATCCGCGACATCGTTGCCGGCGTGGCCACCGGCATGGGGGCGCAGGCAACCGTGGACATCGATCCCGGCGTGCCGGTTACCTTTAACGACGCGACGCTGGCGGCGGCCAGCGTGCCGACCCTTGAGCGCGTGTACGGGCGCGACAACGTCATGCTGGCCGAGCGCATTACCGGTGCGGAAGACTTCTCTTTCTATCAGGAAGAGGTGCCGGGCTTTTTCTTCTTCATCGGCGGCCGCCCGAGCGGAGTGCCCGCTGAACAGGCCATACCCAACCACTCGCCGTTGTTCGATGCGGACGAAGGCGCGCTGGTGCCTGGCGTGCGCGCGATGAGCCACCTGGCGGTGGACTTCCTGCGCAGGCCCTGACAGGTGCGCGCCATGCTGCTCGAGACGTTGGGAGACATCCCCGCACTCGAAGGCGCGGCGCGCAGCCATTGGCTGAGCGATCGGCCCTTGCGTCTCGCGCAACTGCCGCGCCCCGAGTGTGGCGCGGGTGAGCTGCGCATTCGCGTGGAAGCGTGCGGCATCTGCCACACAGAGCTCGACGAGATCGAAGGGCGCACGCCGCCGCCAACGCTTCCTGTTGTGCCCGGCCACGAGGTGGTGGGTAGCGTGGATGCCATAGGTGCCGGCGTGGCGCAATCGCGACTCGGCCAACGGGTCGGGGTCGGCTGGATTCACCACAGTTGTGGCGGCCCGCAGGAGAACCTCGATCCTGCCTTTCGTGCCACCGGCCGCGACGTGAACGGCGGCTATGCGGAGTGGATGGTGGTGCCAGAGGCCTACGCCTTCCCGATACCCGCTGCCTACTCCGCTGAAGAAGCCGCCCCGCTGTTGTGCGCAGGCGCCATCGGCTACCGGGCGCTGCGCCTGGCTGGCATAGAAGACGGCCAGGCCATCGGCCTCATGGGCTTTGGCGGGTCGGCGCATCTGGTATTGGCGTTGCTGCGGCATGTGCGTCCCGCAAGCCCGGTGTACGTATTTGCCCGCGATGCCGAAACCCGTGCGTTTGCCTGTTCCCTGGGCGCGCACTGGGCAGGAAGTACCGAACAGACGCCACCCACCGCGCCCGCAGCCATCATCGATACCACACCGGCGTGGTTGCCGGTGCTGGCGAGTCTGGCCCATCTGGCACCCGGGGGACGGCTGGTGATCAACGCCATTCGCAAAGAACACAACGATCATCAGGTGCTGCAGCAGCTCTCCTACCACGATCATCTGTGGATGGAGAAGGAGATCAAGTCCGTTGCCAACATCACGGGTGCCGACATCGCCGAGTTTCTGCCGTTGGCTGCGGCGGCAGGCATACGCCCAACGGTGCGCGTCTACCCGCTGGAACAGGCGAACGCGGCGCTGTGGTCGCTCAAGCACGAACGCGTGATCGGTGCCAAGGTGCTCAAGGTCAGCGCTTGATGTTTGCGATTCGCCGCAGCGCTTCCCGCTTTGAAAGGGCGCTCAACCGGTCTGCGTGTTGCTCCACGTAGCCGACCACCCAGTGGGGGTCTGTTTCTCCATAGGCGCGCAGCGCCCAACCGATGGCTTTGCGGGCGAAGAAGTCGGTGTCGTGCAGGGAGCCGGATATTGCCTGGGTCAGCAGATGGAGGTCGGTGTGCTCGCGCCGCTTCAACTGGCAGATGATGCTGGTGCGTCGCAGCCACAAGTTTTCATGGTTGGCGAGCGCATGCATACGTTGCGTGGTCGCCTGTGGGTGTGAACTGAGCAAATGATGCACGAGCCTGGTGGCAATCGCGTCCACGTAATCCCACCAGGCGCCGGTGCGCGCCATGTCCTCCAGCAGCGGCAGGCATTGCGGGGTCAGCCAGGCTTTGCGATATCGCGGGTGGTCCAGCAGCTCGATGGCGACGTAGCGTTCCTCGCGGAAACGAGCCTCTTCCCACAAATCCCGTGCGCATGCTTCCCACGCTTCGGCATGGTCGCACGGCCGCGCTGCAAAACAGGTTCGCGCGATGCGCCGCACCTCTGGCATGGCAATGCCGCGATAGGGCATGGCGGACTTCATGTAAGCCTGCTGTGATTTTGCGCGTTGCGGGTCTGCGTGTGCCTTCAGGACTCGCTCCACATCGCGTCCCAGGGCCGATCGCATGCTACTGCCCGAAGCCGCCGCCGCGCGCGAACTCTGCTTCTGCCTCGGTGGAGGCGCGGCCGAGCGCCGCATTGCGGTGCGGGAAGCGGCCAAAGCGTTCGATGATGTCACGGTGCTGATGCGCAAAGCGCAGTGTGTCGCCGGTGATGTGACGCTTGCCGGCAGGTGTGTCATCACGCAGCCTGGTGAACAGGCCAACGGACGTGTGCTGGTCGATCAGATCCTCCGAATGTTCGAAGGGCAGGTAGACGAAGCAGCGTTCATCGAAAGTCAGGTGCCGATCGTGGCCTGTGCGAACCGCCGCTTTGGCAGCTGCCAGCGCGAGACCGTCGCAGGCGAATGCTTCGGCAGTGCCGCGATAGAAGTTCCGCGTGAATTGATCCGTCACGAGGATGAAGGCGAGGCTGCCACGAGGCGATGCCTTCCAGGCGTCGAGGTGTCCTTGTTTTGCCGCCGCGGGTAGGGCCGCGAATCGCGTGCGGATCTGCGCGTCGAACGTGGCGTCTGCCGCGAACCAGCGGGCGCGGGTTGCATCCTCGGCGAAGCCCTCGTGCAGTGTGCCGAACCAGAACGTCAGAACGTCCTCGATCAAAGGCCCCAGCACTCCAGGTCGTTGGCAAAGATCAGCGGCCCGGCGTAGTGCGTGCGGATGGCATCGCGGCTCTGCGATTCGCGGCCGCGCGTGCGGTTTGCCCGATGGCCGAGGATCAGCGTGCGCACTTCTGCCGCCGCGGCGATCTCGCCGATCTTCGAGGGTTTGGCGAACTGTTCGAGCAGCGCACCGCGGGTGGATTCATGGATGGCGTGCGGCACAATCAGCGCATCTGCGCCCTGGGCGAATTTAGCGACGGTGTCTTTCTGATTGCCGAAGGCGCCGGTGAACACGAGCGACATGTCGTTGATGTCCACGCGCCAGGCGACGGCCGGTGTGCTTGCGTTGCTCACGGGGACGGCGGAGAGCCGGAAGTTCTGCGAGCCGTAGCGGGCCCAGCGGCGCTGGCCGGTGGATGGCACGTCCCGCACGCTGATCTTGTAGCCACCGCGGGATTTGTAGGTGAGGAAGTCCGCGAGGCTGCTATGGGCGCCTTCGGGGCCGATGAGGCGCTCGATGAAGGTCCTGGTGTCCGGCCAGGTGTCATTGCCCGTGGGCCCGAGCACGGTCAGAGGCCGGTCGCGATCGCCATCAATGGAAGCGGCGATGAAGAACGGCAGCGCTGCGGTACGTTCTGGCGAAACATCGTTGTAGGCGATGGCATCGAGGTCCGCCAGCCGCGCGCCGCTCCGGGCGAACTGCACCGCACTCGCCGAGCCTGTGTTGACCATGAGCACTGCACGGTCATCGGACCAGACGAGATAGCTGGGACCGGCGTCCGTGCTGTCCAGTTCTCCGGCGCCGGCGCCTAGAATCTGGATCCACACCCCTTCGTCGCCGCACTGCACGCTCTGGCCGTCAGCGGCCAGGGCCATACCGATGGCGGCGCACCACAACGCCAGAGCTTGCGATACCCTCGCAAAAACCTTCGTCATTGCCACTTCCCCTCAACGAATGCCGCGAATGCTTCTGCGGCTCAGGGCAATTCTTCGATTGCCTGCAATATATTCGCCAGCCCGGCTTCGTCGGGCATGCGCCAGTCACCGCGCGGCGACAGGCTTACGGTACCCACCTTGGGTCCGGGTGGCAATGTCGTGCGCTTGAACTGCTGGGTGTAGAAGCGACGGAAAAATACCGTGAGCCACTTCTTCACCACGGCGGGAGAGTAGGTGCCCTCGAAGGCGAGGCATGCCAGAGCATAGAGCTTGGCAGGGCCCGCACCGGCGCGCAGGTAGTGATAGAGAAAGAAGTCGTGCAGCTCGTAGGGGCCGATGATGTCTTCGGTGTGCTGGGTGATGCGCCCCTCGTCCGCAGGTAAAAGCTCCGGCGATATGGGCGTGTCGAGCACCTTGTTCAACACACGAGCGAGCGCATCATCTGCCCGGTGCACGGCGTACCAGCGCACGAGGTAGCGCATCATCGTCTTCGGCACGCTGGCGTTGACGTTGTAGTTGGCCATGTGGTCTGCGTTGAACGTGCACCAGCCGAGTGCGAGCTCGGACAGGTCGCCGGTGCCGACGACGATACCGCCGTGCTTGTTGGCATAGTTGAACAGGATCTGCGTGCGCTCTCGCGCCTGCGCGTTTTCGAACACCACATCGTGTTCGCTGTGTTCAAGATCTTTGAGGTGTTGCTGCACCGCTGCCGCGATGGAGATCTGCCGCACCGCCACGCCGGTGGCATCGCCCAGCTCGTGGGCGCTGGTGCGGGTGTGTTCGGTGGTGCCAGGGCCCGGCATCGTGATCGCATGCAGGTTGCTGCGATCGATGCCGAGCTTGTCGAGTGCTGCGAGCGCCACGAGGTAGGCCTGTGTGGAGTCGAGGCCGCCGGAGAGTCCGATCACCAGCGTGTCGCAGCGCGCCGCCCGCATACGGCGGGCGAGGCCGGTGCTCTGAATAGCGAAGATCTCCTGTGCGCGTGCATCGAACAGGTGTTCGTCTTCCGGCACGAACGGGTGCGCATCCATGGGGCGAAGCAGGTTGTTCACCGGCGACACGGCCATGGGTGTGGGCACGGCGGTGTAGTTCGCGCGGCGCGGTGCGCTGGCAAAGGAGATGTTGGACATGCGCTCGTGGCGTAAGCGTTCGATGTCGAAATCCACGATCACCTCGGCGCCGTCGAAAGCGTAGCGTTCACCTTCGGCAAGCATCACGCCGTTTTCAGCCGCCATGACATGGCCGCCGAAGACGATGTCCTTCGTGGATTCCATGGGGCCGCTGGAGGCATACAGATAGCCGCACAGTCCCCGTGCCGATGTCATGCGCAAGAGATCACGCCGATAGTCGGCCTTGGCGATGGCTTCGTTGCTGGCGGACAGGTTCAGCACGAATTCGGCGCCGGCCAGGCAGGCGCGGATTCCCGGTGGCTCCGGCACCCACAGGTCTTCGCAGATTTCCACGGCGAAGCGGAACGCGCCAGCGTCGAAGATCTGCCGCGGTGTGACGATGAAGCGACCAAGGTTGGGATGCTCCACCGTCTGTTCCACGTCCGCCCCGGACACGAACCAGCGCATCTCGTAGAACTCGCCGTAGTTGGGTTGCGTGGTCTTCGGCACGACGCCGAGCACGCGGCCGTCGCCAAGCACCGCTGCGGCATTCAGCAGGCGGCCGTCGGCGAGCTGCCAGGGCAGGCCAACCACCGCAACGATGCCCTGGCAGGCAGTGGCGAGCTCGCTGAGCGCCTTGCGGCTGGCTTCCAGCAGCGGCGCGGTGAAAAACAGATCTTCGCAGGTGTAGCCCGTGAGGCAGAGCTCCGGAAACACCGCTACCTGCACGCCCTGCTCGCGCAGGCGTGCCAGGTGCTCTGCGATGATGCGCGCGTTTACCAGGGGCTCGGCGAGGTCGAGCACGGGTGAGACCGCCGCCATGCGGCAGAAGCCCAGGCTCCTGAAATCGGGTTGTCTGCTCATAGGCGCAGTGTAGCGGGCTCGCCATGATCCCCCAAAGCGTAGAAAATGCTGGGCTCGTCACACATCCAGGGGGAAGTGCATGAACTTCGAATTTTCCGAAGACGCAGAGCTCTTGCGCGAGCAGGCGCGGGGTTTTCTGCAGCAGAATTGTCCGCCGAGCGCGGTGCGCGCCGTGCTCGACGGTGAGCAGAGCTACGACGCGGCGCTGACGGCAAAGATTGCCGAAATGGGCTGGAACGCAGCGGTCATACCGGAGGAGCACGGCGGGCTGGGCCTGTCGTACTACGAGCTCTGCGTGATCGCCGAGGAGCTGGGCCGTGCCGCAGCGCCGGTACCGTTCTCGTCCTCGGTGTACGTGGCGACAGAGGCGTTGCTCGCCGCAGGCAGCGATGCGCAAAAGGCCGAGTGGCTGCCGAAGCTCGCCGCCGGCGAGGCCATCGGCACCTTTGCCTTCGCCGAGGCCGCGGGGCAGCGCTCCGACCTCGGCACCCGTCTCGCCAATGGCAAGCTCAGCGGCGTGAAGCTGCCGGTGCCCGATGTCGACGCGGCGGATTTCGCGGTGGTGTTGACCGGTGGCGACGGCGGTAGTCTGGCCCTTGTGGACCTGAAAGGCTCCGGCGTGCAGGCCGAGCCGGTGCGCATGGTGGATTTCACCCGCGGCCACAGCCGCGTGACCTTCGATGGCGCAGACGCCGAAGCGCTCGGCGCCTCGGGTCAGGGCAACGCGACGGTGGACAGGTTGCTCGATCGGGCGGCGGTGCTGTTCGCCTGGGAACAGGTTGGCGGTGCGGATGCAGCGCTCGAACAGGCGCGGGAATATGCCATGGGCCGCTACGCCTTCGGCCGGCCCATCGCCAGCTATCAGGCCATCAAACACAAGCTCGCCAACATGTACGTGAAGAACACGCTGGCGCGTTCCAATTGTTACTACGGCGCCTGGGCGTTGGATACCAACGCCCCGGACCTGCCGCTGGCAGCCGCCACCGCGCGTGTGGCGGGCATTGAGGCGTACCACTTTGCGTCGAAGGAAAACATCCAGACGCACGGCGGTATGGGCTTTACCTGGGAGTTCGACTGCCAGTTCCACTACCGGCGATCGCGCCTGCTGGCCGCCAACATCGGCAGTCTGAATCTCTGGCAGGACAAATTGGTGAGCGCGCTCGAGCAGAGCAGCGCGGCATAAGGGGGCTACATCATGGATTTTGAAGACAGCAAAGAAGAAGCAGCGTTTCGCGCCGAAGCCCGCGCCTGGCTCGAGGCCAACGTGCCGGCGAAAGACGAGTGGGCGCACCTCGGTGAGGTGGAAGCGGCCAAGCTGTGGCAGAAGCGCAAGTACGACGCAGGTTGGGCCTGCATTCGCTGGCCGAAGGAATACGGCGGCCGCGGCGGCGACGCCATTCAGCAGGTCATCTGGGGCCAGGAAGAGTCGAAGTTCACCACACCGCCGAGCGTGTTTGCCATCGGCCAGGGTATGGCAGCACCCACGCTCATGGCCTATGCAACGGAAGAGCAGAAGGCGCGCTTCCTGCCGAAACTCGCCAGCGGCGAGGAGATCTGGTGTCAGCTCTTCAGCGAGCCGGCGGGTGGTTCCGACCTTGCGGCTTTGCGCACCAAGTCGGAGAAGGACGGCGACGACTGGGTGATCAACGGCCAGAAGATCTGGACCTCGGGAGCCCACTACTCCGACTTCGGCATTCTGGTCACCCGCTCGGATCCGACGGTGGCCAAGCACAAGGGGCTGACCTACTTCTTCCTGGACATGAAGTCACCCGGCGTTGAGATCAAGCCCATCAAGCAGATCTCCGGCGGCGCCAATTTCAACGAGGTGTACTTCACCGATGTGCGCATTCCGGACGGCCAGCGCCTGGGCGCGGTTGGTCAGGGTTGGCAGGTGGCGCTCACCACGCTCATGAACGAGCGCGCCTCCATCGGTGCAGGCGGCATGCCGGTGAATGTGAAGAACACGATGGCATTGGCGCAGCGCGTGCAGCTCAACGGGCGTCCAGCCATCGAGGACGGCAACGTGCGTGCGAAACTCGCCCAGTGGCACGTGCAGGAGGCGGGCTTGAAGTACACGAGCTATCGCACCATGACGGCTATGTCTCGAGGGCAGACCCCTGGGCCGGAAAACTCCATCGGCAAGCTGGTGGGCGCGCCCAAGGCGCAGGACATGGCGGCCTTCTGCATGGACCTCATGGAGGAGAGCGGTGCCATCTGGGATCCGGCTCTGTCCGAGGAGGCCGGCATCTTCCAGCTCTGCTACATGTCGTCTCCGGGCTTGCGGATCGCAGGCGGCACAGACGAGATCATGGCCAACATCATCGCCGAGCGGGTGCTGGGTCTGCCGCAGGACATGCGCGCAGACAAGGGTATCCCGTTCAACGAGGTGCCAACCGGGTCTTCCTGATTGGCAAGCCGGGCCGTGCGTGCACGGCCCGGCACTGTCGTCACATCAACTCGATGCGGTCGCCGACGCTGATGCGCCCAGGGGTGATCACGCTGGCGTAGATGCCGAGGTTGCCGCCGTTCTCGCGCACCAGGGTGCGCATGACGGTCGGGTCTTTTGGCAGATCGTCGAAGCCGTGCGTGGTCATCACGCAGCGCGGGCAGACGATCTCGAGCTGCAGCTCAGCCCCGCCTATGCGCGCCCGCCGGCCTTCCCAATCGTTTTCCACAAAGCCCGTGGCATCGCTGTCGAAGACGATGTTGGCGCGAAATCGGCGCGGGTCCATGCGGCTTGCTGGTGCGCTTGCAGCGAGGGCGTCGAAGCTGGCCGAGGATATCAGCAGCAGCGGATAGGCGTCGAAATACGTGCCTGGAGGAGACTCGTACTCGAACAGTTCCGCCGGAAAACGGGAAAGGTCCGGCAGCGGTTCGTCCGGCGCACGGGCGAATACCTCCCGCAGGTAACTCTCGGGATCGTCCGTTGGAATGGCGTCGCCGCGCCGGTAGTGCTCGAGCTGGTCGGCCGGCAGCAGCGGCCACAGGCTCACCGGCGCGCCTACCGCGCGGCTGAGCACGTCGTTGGCATCCCGCGCGCCGCTGTGGGTCTCCGAGCCGTCGGCGCAGGTGATGTGCACGCCAGGTGACGGGGCAGCTTCGGTTGGCTCAGCGTCAAAGCGCGCGTTGCAACCCATGAGCGCAGGAAAGCGTTTACCGCCGCGGATGCCGCCCCGGGTTTCGTCCTTCACCGCCCAGGCGCGATCACCCGGGATACCACGTGCGTGCAGGTCTGCGTGCTGCAGGATTTCACCTGCCATGCTCTTCACCGGGTAGCGGTGCAGGGAGCGGATGGTGGCCATGGGCTACTGCCTTTTCTCGCTGATTTCATCGAGCAGCATACCGAGTTCGGCGGCTTTTTCGACGATGCGCGCAATCAGCGGTTCGGACTCCTCGGAAAAACGAAAGCCCACCGCGTGGGTGCTGGTGAGTTCGAGGATGGGGGTGGCAAGCTCGATGTCGTGGCGGGCGGTGTTCAGGGATGTACGGATGCGGTTGAAGTAGGCCCGCTGCGTTGCCCTGCCTTCGCACTCGAGCTGCACGATCAGCTGATCGAGGAGGGGACCGATTGCGTTCCGTGCGACCGTTGACCGTTGCATCTGCCTGCTCCCGCCCGTTGCCTCGACCGCTTCATAGTACCCCTTCGCACGGTACACTTTGAAAAAATTTCTGGAGGCGAGCATGCGCGTACTGGTCTGGAACGAGTTTATCCACGAGCAGCGCAACGCTGAGGTCCGGGCCATCTACCCGGACGGCATTCACCAGGCCATTGCCGCACATCTTGGTGCGTTCGATGTGCGCACGGCCACCCTTCAGGATGAAGAGCATGGGCTTGGCGCAGACGTACTCGAAGGCACGGATGTGCTCATCTGGTGGGGGCATCTGGCCCACGACCGGGTGGATGACAATGTCGTTTCCCGCGTGCACCAGCGCGTGCTGCAGGGAATGGGCCTTATCGTGCTGCATTCCGGGCATCTGTCGAAAATCTTCACGCGGCTCATGGGTACGACCTGCAACCTGCGTTGGCGCGAGGCGGAGGACCGTGAGCTCGTGTGGTGCGTTTCTCCGGAGCATCCCATCGCCGCCGGTGTTCCGCAGCCGTTGGAGCTGCCGCTGCACGAAATGTACGGTGAGTTTTTCGACATCCCGGCGCCGGACGAGCTGGTGTTCGTCAGCAATTTCTCCGGCGGCGAGGTGTTCCGCAGCGGCTGCTGTTTCCAGCGCGGCAAGGGGCGCATCTTCTACTTCAGCCCAGGGCACGAGACCTATCCCATTTACCACCGCGCGGATGTCGGACAAGTGTTGATGAACGCCGTCCGGTGGGCCGCTAACGCCCATCCGTCGGCGGTGCAGACGCGCACGAGCCCTATGTCGCCGACGGGCTGGTGGCGGCAGGAATCCGTCGGCGCACCGTAAAACGCGTCAGAAACCTGACGCGTTTCACGCAAAGAGTGCTACGCATCCGACACTCGGCGTGACGGCAGTCATGGTTTCGAACCTCTGACAAGGGTGCGCAACCACAGGCAGGTACACTGGCCACTCTGAAAATTTGACGGGAGTACGGCGCGAAACCTTCGCACCGGCGGCAAATGTTCGACGATGGACACTCAAGCATACGGCTTGCGCACAGCACCGGGCTGCGCGCGGCAGGGTCTGTGGACGCTGCCGCGCCTCTGAAGCTGTTGGTACTTGGCGCCCTGCCTTTCGGTCAGCCCGACGACGAGCGGGTTCGATGCGTTGGCAATCCGTTGGAACCGTTCGATCTGGCGTATGTGCCGGGCAATGCAGGAGGTACGGCCTTCGCCGAGTTCGTGCAGTCTGCGAATAACCCCGCGGTGCCGGTGATAACTCACGGTAATGGTCTGGGGGCCCGAGCTGATGCAGTGCTCGAACACACGGGCCCTGGCGACCTGGTGCATGCCTGTACACAGCTTGCGCCGCTGGCTGAGCGCGTGCAGAGCCTGCCGCTCATCCCCCGCGGCGCCGAGCGCCCGGCGCTTCTGGCGCTGGCGCTGGCCGTCAGCCGTCAGAAGCCCATTGAAGCCTCCTGGCGGCCTGGGAGCCGCGGGGTGATGGGGTATGAGCTTCTCACCGGTTTGGACGAGCCACGGACGCTGTTGGAGCAGCTCGCTGACATTGGTCTATTCAAGCGGCGCTACCACGAGCGTCTGCACGCCTGTGGTCACTGCGGTGGTTGCCGGGTGTTTGCGCGCGAGGTCTGCAGCCGCTGCAGCTCCAGTGATCTGGCGGAGCACGAACTCCTGCACCACTACACGTGCGGCCTGCAGGCTCCCGAGCCCGTGTTCAAGCGCGGCGAAGGCTACGAGTGCCCGAAGTGCCGCAAGCCGTTCCGCCACTACGGCGTGGACTACGACAAGCCGGGCCAGGTCATCAGCTGCTCGGCGTGCGACGCAACGATCTCCGACCCGGACGTGTTCTTCGTGTGCGCTGACTGCGGCGGCGAGACAGACTCCGAACAGGCCCAGGTGGTGCGGTTCTACCACTACCAGCTCACCGCCCAGGGTGTCAGCGCTGCAGAAGCAGGTGTGCTGCCGATGCTCGGCCGCCCTGGGGATGGATACCAGGAAAACAGCCTGCAGGAGTTCCGCGTGATGGTGCAGAACTATGTGCACATCGCCGAGCGCGTGGAACGGCCGCTGACCATGGTGCGCTTCGATCTGCAGGCCGGTCGCGGCATGGCGCTGGAGCGCGGCCTGGTGCAGCTCTTTACGCTGGTGCAGGAGACGGCGCGCAAAGGCGACGCGGTCGCCATGGCAGATGGCTGCGTGCTCGCCTGTCTCCCGGAAACCGATGTGTCTCAGGTGCAGCCGTTGCTCGACCGGGTGGATCGACTTGTCAGCGCACAGCTTGCCGACGGCTTTGCTGTGCACCCCCACGTGGTGCCCCGCGAGCGTGTACTCACCCTGCTCAAGGCGCTGCACTGATGTCGCTCGAGCAACTCTTCTGGGCCTTCCCGCTGGACGGGACCGGGTTTGTGTCGATGTTCTGGCACGCGATCATTTTCGAGATACCCCGCTTTCTGCTCGCTGCCGTCGCAGTAGGTCTGGCAGAGTATCTGCACGCCCGGCGCTATCCCGGCGAGCCGATCGTGCCGGATGTGAAGGTCAGCCTGCTGCTGGCAGGCCACAATGAAGGTGCGTGCCTGGAGAAGTGCATCAGCGCCCTGCAGGAACAGACGTTTCGCAACTTCGAGATC
>JAUIED010000304.1 GCA_030428905.1 Gammaproteobacteria bacterium
AGCGGGCATGGCTAAGTATTTTGCGTCTGAAGCCGCCATGGAAAACGCGCACGAGGCCATGCGCATACACGGTGCCTATGGCTACTCGAAGGAGTATCCCATCGAGCGGCTGTATCGCGACGCGCCGCTCATGTGTATCGGTGAGGGGACCAACGAGATGCAGCGCATCATCATCGCCCGGCAACTCGTGGCGCGGAATCCCGCATGATCGAGCTGCTGAAAGGGATACGTGTGCTGTCGGTGGAGCAGTACGGAGCCGGCCCCTACGGTACGCAGCTCCTGGTGGATCTTGGTGCCGAGGTGGTGAAGGTGGAACACGCCGACGCGGGCGGTGACATCTCGCGTGCCATCGGGCCCTATACCCTTGATGACCCCGGCACCGGCGCCGACAGCGAATTCTTCCAGACCTTCAACCGTGGCAAGAAAAGCGTAGCGCTGGATTTGAAAAGCGATGATGGTCGCGCTGCCTTCTTAAAGCTCGTGGCGGGGGCCGATGCGGTGGCCAACAACCTGCGCGGCGACCAGCCCGGCAAGCTGGGTATCACCTACGATGCACTGAAATCCAAGCGCGCGGACATCGTGTGTGCACACCTGTCAGCCTACGGTCGCGACAACGAGCGGGCTGCGTGGCCGGGATATGACTACCTCATGCAGGCCGAGTGTGGATTTCTCGACCTCACCGGCGAACCTGGCGGGCCGCCGGCGCGGGTTGGCCTGTCGATGGTGGATTTCATGACCGGCACCATGATGGCGCTGGGTTTGGTTGCTGGCGTGCTGCGTGCGCGGGAAACTGGCGTGGGATGTGATGTGGATACATCGCTGTACGATACGGCGCTGCACCAACTGTCGTATCCCGCAACCTGGTATCTCAACGAGGGGCACCACACGACACGCCTGTCCCGCTCCAGCCACCCGAGCGTCGTGCCCAGCCAATTGTTTCGCACGCAGGATGGTTGGCTCTTCGTCATGTGCCAGACGCCGCGCTTCTGGCAGCGCTTTGCAGAGCTGCTGGGCCACGCGGAGTGGCTGGATGATCCGCGTTTCGCGGAGCCAGCGGCGCGGTTGGCCAATCGGCTGGCGCTGCAGGACCTCATCGATTCAGCACTCGGCGAGCGTCCCACCGACGCGTGGGTAGCCCTATTGAGCGGCGAGGTTCCCGTTGCCCCGGTGTACGATATCGCGCAGGCCCTCGACAACCCGTTCGCGGCACAGGTAGGCATGCTCAATCGCGTGGCGCATCCGGCGATGCCGGAAGGAATGCGCATGCTGTCCGGACCGATACGCGTCAATGGTGCGCGTGGCGCTGATGTGCGGGCACCATGGCTTGGCGAGCACAACGCGGACATGCTGGGCAAAGAGCCCGGCTGATTTATGGATGCCTCCACCGTCGTCATTACCACGCTGGTTCTCTACAAAGCGTTGCTGATCACCATCGGCCTTGTGGTGTCCTCACGTAACCGCACCACCACCGATTTCTTTCTGGGCGGTCGCGCGCTCGGTCCGCTGGTGGCAGGCTTGTCCTATGCCGCCAGCACGTCCTCCGCTTGGGTGTTGCTCGGTTTCTCAGGCTTTGTCTATGCGGTGGGCCTCAGCGCCCTGTGGATGGTGCCCGGTATCTGGGCGGGCTATGCGGTGGTGTGGCTGGTATTTGGGGAGCGCCTGCGGCGCGAGTCTGCACAGCACGGTCAGGTAACGCTCACGGATTTTCTGCTGCAGGACGCCGGCGATCGGTGGCGCAGGACCTGTGCGGTGGTTGCCGCTGCGCTGATTCTCGTGTGCTTCGTGTTCTACATCGCCGCGCAGTTCGACGCTGCCGGCAAAGCGTTTTCCAGCTACTTTCACATGAGCGACTCGGGTGCGGTCGTGCTCGGTGCAGTTATTGTGCTGATCTACGCGCTCGCCGGGGGTTTCTGGGCTGTGTCGATCACCGACTCGTTGCAGGCGGTGGTGATGATGATCGTTGCCCTCGCGGTGCCTGCTGCGGCAGTGCACGCTGCAGGAGGCGTGCAGGACGCTCTCAGCCTGCTGGAGGCGAACGCGCCAGACGGGTTTCTCGATATCACCGGTGGGCACGCGCCGCTGATGTTCGCTGGCTTCGTGCTCGGCACGGTCGGCATGTCGTTGGGTGCGCTCGGCCAGCCACATCTGCTGGCGCGATTGATGGCGGTGCGCGGCGAAGCAGCGCGCAGGCAGGGTTTCGTCATTGCCATTGGCTGGGGTGTCGTGGTGTTTATAGGCATGGTCGTGCTCGGCCTCGCTGGGCGTGCGCTGCTGCCCAACCTGCCGACCGGTGAAGCGCTGTTCTATGTGGTGGCTGCAGAACATCTTCCGGCGATGCTTGCGGGTATCGTCATCGCTGCGGCTTTGTCTGCCGTGATGAGCACCGTGGATTCAATTCTGCTCGCTGCCTCCGCCGCCGTGGCCCATGACATGGGTGTCAATGCGCGCTTCCGTGGTCGAGAGCTCCTCGCTTCCCGGATGGTTATGTGCGTGCTGACGGCGCTGGCGCTGTGGATGACGTTGGCGCTGCCGGATACGATTTTCAATCGCGTGTTGTTCGCCTGGTCTGCTCTGGGCGCCGCCTTTGGCCCGATTGTCTTCTGGCGGGGGACAGGGCGAACGGTTTCGGCTCATGCTGCGTTGATGAGTATGTTGCTGGGCTTCGGAACCACCGTGCTCTTCTACTCGTATGGCGCGAGCCCGCCTGCCGCTGATTGGTTGTCGCTGGCGGCGCACATTCCCGGCGACCCATTCGAGCGGGTGGTTCCGTGGCTACCCTGCCTTGCCCTGCTTGCCAGCAGATTCAACCGGCAGTTGGTGTGAGCACAAGTTGCGCCTGCTCTATCAGCGCGTCGAAGCTTATCGTGTCTGCCTTTGCATGCTCCCTGGTCGAACAGCCAGCATGATAGTCGCTTAGACGTACGGGCAGTGCGGTGATCGCTTGCTGATGCTTCCACGTACCGGAGGCTGTGCAACACGTGTAGCTTCCAAGCAGTGCTTCGCCGTGTCGGGCGATCAGCGTCACCGCGCGCACGATGTAGTCCACACACTCTGCGGTGAGAAAGTAGTTGAAGTTCAGGCGTACCCAGCCCGGCCGATCCAACATGCGGCCCGCTTGCACGGCTGCCTCGAGGTTTCTGCTCTGTTGTGCGTCGATGTTGAGGAGTGTGTGTGCGTACGGGCCGGCACAGGAGCAGCCGCCGCGCGCCTGGATGCCGAACAGGTCGTTCAGCAGGGCGACCACGTAGGCGTAGTGCAGTGGCTTTTCTGGATTGCCGATCTGCATGGAGACGATGGACAGGCGTGGGGCGTCCGTATCGCCGAGCAGTGTGATGTTCGGCTCGGAGCGCCATGCTAGCAGCGCTCGCGCCAGATGAGCAGCTTCGCGGCGCTCGATCTCATGGATGCCGACACTTTCACGGGCCCGAAACAC
>JAUIED010000070.1 GCA_030428905.1 Gammaproteobacteria bacterium
GCTCCATGCGCAGTTTGCGGCGCAGGTGGTCGAGGTTGAAACCGGACTTGCCACTGTTCCACATCTCGCGAAACGCATCGACAAACTCCGCATCGTCGAGAATTCTGCGCCGCGCCTCCACGTCCTCGAGCTCGGTCTCGATGAGCTGGCGCATGAGCGGGTTGGCTTCCGCCAGGGGGCTCACTGCACCTTCAGAGTAGATTCGGAAGGGAGCAGCCAACGCCTGCATGCGCAGGTGGCCGTTCAGCACGGCTGAGTTGAGCACGCGCGTCAGCCCGAGCGCCTGCGCCTTGGTCTGGCGGTTGTTCACCGAGTCGAGTGCCGCAAGCGCAGTCACCTTGAGCGGCTTGCCGTGCAGCAGGCCTGAGGTGAGCGCGAGGAGCTTGAGCGTCAGCTTGCTGTCATCGGTAGCCGGCGTCATCTGCCACACGCGGTCGTGCTCGCGCACCACATCGGTGAGCAGCTTGTACTCCTGATACGACGCGTACTGCGTAGGAATGCGCTTGTTCACGTGCGGCTGGTTGGCCAGGAAATGCAGCGGCAGCCCATCTGTGGAGAGGCCGAGGTATCCCTCCTGCAGCGCTTCATCGAGTAGCCCGCGCATCCGCTCCAACTCGTCTTTGGTGGGATCGCGCGTGATGCTTGCCTCCAGGCCCATGACCTCGATGCGCAGCATGGAGTGCGGCACGAATGCCGCCAGGCGCGGCGTCAGAGGCAACTGGTCCAGGTGCTCGTAGTAGGCTTGAGGCGTGCGCCAATCGGCTTTGTCCGCCGCCATCGCAAGCACATGCTTCGGGATGTTCTCCACTCGCGCGAAGCAATCCACGATGGGGTCCTGACCGTGTTTGCGCTGGGCACCCCAGGCCAGGCCGATACTGCAGTTGCCGACGACCGCGGACGTTGTGCCGTGCCGCACCATCTCGGGCAGGCCCGGGTCGAGCTCCGCTTCGAGATCCTCATGGGTATGAATGTCCACCAGCCCAGGCAGCAGGAAGGTACCGCTCACGTCGTGCACCTGATCCGCTGCCTCTTCGGGCAGGTTGTCGCCGCGGGCCGCGATGCGGCCGCCGCGGATGGCGAGATCGATGACTTGCCCGGGACCGCCGGTGCCATCGAATACCTTCGCCCCCCGCAGAATGGTATCCCACTGCATAGCCACCCTCCCAAGGTGTCCAGTGGGCGAAGAATCGCTAAACGGCGCAGCCGTTACAAGTTGTGTTTTTGCCCGTCAGGCGCTAGCCATCATCCCGGGCGACGATGCGTACAGAGCGCAACGCGAATGCGGCCAGCAGCGTCAGACCGATGAAGGCGATACCGCTGGCAATGAGTGCTGCGTGCACCCCGTAACGCTCGGCGATAAACGAGATAGGCACCACGCCCAGCGGCATCAGGCCATGAGACATCATATCGATGGAAAGGATGCGACCGCGCATATGCGCATCCACCTTCATCTGCAGCAGGCCGCGGTTGAGCGACATGTTGGCCGAGCTCATAAAGCCCACCGCGACGATCATGACCAGTGCCAGCCAAAGGGAGTACGAGGCGCCGAAGCCGATCACAGCGGCGCCCCAGAGTACGCAGGTGAGCACAATCCATAATCCCTTGCGGCTCATGCCGCCGAGGGATGCCGTCACCAGCGAGCCGACAATGGCGCCGGCGCCCATCATGCTGGTGAGAAAGCCGAGATCGTCCGGCCCGCCGCTGAGCACATCCTCGTTGAACGCCGGCAGCAGGGTGTTCAAGGGCATGCCGAAGAGAAACGGCAAAACCGACAGGATGATGAGGCCGAACACCGCCGGCCGCTGCCAGACGTACACGAAGGCGTCGGCAACCTCCGCCCAGGGCTTACCCGTCTGGTCGTTCACCCGGCTCGGCTGGCGCACGAAGACCATGGTCACAGCAGAAATGAAATACAGCGCAGCGATCATCAGATAGACCACGCCAACGCCGAAATGAGACTCCTTGTCGCCGCCGGCAATGATCGCGATGAGCAACCCTGCGAATGCCGGCCCGATGATGCGTGTCAGGTTCCAACCGGACGTATTCAGCGAAGTGGCAGCCAGTATCAGCCGCTCAGGCACCAGCTCCGGCACATAGGCCTGCCGCGCCGGCATGGACAGCGCCAGCACGGTACCGTTGAAAAAGCCGAACAGAATGAAATCCCAGAAAGTCACCCGCTCGCTGAGAATCACCCAGGCCATCACCAGCGTGGCGAGGCAATTCAGCGCCTGGCCGCCGATGATGAGCCGTTTTTTCTGCAGGCGATCCGCAAGCACGCCGCCCCACAGGGAAAACAGCACGGTGGGCAGCATGAAGGAGATGGTGACGTACGCAAGGTCCATCTCCGAGGAGGTGAGCGTGTACACCAGCCAACCGCGGGCGATGATCTGCATGTTCATCGCAAACGACGAGCCGAGGCTGCCGATCCAGAGCCAGCGAAAGTCGGAGTACGCGAGGGCTCTGTATATGTCTCCGCTGGCCAAAGGGTGTCACTGGTAGTCGGGCAAGCCGGCCAGTATACACCCCTGCTGAAGTCCTACAGACGCATGTCCAGCGCAAACACCGACGGATCGTCCGGGCGGTAGCGCATATCGATAGCATCACCCACCTGCAGCCTTTCGGCTACGTGCGGATAGACGAAGCGATCTTCGAAGCCCAGCGTACGGCCGGCCACCTGCATCTCCACGCCGATGCGCCAGTAGGCAAAGTCGCCGAACGACGACGGTGCTTTGGCGACGATGCGGCCCTGACACGGCACGCCGCTGCTCCAGGCCAGACGACGACGCTCCAGCGCCTGGGTGTGACCGACCAGCAGCACGAAGCCGTAACCGAGCGCGATGGCCGCCACCGGCAGCGCCAGCGGCAGGTGCCAAGTCATCTCGTTCTGGGTAGCAAGCGCGTAGCTGATGAGTGCGAGGCACGCGCCGAAGAGCAACCAGCTCATGTGCACGTACTTCATGTTCCGTTCGAAGCGGCTGTTGCCGGGGGAAGCAACTGCGGTGCGGGTCATAGATACCTCTGAATTCTATTCCACAGTTGCAGTCTAGACGGCGCCACAGCGGCGGCAGCGGCGGTGCGCGCAGTTCGCGGCACGGCCGGCATTTTCACTGTGCGCGCTGTCACGGCGTCAGTAGTCGAGGCGGTACGCCGCACCGTCTCGCACGATGCGCCCTGCCGTGGGCGCTGCGAAGTGCGTGCCGATAACCAGTACCGGCCGATCTGCATAGCGCTCGAGGAACGTGCTGCGGGTGTTGGCGCTCATGTGTTGATTCCAGTCTGCGGTGCTCGACCAGTGCGGATGGGCAATCTGGCAGGGGTGGTGGATCATGTCACCCGTAATCACCGCCTCTTCGCCTGCCGAGGCGATATGCACGCTCACATGTCCCGGCGTGTGTCCAGGCGTTGGTTCGAGCCACACTTCATCGGTAACCCGGTGATCGCTGGGCACGAGGTGGGCAAGCCCCGCATCCATGATCGGCTGCACGCTGTCCTCAAACACCGGGCCGTACTCCTGCGGCTCCACCGACCAATGTGCCCACTCGTCCTCGGCAAAGAGGTAACGTGCGCGTGTGAACGTAGGCACCCAACGCTCGCCCACCAGCCGCGTGTTCCAACCCACGTGATCCACGTGCATGTGGGTGCACATGACCTGGTCGACCCGATCCTCAGCGAAGCCAGCGGCGCGAAAACGCTCGAGGAAGTCACCCTGCATCTGATGCCACCTGGGATACGCACGCTCTTTGTCGTTGCCGATACAGGTGTCCACCAGCAGCGTTTCACCCTGGGACTCGACCACCAGCGAGTGGATGCTGAGTACCGGATGACCGTCATCGAGGAACGGTGCAAGCCAGCGGATGGGTGTGAGTACGTCAGGTGTGGCCTGCGGCAGAATGTATTTGCCAAGCGAGGCGGTAGTGAGCTCGACGATTTGCGTGACGCGCACGTCACCGATCTGCCATGTCAGCATGGAGCCTGCTCCTTCCGGTTGAGTTGCGATCGAATCTGTGCGTGCACCTGTTCGTTGAGAGGAAACCGCAGAAACATGATCGCGGCAACCAGATAGCACACCAACGGGATGCCGCCATACAGCGCGAGCATCGTGTACTTGACCGTGTCTGACTGCTCCACGTTCGGCGCAAATCCAGCCGCCTCCAGAGCGAAGCCGGTGACGAGCAGCATGGCACCCAAGGCGCCCTTGTAGACGAAGTTCCAGGCGGCAAAGTAGGAGCCTTCCTTGCGCTCTCCGGTCGTCAGCTCGTCATAGTCAATCACATCGCCTTGCACGGACGGCCCGATGGAGCCGCCGGCTGCAGCGGAGAAGCCGGCAAGAAATGCCATGGTGAAAATCAGCGTCAGACGCGCTTCCACGGTGTCCAGGAACGCAAGCCCGATCATGGCACCAAACGCAAGGGCCGTGCCCAGCATGCTGATCACCCAGGCGCGGATCTTGCCGATACGGCGGCTGATTCTGAGCCACAGCGGTACGGCGAAGGTTGAAGGAATCATGTAGGTCAGCACGATCACGGGCGCCCACGTCGGGGCACCCACCACGTACTGGGTCACATAGATCGTCAACGCGCCAATGGCAGCACCGCCGATGTTCTCGATAAACCAGACGACATACAGGCGGCGTGCATACGGGTTGGCGAGCACGTCGCGATACGCTGCGAACGGGCTTTTTACCACACGACCCTGAAGGGCCGGCCGTTCGCGCAGGCTAACCGCCGCATACAGCATCAGTGCCGCAGTCAGCAACACCGCCACCCACGCCTGTTGCACCGACACCTCACGAAGCACCTGCGCGCCGTCCTGCTCGGCACTGAGCAGCAGGTGCATGCTGATAAGCGAGAAGATGGCGCCGAGGGTGTAGAACGCATGGCGCATACCGAACAGCCGCGTACGCTCGTGGTAGTTATCGGTGAGCTCCGCACCAAGCGACATGTGCGGCACCAGGAACACCGTCATGGCGGAATAAAATCCGATCACCGCCACCGCCATCCACACCACCTTGCCGGTCTCACCGAGATCGGCAGGTGGAGAAAACACCATGAGAAAGAACACGCTGATGGGCGCTATGCCAGCCAGTATCCACGTGCGTCTGCGCCCGAGACGGAAGGTGGTGCGGTCGCTCAGATACCCCGCCAGCGGATCGGATACCGCATCCCAGAGCCGTGAGGCGCTGAAAATCAGCCCCATCACCGCCGGTGCAATGAGCAGCACATCGGTGGCGAACTTCATGACGTACAGCGACATCAGAAGATACATGTACCCCGCGCCCACCGCCGGTGCGCCGAAGGCGAGAACGGTGCGCCAGCCGACCCGCTGATCGGCCTCAGACATCAGGCGTTCTTGATGGTCAACCCGCCATCCACCGGCAATGTAACGCCGGTGATGAAGCTCGCCGCCGGCAGTACCAGGCCCAGCGTGCCGTGTGCGACTTCTTCCGGATCAGCATATCGCTTGAGCGCCACGCGCCTGCGCGCGTATTCCTGTTTGTTCTTCTCAGGTATGGCATCGGTCATGCCGGTGCGAATGGGGCCGGGACAGATGCAGTTCACGGTAATGCCCTCAGCACCGAGCTCCACCGCCAGAGAGCGCGTGAGGCCGATCACCCCGGTCTTCGCGGCAGTGTAGGGGCTGCCGCCCTTGGTGGCACCCAACCCTTCGGTGGAAGCGATGTTGACGATGCGCGGGCTTTCCGAGCGGCGCAGGTACGGCAACGCCGCACGTACAGTCTGCGTATGCGCGGTGAGCAGAACCGCCACGGTTTTGTCCCACGCCGCATCAAAGTCGTCGCCGTCGATCGGTGTGAAGATGGAGATACCGGCGTTGTTCACCAGGATATCCACACCGCCGAAGTGCGCTGCGATGTCATCGATCACCGGCCGAATGGCGGCACGGTCGGACAGATCCAGCGTCCAGCCCTTCACCGCATGACCTGCCGCTTCGATCTCACCTACCACCCGCGCCAGCGGCTCAGGGTTAATGTCGATACACGCCACCTTGGCGCCCTCATCGGCGAAGAGCTTGGCGGTGGCTTCGCCCATGCCGCTGGCAGCGCCGGTAACGATCGCAACCTTCCCCTCTATCGATCGGCTCAGTTTGGTCAGTCTCATTGGTTACCCCCTGTATCGAACATGTTTGCAAACGTATCGAGATTCGGCCCGCGGCGCAGGTGATGGCCGCCATCTACCGGCAGGTTCACGCCGGTGATCCAGCTCGCCTCCGGCCCGCAAAGGAAACGCACGGCGCGAGCGATGTCTTCCACCATACCGGTGCGCGCAAGCGGCATGCAGGCGAGGTAGTCCTCGTGCACGTCGTCGGTGGCGAAAAGCCCAGCGGCGATCTCGGTATCCACGAGCCCCGGACAGACGCTGTTGACCCGTATGCCCTGCGCACCGAGCTCGTCCGCGCAGTTGCGCACCAGCATGTCTATGCCGGCTTTGCTCACGCAGTACGCCGACATGAAGCGGTGCGTGCGCAGCCCTGCAATGGATGAAATGGCGCACAACGCGCCGCCGCCAGCGGCACGGATGGCCGTGCCCGCGTGTTTGAAGGTGTAGAACGTACCGTCGAGGTTGGTCTGCATCACCGCCCGCCAGTCTGCATCCGCCGTGGCGGTGAAGCGGCTGAGGCCGCCGATACCGGCGTTCGCCACGGCGATGGTCAGCGGCGCGTGGCGATTGGCAGTTTCGACTGCCGCCGCCACCGCCTCTTCGTCGCTCACGTCGCACACGATATGGTGCGCATCATGTCCTGCGAGCACGCCTTCCAGCGCCGCCACAAGCTTGTGTTCGTTGCGGCCGATGATGGTGACGGCGGCACCATCTGCGGCGAAGGCACGCGCGCAGGCAAGGCCGATACCGCTGCCGCCGCCGGTAACAAGGGCGTGCTGGCCGGAAAGCGTGGTCATGAAAGCTCCTCCTGATGGGTGGGGGTAAACTGCACGGGCATGCGTTCGAAGCCGAGCACGAAGTTGCCCTGGCGATAGGGACAAGGGTCATCAGACGCCAGTCGCAGGTCTGGCAGGCGGCGCAGCACCTCCTCGAACATGACGCGGATCTCCAGGCGTGCGAGGTTGGCACCCAGACAGAAGTGTCGCCCGTAACCGCCAAAAGACAGATGGTGGTTGTTGGCACGATCGATACGAAACGCATCGGGCTCGGCAAATACACGCTCGTCGCGATTACCGGATTCGTACATGAGCAGCAACTTGTCGCCGCGGCGAATGTGCTGCCCGGCGATCTCCGTGTCGGCCGTGGCCGTGCGGTTCATGTTCTTCACCGGGGTGGTCCAGCGCAACATCTCTTCCACCGCGTCCGCGAGCTTGTGCGGCGCTGCGGTGAGCTCGGCCAGCAGGTGCGGTCGCCGCAGGAGCGCCTCCATGCCGCCGGAGATGGTATGCCGTGTCGTCTCATCGCCGCCCACCAGAATGAGCATGGCTTCGTTCATCAGCTCCAGGTGCGCCAGCGGCTCGCCGCGAAAGCGCGCCAGTACCAGCGCCGATATCAGATCATCGCCCGGCACCTCTCGCCGTCGCGCAAACCAGGCCGAGATGTATTCGTTCCACTCGTTGGCCGCCGCGATCACCTGATCCAGGTGTTCCTGAGGCATGTTCTCGATACCGGTGGCGAAAAGATCTGACCACTCCAGCAGCCTGCCGTAGTCCTCGTCCGGCAGCCCCATCATGCGCCCAATGAGCATCATCGGCAGCGGCGTGGCTATGTCGCGCACAAAGTCCGCCGCACCCCGCTCGCAAACGCGATTGATGAGCTCAGTGGCGCACTGACGCGCAAAGGCTTCGTGGGCGCGCACTGCCTGAGGTGTGAAGCGGCGCCGTATGATGCCGCGCCGCTGCATGTGCACCGGCTCGTCCTGGTTGATCATCGAAGCGACCGGCGGCGAATCCGGGCGTGAGCTGTTGCCGGAACAGAACAGACGCTGATCGCTGGCAACGCGGCGAATATCCTCGTACCGGGTGATGCCCCAGAGGCCTGCGCCGCCATCCCAGGTGGCGGTGTGGGCATCCCAGTAGGCCGGAGCGTTGTCGCGCATCCAGCGGAAACGTTCAAATGGCGCCTGGTGGAACTCAGGGTCCAGCAGACGGATGTCGTCCCGCGTAGGATGTGTGGCGCGCGCTTCTGGCACGTCGATCTCTGTTCCCCCAAAACCCGTCAAGGGTACCATAGGCCCATGACCATCCAGCCTGAAACCGTCGGCCAGCAGTTGGCACGTTACCTCGAGCGCCGCTGGGGCGTACCGGTGGCGCTTGCGCGCGCTACGCAGATTCCCGGCGGCGCCTCGCGGGAGACGTTTCGCGTGCACCTGACCGTAGACGGCGAGGCGCAGGGCGTGATTCTGCGACGCGACCCGCCATCGAGCCTCATCGACACGGAGCGGGCGCACGAGTACAGAACCTACGAAGCCGTGTACCCCACTGACATCCCGGTACCCGAGCCGCTGGTGCTGGAAGATGCCGATCCCGGAGAGCTGGAGCGGCCCTTCTCCCTGACCCGCGAGATCAGCGGCTGCGAAACCGCGCCGGGCGGTCTGCTGCTGCCGCCCTATTCCGACCGGCGCGCCGCGATTGCCGACAACAAATGGACCATTCTGGGAAAGCTGGCGGCGCTGGATATCGACACGCTGGCGCTGTCCCACATGCAGCGGCCGGAACATCCAGCCAGATGCGAGCTCGACTATTGGGCGGGTGTGATTCGCGCGGATGCATTGCAACCACAACCCGTGGCTGAAGCAGCCATCCGCTGGCTCGAGCGCAACCTGCCTGCGCCCGGCCCGCGTCTGTGCCTCGTGCACGGCGATTACCGCTCCGGCAACTTCCTGTACACCGCCGATGGCGACATTCGCGGCGTGCTGGATTGGGAGATGGCCCACGTGGGCGACCCGTTGGAGGACCTGGCCTGGTCCCTGGATCCGCTCTGGGCGTATCCGGAGAAACACCTTGCCGGCAACCTGCTGCCGCGCGCCGAAGCGCTGGCCATCTGGGAGCGCGCCTACGGCATGGCTGCGGATCGGCAGGCGCTGCGCTGGTGGCAGATCTTCGCGTCGCTGAAAGCGCTGGCGATCTGGATCTCTTCAGCGGAAGACTACGCCAACGGCACCACCAAAGAGCCAATCCTGGCGCTGGCTGGCTGGCCGCTGATCGACCGGCAGAACCGCATCCTGCTCGACCGCCTCGACCCACACTCGCAGAACACCTACGCGGAGCCGTTGCTGTGATACCGAGACCTTCCCAGGCCCTCACCGATCTCGCCGTGCGGCTGGCGACCAACGTCGCGCCGAACACCACAGAGACTTTTTACGCCGCCGACGCCGGGCTCATCGCCCAGCTCATGTTTTCGCTGGCGCAGGAGTACGAGCGCGGCGTCGAGACCCGCATGAATGACATCGACGAGATGCGTACGCTTCTGCGCCGCGCGCCAACCAGTAGCGCCATCGATGCCTTTATCGAACTCAGGCCCGCAAGCCTGGGCCTGGCAGACGTGAACACCGTGCACGACACGGGCACTCGTCTGTTGATAGAGGCACACGCCTGGGCAGAAGTGCACGACGAGCCCTTGAGTCTGGACATCTGGCGCTACCTGCGTCGTCACTGCGAGCGGCACAAATTCGAGTTGCCCTGATGTGTGAAAGGCGGTAACTGACCTGCCATACAGTGTCAGATTTCTCAATAGCAGACGTTCGAGCTCACCGTGCTGAACCGTCTCGGTTCGACCCGGAGGATACGTTCAGTGATTTCCATCTTCGGCCAGATTAAGCTATTCACTTGAATACTCATCCACAGGAACTGATCCTACAGAGTGATTGAAAGATAGGAGCTGGATCCTCCCACCTCCTCTGGAGTCGTGCTATTGGTTGTTCAGTCGAATAGAACAGCGTGGACCAAGGCATCCTTCGGGAACCTTTGATTTGAAGCACTTATTGCGGTTGGCTTCTTAACACCAGCGCCTCGCAATAGTGCAGTGATCGTTGGCGCGATCTCGCTGGTGTCCGCTTCCTTCTTTGCTAGCCGATCACACAATCTAATCAAGCTTGCCGAAATGACTCGAACCAACGCGTCTGCTTCCTTTTTTGAGAGATCGACATCACCCTGTGCGCCCGCCGCTTGAAGTTCGAGCTCGACTTGAGCACGCAGGTACAGATCCACTTGAGGTCCAAATTTGTATAGCTCCACGAAGAGCCTACCCCAATCTGGATCTGCGTTGGCTCGCTCTAGAATGAACCTCAAGCAATAGCCAAGTCGCTTAACTCCTCGCTTTCTTTCACCGTGAATGTGTTCGAACTGTGCTTGCAACTCTGTTGCTGACTCTTCGAGGACATGGGCTACCGCATCTTCTGCGTCTTTAAAGTAGTTGTAGAGTGTCGTGCGGCCAATATCCGCCTGCTCACATATAGCGAGTACTGTGGCACTCTCCAACCCTTGGTCTGCGACGACTTTCGCCGTCGCACGCAAGATGTTCTGCCTTGCTCTATAACCTTTCGCGGTCTTAGCTAGTCCGTAGATTTCTTTGGGGTCACGCTGCATACCCCATTATGACGACATGCCGGGAATTTCGGGAGGTGTTTGGTCATCATTTGGTGGTCCTTTGAGTTCTACGCGATTGCCATCTGGATCTTTGATGTAAACAGCCGGTCCGTAGCCATCTGCACCGAGGAGCGGCATGGGTAAGGGTTGCGCTTCAATGCCGTTTTCACGGCAGAACTCGACAATCTCGCTCTGGTCGTACGGATCAATTCGAACCGCAAAGTGATCCATATTTCGACCATCCACCGCTGGGCCTGAACCCTCATCGCTCATTTTTGCGATCGGACCGTTGATATCCAAAATGTCCATCATGGAATCTCCCAGACGCATCTGGACCATGCCCATCTTCTCGATCACGTCGCGTTCAACAGAAGCACCGAGGGCTTCATAAAACGCGAGCATCTCCGGCAACCGCGCCGTACGCAGCACCACATGATCTAACCGAGAGATTTCAAAAGGACGCTTCAAGTGACTCATGCGTGATCCCCTCTGATTTCGTTGTTGACGTAATAATCGCCACTTAACCATCGCTCCAAATCTGCTTCGGCGGCCTGTGCTCGCTCGCTAAGCGTCGCCAAGGCACCCGCATTATCAAGGGTAACTTCCACCATATGACCATCTGGGTCTGTCAGATACAGCGAGCTGCAATACCCATGATCGATAGTTTGGGTAGGAATGTTGTGTGCTTGGGCGCGTTCTTCAATGGCTTGCTGACAGGACTCACTGGCCGAAAATGCCACATGGTGAAATGACGATAAGTTCTCAGGTCGTTTGTTCGCTTCGTACAACGCGTCGCTTGCGAACTGAAAAAAGGCTAACGCGCCACCGTCCTCCAGCGAGAAAAAAGCATGGCAATAGTTTTCCCCACCTTCAAGCTCTTCACACCAAGTCGCGGTATGCGGCAACCCGACAATTTGTGTATAGAACGCTCTTGTCGCGCTCAAATCTTTAACGACAGCCGCAGAGTGATGTAGTCGTTTGAGTCCGTTTTCGTTTTTCAGCATTCGAGCTTCTCCTAGTGCAATTTTTGAGTGTCTGTGCCACCGCATCGATCGCTGCCTGAGCACACGCTTCATCTTGCTCGCCAGATTTCGCACCGCCACAACCGACAGCACCAATACACTCCCCGTCAACAAAGATTGGCAGTGCACCGATGCTCGGCAGAAAGGGCGTCATCCCGGCGTTCGCCACATTGCCCCAAAAAGCCATATTGCCGTCATGCAAGTTAGACATTGCACTGGTCGGTGCACGAAAAGCCGCAGCGGCTACCGCCTTAGCAAAAGAGGTGTCCGTTGAGTAAAACGCGGTGACGTCACCTCGGTAGCAAAGCACCATGCGTCCAGAGTCATCGACCACTGACACACTTAAGCTCACGCCATCCTCCTGTGCCTTTTCCATCGCTGCATCTGCGGCCACCCTGGCCAAACTCAGATTCAACCTCATAGATTCAACTCAATCTAGACTGTTCTGTCGTAATTTATAATCATAAACGTTCGTTTTACAAGGTACCGGCATGCACATTCTCATCATCGGGGCTGGATTTGGTGGTCTCAGAGTGGCTCGCGAGCTGCGGAAGAAAGCACCTTCAGCGGACATTACTGTGATCGATAGAAAGAACTATTTCGAAGTGACATACGCAACGCTTCGAACCTTGACCGATCCAGGCTTTGCTAATGGTGCGGGGCGAATTGAGTACGCAGCGTTTCTGGATGCAGAGTTCATCCAAGACTCGGTCGTGGACCTGCAACAAAATTCAGCACAACTAAATAGCGGACGGAAAGTCGACTTCGATTACGCGGTCGTGGCGACAGGGACCAGTTACCCTTCGCTGCCTATTGCCAAAAGTGAGACGAGTTTGTTACTTGCTGCGCGAAACGAAGAAATCGCGTGCGCTAATCAGGAACTTGTTAAGAACCAAGCCATCCGAATTGTCGGTGCGGGCGCCGTAGGGGCCGAGCTTGCTGGAGAAATCAAATCTCGCTTTCCCGAGACGGAGGTTGAGCTCTACGACTTAGGCGACCGAGTGCTGCAACACCTCACACCGAAAGCCAGTGGCATCGCCGCGGATCTACTGAAAGGACTCGGCGTTCATTTACATCTAAACACCCCCATAAACACGGATGATGATCATAGCGGTCTGACCTACTGGTGCCGGGGTCCCAAGATTCAGAGTGGTTTTATCGCAGACGATGACATTAAAACCGCTACCGGCGAACTCAAGGTCGATTCGTATCTACAAGTTCAAAACCAACCGACCTGGTTTGTTGTAGGGGATGCGGCCGCATTAGCCGACGCCAAGATGGGCGCGACGGCGACCCATCAGGCTATGTTTGTGGCAGAGAATCTGAGTCGTCTGGGCCGGTCAAAGTCGTCGCTCGGCCGATATAGGCCTCAACCCTTCATGAGTCTTGTGCCGATCGGACGTCGGTCAGGTGTGGCTCAGTTCAAATCCTTCACGGCTACCTGGCAGCCTGTGATCAACTGGAAACAAAAAGATCTCCTGATCGATTACGCCTTAAAACAAGTCGGTGCTCGATAAGAACCGAGAAGCACCAAACATGTTAGATCTGCAAACATCCATTCTCTTATGCGCCGCTGCATTCGCTGCCGGTGGTCTGAACGCGCTTGCTGGGGGTGGCACGTTCATCACGCTTCCGGCATTGATCTTCGCAGGTCTTCCACCCGTTGTTGCCAATGCCACGAGTGCCGCGGTTGTCTTACCGGGTTATGGAAGCGCGGCGTATGGTTTTTGGTCTCTACTTCGGGAAATCAAACCGGCGCAGTGGTTCACGCTCCTGACAACGACAGTGATTGGTGCCGTCGCCGGCGCACAGCTGTTGGTGGGTACCTCTGACGCCACATTTAGCTTTTTAGCACCGTTGCTTGTGCTATTGGCGACCAGCTTATTCGCGCTCGGTTCAAAATTAACATCATTCCTCAGCAAGCAAGGTAGCCATCGTCCTTGGCTGGGCGTCACTGGTATCGGCATCACCAGCGCGTACGGGGGATACTTCAATGGCGGATTAGGGATCGCACTGCTGGCTGTCCTACAACTCTATCGAAGCGGTGACAACGATCATTCCCTTGGCGCGCTAAATGGCATGAAGTCGGCCATTTCATTCGTACTCACTTCAATTTCTGTGGTGGTCTTTACCTTGGCCGGTGTCGTCCAGTGGCAGATCGCATTGTTGATGATGCTGTTCAGTGTTGCCGGAGGATATGCAGGCGCCCGATTTTCACTGCGTTTATCAAGCGAAAGCCTTCGCCGCTTTGTCATTTTGTTAGGGCTCGCGATGAGCGTCGTTCTCTTTTACCGATTCCTCGTTTTGGATTGACGGAATCGACTATTAGTTCAGGAGGTTTAGTGAAAATTGAAAGTCATATGATCGGTGAGATCCATTGCCGTAGATACTTATCAGACAATCCAAGTTACGCACTTCTCATATCACATGGCTTAGGTGGCCATGGTGGCATGTATGACCGCTTTGGTACCTATCAGGCGGCTAAAGGTGCAGACGTATGGTCATACGATGCGCCCGGACACGGTCAATCCACCTCGACGCGACCACGTGGTCAGTTTGAAATGCAGGAATGGGTTGATGCTGGAATGGTCTACATTGAATACATTCAGAACAATACCGGGCTCCCTGTATTCACGCTGGGGTCAAGTCTAGGTGTCGCTGCGGCATACAGCTGCCTCGCGTCGGATCACACTGTCGGTGCCATCACCATGGGGGCCAGTCTCATCCCTGGAACGCCACCATTCGAACGCATGGCAGCGCCTCATAGAGGCGAAGGCGTTCCTGCGTTACTCGCGGCAATGGGTCGGGCCGCGCGGTTCGATGTCGCGAGCTTCATCAGCTATGACGAAGATTATGGCTACAAGGGGGCTGAACAGCAGAAGCGTCAGGATCCATGGATTACATGGAGCTACGATCTCGCCTCAATGCATTCCTTCTTCAACTACGCACCACAGATTCCGGTCTCGAAGAACACAAAACCAATACTTGTGACCGCTGGCAGTGAGGATGCGATGTTCTCTGTCGAGCAAATCGAAGGTATGGCTGGCGCTATTTCAGGCCCCGTTGATGTAGAGATCATTGAAGGCGGCAGCCATCAGCTTCTCATGTTCGATACGGAACGATTCTCGAAAGTAGTCACCGGATTTGTTGAGAGACTGCTATGACAACTCGATACGCTTCACTTCTGATTTTCGCTCTCTTGTCTGGCTGCGGCGTCGTCGATCATTTTGGCGGTGCTTCATCAAAGCTGCCTGCCGACATTGACAAACTATCAAGCGACGCGCGAGCGCTCGTAGAGCGATCTTTAAGCGACATCGATCCCGCCAAAATGGTCGACTATCACGTGCACATGTTAGGTACGGGGACCAGCGGTTCCGGTATCTATCTCGGACCACCACTGACCAGTTCACTACAAGGCAAAGCCATGGCGACGCTGTATTCCAGCGGCGGCGGCATCAAAAACGACGACAACGGAGACGAAGAATACGTCGCTCGTTTGCGAGATTTGCGCCAGCACTCACCGCTTAACGGACCCTCACACATTCTCGCCTACGATGAGACCTACCACACAGATGGACGGCTCTTTCGTGATGAAACCATGTTCTACATACCCAACGAATATGTATACGAATTGAGTCAACGCTATCCCGAGGAGTTCATCCCGGTCATCTCAATCAACCCACTGAGGTCCGACGCACTAGATGAACTTAAACACTGGGCAGCACTGGGCGTGCGTTATCTCAAATGGTCTGCGCCACGGATGGAATTCTCGCCCGGTAACGAACGATTTACGGCTTTCTATCAGCTCATGGCGGATCACGGCATAGTTCTCCTTACCCACGGTGGTCCTTATTCCGCTGCAAGATCGGCGGCGCAAGGCTTTGGTAACCCACTACACCTGCGATTGCCGTTATCTTTGGGGGTGAAAGTAATCGTTGCCCATAGCGCGAGTAGTGGTATGTGCGAAGATTTGGATGCGACCAGTCAACCCAAACCCTTCGTGCCGTGCTTTGATCTTTTCATGCGAATGCTCGGTAACAGCGTATTCGAAGGGCTTCTATTCGGAGACATATCAGCCGTTCTAAATAGCAGCCATCTCGGCAATCCCCTCAAAGAACTACTCGGACATCCACAGCTACACAGCCGACTGGTTTATGGGAGCGATTATCCTGGCCCTGCCATTAACATCGTGATCAGTACATCCGATATCGCAGAGCAAGGCTTCATCACGGAAGCCGAAGCAAAAGCACTCAACGAAATCTATGACTACAACCCTCTCCTGTTCGACTTTGCGCTGCAGAGAACCGTTAAACATCCGGAGACAGGGGCGCGATTCTCATCAGCTATCTTCCAACAGAATCCGAGACTTCCATGACAATACGTCAACAAATCATTTGGGCCGCAGCACTCGTTTTTGCAATCGCCGCATCCACCCTTTCCCCGCAAGCGCTAGCAGAAGAACCAAAAGGGCTCGCGACCATTCGGCATCTCGATCACACTATTCTGCTCTGCAACGATCTTGAGAAAACACGGGCCTTCTATGCCGAAACGATGGGTTTTGAGATCTATCGAGATCTACCAAATTGGATCGAACTTAAGATTGGCTCGTCACTACTGACGTTGCGACCGCACGGCAGAGACTACGACGGTCCGAGCATCAGCACAAAAAGTGCCAAGGTGCAGCTCGCGTTTCGGGTGCCTCCCGACGAAGTGGCTCCCGCAGAAGCAGCGCTCAGGCAAGCAGGTGTGGTTATTCTCGATCCAACCTCTGATCAATCCTGGGGTCACCGGACGCTCTTTTTCAAAGATCCCGAAGGGAATGTCTTGGAGGTTTATGCCGAAATTTAACACCAGCTTGATCCTACCGGCAGTCGAGTAGTTAGGATGGATTTGTTTGAGTGAAAATTACTTCCTAACTGCATTAAGGCTTGAATTCGGAAACTAGCGAAGGTCTCCTATTGGCCGAACTAAGACATCCAAGACACTCAAGCGAGCACGTTGTGACCATCCGCTTTAGAGTCTAGTTCCGACTCAATCGGACACCGTCTGTCAGCCCAGATTTGAGCTATCACAACTGATGACGTTCAGCGCTCCCGGCTGGTAGCCCACAGGTAGGCGGGCAACGCACAGGAAAGGCCAATAAGCAGGTTCACGACAACAAACGGCCACGGCGATGGTCCGTCGCTCCTGCTGAACATGTACAACCAGAACACCGCCGAGGAGATCAGCACGTCCGCGGCGAACCCACCCGCAGCGCCGTTTGCAAACAGACCACCAACGAAGCCGCTCAGCGCCATCCCCTCCTGAGCGAAAAACTGCAGGAAAAAGATGTAGGGCACGACGGCACCGGCAATGGCGAGAACCAGATAGAGATGGCGCATGGGTTGCTCCGCTGCTAAAACACCAGGCCAACATACAGGCGCGCCGCTCGGCGCCCAATTACGTCGCAGGTAACCAGATGGCAGAAATCGCAGCCTCGTTTCCCTCGCTGCTCAAGTCCTGGCGGCAGTACCGCCGCCTCAGCCAGCTCGACCTCGCAAGCCACTCCGGCATCTCTCAACGGCACATCAGTTTTCTGGAGACCGGCCGCTCGAATCCCAGCCGTCCCATGGTCATCGCGTTATGCGAATCACTGAACGTGCCTCTACGCGAGCGCAACACATTGCTCGCCGGAGCCGGGTTTGCGCCGGTGTACCGAGACGAAGCGTTGGACCACGACAGCCTGCAGTTCTTCCGCGAAACGCTGGCCACGGTGATAGAACACCACGAGCCGTATCCTGCTCTGGTGCTCGACGGGCGCTGGAACGTGGTGATGGCCAATCACGCGGCCGCTTCATTCTTCGGCATGTTCGTCGACGCGGCGGCATTGGTGGGTGACGGCAGTCAGGACTTTCGCATCATCCGCATGTGCCTGGAGGAAGATGGGCTCAAACCCGCCGTGGTCAACTGGCAGGAACTGGTGTACGCACTGCTGCAGCGCTGTCGCCGTGCGCTCGCCGCCAACCCGGGGGATGCAGGTCTCAAGCTGCTCATCGAGGACATCACCGGCCACCCGGACGCGCCCGCGCACTGGCTCCGCCCAGAGACCGCCGGTGTGGCGCCGGTGCTCGACATGACCCTCGAGAAGGATGGTCAACGCTATGCGCTGTTCACCATGCTCGCCCACTTCGGCACGCCGGAGCATGTGACGCTGCAGGAGCTGTCGGTGGAAACTTTCTACCCCGCAGACGCGACGACCAGAAGTTTCTTCGAGCAAAGCCGCGCAAATCTCCAAGCGCCGAAAAACTGACGCTGCCAATGTAAAAAGCCTCGGCGTTTTTGTGACGCTGTCTACACTTATTCTGACCGACAGTCGATGTGGCTGCCGCGCGCGCTATGCTGTGCGCGCTGGTCCTAGTCCGACCCGCATGGAAGAAACGAAGCCAAGGAAGGCTATGTCCTGCTCGAAGTTGATTCGTCTCACGCTCGTGATCCTGCTCGTTGCCTCAGGCCAGGCAGCACACGCCGCAGCATCCCTTACACAAAGCAAAACTGCGACCAGTGCCAGTAGCAATCTGGAAGCTGGTATGACGGTGACGTTCGACATCGTCATCAGCAACGATATCGGTGCCACCGCCGCCTTCGACCTGGCCGTATCGGATACACCGGCTGCCCAGTTCACCAGTTGCACCCTCGACAACGTCATCGGCGGCGCTGGCGCAGGAGATCCCTTCGCAGGCGGCTTCACGTTCACCTCGTTCACCGGCACCACTCCCAACGCGCTCGATCCGGGCGACAGCGTCACCCTGCAGGTGAGCTGTGATCTGGCGACCAGCGTCGAAGACAATAGCAGCTACGACAATCACGCGGATGTCTCCTACGCCAACACGCTGGGCGGACCCACCGTGGGACCCAACCAGACCAGCGATACGGTGAGCACTGCTGCACCAGAAATTTTCAGCGCCATCATAGCCACTTCTGAAGCGCACACCTCCGATGCCACCGCCGACACGGTAGGCGACCCACGCCTGCTGGTGATCGGCGAAAACGTGCGCTACCGGATTTGGGCGTACGCGCCTTCGGGCAACATGGTCGGAACGACACTCATAGCGCAGTTGCCGGACGGTCTGGAATACATATCAGGGTCCGATGTACTGATCGGGCTGGTGAGTTCCAGCGGCAGCAATCTCACCGCCAGCGGCGTGGCCTGCGCAGGCGGCACTGCACCTCGAGCAGGTAACGAGCTCACCAACCTCGCAACGCTGGGGCTGGACTGTGTGATTTCCCCGACGAGCGGCGGTGTGGGCTCCGGAGATGACGTGGAGTTCATCCTTGGAAACGTGACCAACAGCGAGCAGGACACCGCCGACAAAGAGCTCATTGTCATCGAGCTGAATGCGACGGTAGTCGGCGGTATCGCTTTCAACGCCAACATGCTGCACCAGGGTCAGATCATCACGACCAACAGCGACGTCACATCAACGAGCGATGTGGCCCGCTACGTGCACGGCATCGTCGACATCACCGCTACAGTCAACCCAACGTCTACCGGCGCCAACCAGTCCGTGGAGTACGTGGTGACGCTCACCCACAACGGTGCCAGCGGCGCAGATGCCATGGACGTGGAAATCGTCGACGTCCTGCCAGCGGGCATGACGTACAACGCCATCGCCGGCATCACAGGGCCGCAAATTCCTGCCGTGCCCGGTACCGATAGCTGCAGCATCAGCGGGCTGACCACCAATGACGGCGACCCGAACGGCGCCGGCCTGAGCATCACTTTCGACAGCCTGGCCCTGGGCGATGTATGCGAGGTGCGCTACTCAGCCACCACGGACCCGGGCAGCACACCCGGGCAGCAGTACATCAGCGACGTGGATCTCACATACTCGACACTGCCGGGTGCCGGTACCTCACCGAACCCTACGGGCTCGCCGCCCGGCACCGACGCAGGCACGTTGCGCAGCGCTCAGACCACGGTAACCATAGATGCTCCCGACCTGACCAAGAGCATCGTCAGCACGGATCTGCCAGCCACAGCAGACGGCACGGCAGACAACGGGGCCGATCCACGGCCGGTGGCCATTGGCGAAGTGGTGCGTTACCGCCTGCTCACACAGCTGCCGGAGGGCAGTTCCTCCACCGCATCGGTAGATGAAAGCGTGCCAGCCGGCCTCGCCTACGTCACCGGGTCAGCACGGCTGGCACTGGTAAGCGATGGGCTGAACATCACACCGAATCCAGCGATCACCTGCACTTCGGGCACACTCGGCCTTGCTGGCGACAACACCAACATCGCCCTGTTGACGCCAACCTGCGCGGTGGAACCGAGCGGTGGCCCTTTCGGGTCCGGCACCGACCTGCAGTGGTCGCTTGGCGATCTCGCCAACGGTGACGCTGATGGCGACGACGAGTACGTACTGATCGAGTACGACGCGGTGATCGTGAATGAATCCGGCATGCAGCATGCGGTGCAGCGCAACGGTACGTTCGACTTCATCGCCAATGCTGCCACTCTGACCTCCAACAACGTATTCGTCGAGGTGCGCGAGGGACAGATCGGCATCGCCGTGGCTGCGACACCAAACCCCGCTGACAATCGCACAGACACTACACCGGCAACCGCGTGGGATGTAACAGTCAGCAATACCGGCAGCACCACCGCGTTCCAGGTGGGCGCGCCGGCCGGCGGCGGTGTGCGCATTGTTCTGCCGAGCGGCATGGGCGACGTTTCAGGTATCTCAGTTACGCCAACGGGCAACGTATTCCTGAACGGAACCGCAACCCCTGTCATCGCGGGCAACATCAGCACCGCGACCACCAACAATGCGAATGACACACTGGTGTTCGACCAGCCACTGCAGCTGGACGCCGGTGCCAGCCTGCTGGTGGAGTTCAACGCGGAAGTACTGGCAAGCGTAGCACCAGGCAGCAATCTGAGCGGCGCCGTTGCGGTTACCCACGCAAGTCTGCCAACAGGCACCTCCGCTGCTGGCACGCGCGATGCCGCCGATCAGCCCACAGGCACGGGCAACAACCCGATCACGAGCGCCGCTGCCACCAACGATTACCGCACCGAAGCGCCGCTCGCGCTCGACATCACGCCGGAAGCACCCGCGATGACCGTGACCCATGCGGTAACCGCAGGTCCGGCCAGCCAGGGCAACGGCACGTACACCCTGACCTACACCACCACGATCGCCAACACGGGTGATGTGGGCCTCGACAACGTAGCGCTCGTCAATGATCTGGACACTACGTTCGGCGCAGGTAACTACACGGTAACGGCCGTGCGGGTCACGTCCACTAACACCACACTGGCCCCGGACGTATCGTTCACCGGTGCTGCGGGCAACCAGGCGCTGCTCAGTCCCGGGGCCAGCACCCTACCCGTGGGCGATACTGGTTCGGTCGAGATTGATGTGTCTGTCACACCAGGTGCCAATCTCGGCCCGTTTGCCAACAGCACCACAGGCACTGCCACTTCCGATCGCAGCGGTGCCGCAGTGAACGACAACGACAACGTCAACACTTCATTCACCGAACAGCCCGAAATCGGTACTGCGCTTGCCATCGTCGGTACGCCCACCAACAATGGCGACGGCACGTTCACGGTGGTCTACCGCGTGACGGTGGAAAACTCCGGTGACGTACCGTTGTCCTCATTGCAGGTGACGGATGACCTGGCGACCACCTTCGCCGCCGCCACAACCTTCACAATGGACGGCGTCACCAGCGCAGACTTCACTGTCAACGGCGCCTTCGACGGCACCGGTGATCAGAACCTGCTGGATGGCACGGATACCCTGGTCGCAGGCGGCAGCGGCACGATCGACATCACTGTGACCGTGACACCCGGCGCCAATCTCGGCCCCTATGCGAATCAAGTGACTGGCACCGGCACGTCGCCGGCAACCACCGTGGTCAACGACACCTCGACCGCAGGTCTCGTTCCGGATGCCAACGGCAATGGCAATCCAGGTGATGACAACACGCCAACGAACGTTACCTTCGGACAGAATCCGGAAATCGGTCTGGCACTGCAGATCACCGATGGGCCGAACAACAACGGCGACGGGTCCTATACCCTGACCTACCGGTTTCTTGTAGAGAACACCGGCGACACAACCCTCAACACGGTACAGAT
>JAUIED010000305.1 GCA_030428905.1 Gammaproteobacteria bacterium
ACTCAGGCCCCCACATGCAAGCGACCTTTCGATTCAGAGACATCTTCCGCGACGGCGACACGGGCCTGCGTTACGCCGCCGTGCTGGGCCTGCAGATGGGGCAGTTTCTGCCGCTGTCATTCGTGGCGCTCATGCTGCCCATGATCTTTCGCGAGCAGGGCCTGCCGCTGGAGCAGATGTTTCTGTTCTCGATCCCAGCCATCCCCACCTGGTTGCGGCCCCTGTGGGCGCCCTATGTGGATCGCACGGGCTCTAAGACGTTCGGCATGCGACGCTCGTGGTTCGTGCCATGCACCATCGTCGCCGCCGTGCTCTACGGCTTTCTGGCCACCATCCCGCCGAGCCTGGAAGCCGTGCATTGGATCATCCTCGTGCTGACCATCACCAACACCTTCCTTACCACCCAGGACATCGCCATCGACGGCTACATGGTGGAGAACATCGAAGATGCGGAGCGCCCGGTTGCAGGTGCCGCCATCGATATCGCCCGCAACATCTCCATGTTCCTCGCCTGGGGCGGGCTCGGGCTGGTGTACCGCGAATTCGGCTGGCTGGCGGCCACCGGCGGCGCTGCGGTTCTGCTCATCGTCTTTTCCCTGCCGGGCATGCTGCGCCGCGAGCCGCCAAGACCGGAAGGGCGGGTGGGCCCACCGCCGAGCTTCAAACAGATCATCGTGCGCAGCGACAACCGGCTGGTCATGCCCATGTGCATGGGCGTGGCGCTGCTGGCTTCACTGCTGCCGGTGCTCTACCCGACGTTTCTGGTGGACAAGGGATTTTCCGCCGGAGACGTAGCGCTGATCGCCGGGCCCGCTACGCTGTTCGGCACGCTTATCGGCGCCTCCATTGCCAGCCTGTTCATCCGCCGCTTCGGCTACCGCGCCACATTCGCCGCAGCGGCGGTGTCGATCATCGCCGCTATCGGTCCGATCGTGTGGCTGGCTACCGTGGAGGCGCCCACCTACTGGATGGTGTTCCTCGTGACGCTGCAGGGCCTGGCACTACCTTCCCTGTTCGATGTGACCTTTCAGGCGGCGCGCCTGAAGTGGGCAAACAGTTCGCAATCTGCCACCGACTACACGGCGCAGAACGTCGCCATGCGCGCCGGCTCGTCGCTGGCCACCGCAGCCGGCGGTGTGATTGCCGCGGCAGTGGGCTGGCCAATCTACTTCGTCATCGCCGGCGTGTGCGTGTCTGCGATGTGTGTGGGCATGTGGGCGCTGTTCAACACCGTTGAGCGCCTGGTGGATCGGCGCGCCGCTGACGAGCAGCACGCCGCATCCAGCCTCGCTTAGCGAAGGTCCGGCAGGGCGTAACCCTGCGCGTCGAGATCCGCGCGCACCACCTTCTTATCCATCTTGCCGGTGGAAGTCAGCGGGATGCTGTCCACGTACAGCACGTCGTCCGGCAGTTGCCACTTGGCGAACGCCGTGGCGCAGTGCTCGAGCACCGCCTCCCGGCTCACCTCGGCGCCGCCGCTGAGCACCACGAGCGCCACAGGCCGCTCGTCCCACTTCGGGTGCGGCTGCGCCACCACACAGGCCTGCGCGACTCCGGGCATGGCAACGATGTGATTTTCCAGATCCACCGAGGAAATCCACTCACCACCGCTCTTCACCAGGTCTTTGGAGCGGTCGCTGATGATCAGGTATTCCTCCGCATCGATCTTGCCCACGTCACCGGTAATCAGCCAGTCGCCGTGAAACTTGTCCGGCTGCGGGTTGTTGAAGTACTCCGAGCAGATCCACGGGCCGCGGATCAGGATCTCGCCCACGGTTTCGCCGTCGTGCGGCAAGCGGTTGAAGTTCTCATCGAAGATGTCGAGTTCGAGGCCCGGCATGAGCTGGCCTGCCTTGGCGACGTTTTCGAACTGCTCGTCTTCAGAAAGCTCAAGCTGGCCGCGCTTCATCACCCGACGGGACAGCGTCGCAAGCGGTGATGTCTCGGTCATACCCCAGCCCTGGATCATTTCCACGCCGAGCGCGTCCCAATACCAGCGAATGAGCGACGGCGGCGGAGCAGAGCCGCCGCAGGTCAGGCGGCTCAGCGCCGAGGTGTCGTACTTTCCTGGGTTGCCGTCGATCAGGCCCTTCACGCCCTGCCAGATCGTCGGCACCCCGGCAGACACAGTCACGCCTTCGTCGCACATGAGTTGCAGAAGCCTGGCCGGGTCCATGAACCGGTGCGGCATGACCTGCTTACAGCCGAGCATGAGCGCCGTCCACGGCAAACCCCAGCCCATGGCGTGGAACATCGGCACGATGCCGCACAGCGTATCGGTGCCCGAAAGCCCCATGCTGTCGGTCAGCCCCTGGGTGAGCGTGTGCAGGTACTGAGAGCGGTGCTCGTACTCCACACCCTTGGGATTGCCGGTGGTGCCGCTGGTGTAGCACAGGCCGAGCGGCGAGTTTTCGTCGATGTCCGGCCACTCGTACTGGGTGGGTTGGCCCTTGATGAAAGCTTCATAGCACACGGCATTCGGCAGCTCCGTTTGCCAGTCTTCGAAGCCTTCTTCGGCGGCAACGATCACCTGGCGCACAGTTGGAATCCTGCCCTTGAGCGCTTCGAGGATGGGCAGCACGTCTGCATCGACGATGATCACCTGATCTTCAGCGTGATTGATGATGTACTCGAGGTCCTTTTCCCCCAGCCGCAGATTCAGGGTGTGCAGCACGGCGCCCATGCCGGCGGTGGCGTGGTACGCCTCCAGGTGCCGCGAGCCGTTCCACATCAGCGTTCCTACCCGGTCGCCTACCTGAATACCCGCTCCGGCAAGGGCGTGTGCCAGCTGATGGGCACGATCGCGGGTCTGTCTGAGGGTCTGCCGGCGCACACCGTTTTCGGTGGCGGTGACAACTTCTTCGTTTGGCGCGACGCGAGCGCCGCGATCCAGCAGCCGTGACATCACGAGCGGCGTGTGCTGCATTCCCATGGTTACCTATCCCCAATTGAAATCGGGGAAAATTCTACCAGCGCCCGGAAAGGTGCAGCAAAAAGACCGCATCCGGCGAGCTTCTGCTCTCGAGGTTCTCCACAACCCCAAGATCGAGCCAGAGCGCCTCGCTCAGCAGGATGCGGCCGCCGATGGTGCCCTGGATGCCGTCGTCTCCGAGCTCGCCCAGATCCACATCGAACGGCGCGCCATGCGCGTCCGCCTGCAGATTGAGCTGCACGCGCGGTGTCAGGCGGGCGCGCAGACCCAGGGAGGCAATCCCCACGACCGAATTCTGTCGGCGCGGCGCCAGATCGCCTTCCCCCAGCCAGGCAGCACCAAGCATGGCGGAGAGGCTCAGCCATTGCGTGCCGAACAGCCGCCGCTCGTCGTGCTCCCACCACAGCGCAACGTCAGTCGCTTCCGATCCGTTGAGATCGCCCGCGTCGCCCGTGGGCAGCTTTACCTGCAGGCGCGCACT
>JAUIED010000306.1 GCA_030428905.1 Gammaproteobacteria bacterium
CCACATCACGCAGGGCGTAGGCGAGGTAGGAGACCTGCAATGCGACCGGCGCCCCGAGGCGCATCGCCTCGCCTGCCTTGGCGTGCGCTCCGTCGCGCGCAGCTACGCCGGGGTGCGGCACACAGCCCCCCAGCAACCCTGGCGGCTGCCATTCTCTCGGGGCCGCGACGACCATGTGACGCTGGTGATGCGCAGCGGCAGCGATCAGGCACACATGATCGTGGACACGGGCAGCATCGCCACCATCCTGCCGGCGCCTCTGCGAGGTGCGCTGGTGCGTACCTTGATTGAAACCCGCGTGCACAACCTCGGGCGTGAGGCAACGCTGCAGCTGTCACGCACCGACCGGCTGCGGCTGGGCGACGTGGAGCTGCACTCCTGGGTAGCGGCCACGTCAGAAGCGGGCTTTGAACGCGAAGGCGTGCTCGGCATCGACGTGCTCTACGCCCTGGGCGGCGTGGAAATCGACACGGCGCATTCAAGCGTTGGCTTCCTCGGCGGCCGCTGCCCGAATGGACCCGCCACGGCGGTTCAGCTGCGTAACGGTGCGGCGACGGTGCTGGTAAAGATCGACGGCGTGCAACATCGGGCGCTGCTCGACACGGGTTCCGTGCGCTCGTATGTCTACGATGCAGAAGTATCAGGTGGGCGCTTGACGGTGCGCTCCGATTTTGGCGACGCGCAGCTGCTGGGCGGCTTCCGCGCGAGCCGGGTTGATCTTGGCGGGGTGCAGCGCGCGCTGCCCGTGGTGCACACGCCGGAGCTTGGGGCTTTTTATCCCGGCACTACGGCGCTTCTTGGCATCGACTTTCTCCTGTCGGGATCGCGCTTCGGGATGTGCTTCGAGCCTGCGCGGGTCTGGATGAGCTGAGCGCAGCGCTCTAACAGGCTGCTGAAAAAGCAGCCTGGTATCCCGTTCAGGGACGGACGGGCCGCGAACCAAGCACGTAAGTGCTTGATTCGGCGTGAGCGGGCGACAGCCCGCGGTCGCTGAAAAAGTACAGGAAGTACTTTTTCAGCACCCTGTTAGGCGGCGAGCCCCACTGCGCTCGCCTGCATCGGTACGAACCCTGGTAGCGAGCGCATGCGAGCCAGCCAGCCAAGTATGTTTGGATAGCCGTTGAGGTCTACGTCGCCCTCCGGCGCGTGGGCGATGTAGGAGTACATCGCGATGTCGGCGATGGTAGGGCGGTGGCCGACGAACCACGAACGGCTGGCGAGATGCTCGTCGAGCACTGTGAGCAGCCGGTGCGCTGCATCGATGGCATGGCCGTGATCGAGCGAAGCACCAAAAACGTTGACGAGCCGGGCGGCCGCAGGTCCGGATGCCAGTGGTCCGGCTGCAAGGGAGAGAATCCGTTGGACGGCTGCAGCGTCTCGGGGGTCATCGGGATACCACTGGCCGTTGGTGTCATACCGGTTTGCCAGGTACACCAGGATGGCATTCGAATCGGCGATCACCAGATCTCCGTCTTCCAGCACCGGTACCTGGCCGAGAGGGTTCTTCGCAAGAAACCCTGCCCGTTTATGTTCCCCCGCTGCGAGGTCAACGTCTACGAGTGCTGCGCGAATGCCCATCAGCGACAGCGCCAGTTCGGCACGGTGAGAGTGGCCCGAGAGGGCGTGGCGGTACAGTTTGATGTTTTGCATGGTTATTTCCCTATGTAGGTCAGAGTCCCAGAGCGCTGAGCCCAGGATGGTTTGTGGGCCGGGGCCCGGCGGGCCAGATGAGCAGGCGCTCCTCCGGCGATATGGCGAGATCATTGATGGATGCGTGGCGCGTCTGCATCAGACCGGAGCGAGCGAATGACCAGTTTTCGTTGCCGTAGCTGCGAAACCACTGGCCCTTGGCATCGTGCCATTCGTAAGCGAACCGCACGGCGATACGGTTGTCCTCAAAGGTCCAGAGTTCCTTTACGAGGCGGTAGTCGAATTCACGTCTCCACTTGTCAGTAAGGAAGGTGATGATCGCTTCGCGGCCGGTCAGAAACAGATGACGGTTTCGCCATTTGCTGTCTATCGTGTAGGCCTCTGCAACATCCCGAGGATTGCGGCTGTTCCAGGCATTTTCCGCGAGGCGTACTTTGCGCTCCGCGCTTTGCGCATCGAATGGGGGAAGCGGTGGTTTTTCTTCTGTGTCCATGGGGACCTCCTGGTTTGTCGTCTATGTCCTGGCGGTGGCGCTTACTCGAACCGTTCGGTGCGGATGCGGTTGGCGGGGAGGCGTAGATTTCTCGCTGCGCGCATGACGTCGGTAATCATCCGCTGCGGTCCGCAAACGTAGACAACCGTATCGGCGCTCATGCGCGCGAGGGTGTCCGCGATGTCCAGGCGTTCTCCTTTTGAGCCGGCGTAGGTGTGCAGGCAGCTACCCAGCGCGTCCTGCAGTTCTTCAACGAAGGCCATGGCGCGTGGACGGCTGCCTGAATAGTGCAGATCGAAGTCCACACCCCGTGCCCTGAGTGTCGCCACCATGCTGCGCAGCTTGTCGACGCCGCGCGCGCGGAAGCGATCGCAGATCGCCGAAAACAGCCGGCTGGCGACCTTGGCGAGGCGCGTGCCAATGTTGCCGCGGATCAGGTCGATCCGCAGGTCCGGCCGCAGCGCGCGCAACAGCGCAAGGGAGGCAAAGCCATCCACCGCCCGCCCGTTGGCCGGGTTGCGCGCGATCATCCGCGTCCCCGGCGCCGGCCGCTCGCGCCAGTACATGTTGACGTACCAGGCCTCGTCCTCGACCGGCAGCGGCCGCCCGGTCGAGCCCTGCCCCCACTCGCTGCCGCCTTCGCCCGCGGGCGCCCAGGGCTCGGTCCGGCTCATCCGGTAGCCCGTCGCGTCGATCGTCCGCTGGTAATGCGCCTCGAGCCCCTCGCGCCCGGACGATGGCCAGCCGCCCAGGTCGTCGAAGTCGTCCTGCGTCACCAGGTGCGCCTCCTTGACCACCGGCCCGACCGCGGGCGTGCGCAGGTAGGTCTCGCCGTCCGCCACGTAGCAGTCGATCCCGGCGGCGCACTCGCGCCAGAACATGCGCAGGTCGACCGGTCGGGTCGCGCACAGGTCGTCGCCCACTGGCCGGAAGTCGATGGTCAGGCGGTAGGGCCCGGGCAGCGCCTCGCCCGCGCCGTTCACCCAGGTGTCGACGGCGACGTACCAGGCGCCGGGGCCTACCGGCCACTGCACCGCGCGGTTGTCGCGCGCGACGCAGGCGTCGGCGGCCAGGTCGTCGAGCAGGTGCACGTCGACGTCCACGCCGTCGCCGGGCGCGTCGTCCACTTCGAGGCTGAGAAGGCCGTCTTCGGGCACCTCGACGCGGTAGTAGATCTCGCCGCCGCCCTCGTCGGTGTCGGGCGCGCACGGGGTCCAGCGGTCGACGGCGGCTTCGGGCGCGGCGCGGGTG
>JAUIED010000071.1 GCA_030428905.1 Gammaproteobacteria bacterium
CACCGCACCCGGTTGGGCCAGGGCCATGGCTGCTGGGACACCGAGGCGCAACGCTGGGTGATCCTACCGGGGGAGTACGAGGTGTGTGTGGGCGCATCCAGCCGGGACCTCCGCCAGAAGTCAGCGGTGCAGGTGCGCTCCGATGACTCTCTGAACAAAACGCTTCCCGGCCCCACGTTGCAGCACGCCCAACTGCAGGTAGATGACCCCGTGTTCACCGCCATGCTGGGCCATGAGATACCGCCCCCAGAACCCACGCGGCCATTTCACCGCAATTCCACACTGAACGAGATTGCCGAAGTACGGGCAGGTCGTTTGTTCAAGGACTTCGCCATGCGTGCGTACCTCAAGCAGCTGGATGGTCTGGCAGACCCGACGCTTGCGAGAATGTTCGAAGAGATGGCGCGCACCATGCCACTGCGGGCATTGCCGCTACTGGCAGGCGGCGGCAAAGGTAGGAAAGGCATCAGCAACGCGCACATAGACGCGCTGCTGAACCTGGTGAACGGTCGCGTTCTTACGGGGCTGTGGCAGCTACTTCGCGTGCAGCTTCACGGGTAGCTCCGTGTAGCCTTTCACGAAGGCCGATACGGTGCGCTTCGGCTCACCGACCACTTCCACCTTGTGGAAGCGGTTCATGATTTCTTCCCACAATACGCGCAGCTGCATCTCCGCCAAGCGGTTACCCATACAGCGGTGCAGGCCGAAACCGAAGGACAGGTGGGTGCGCGCGTTCTTGCGATCAATGATCAGCTCATCCGCGCGCTCGAACACCTCTGGGTCGCGGTTGCCGGAAACGTACCACATGAGCACCTGGTCGCCGGCCTTGATGGTCTTGCCGTGCAACTGCACATCAACGTTCGCGGTGCGGCGCATGTAGGCCAGCGGCGTCTGCCAGCGAATGATCTCCGCAACCATGTTGGGGATGATGGAGGTGTCGCTGCGCAGCAGGTCGTACTGTTCAGGAAACTGATTCAGCGCCAGAACACCACCACTGATGGAGTTGCGCGTGGTGTCATTGCCACCAACGATCAGCAGGATGAGGTTGCCAAGAAACTCAAAGGGCTCCATGTTCTTGGTGTTCTCACCGTGCGCCAGCATGGATACCAGGTCGTGGCCGGGGTTTTCCTTACGCTCTTTCCACAGCCTGGTGAAGTACTCCAGGCATTCGATCAGCTCGGCGCGACGCTCTTCTTCGGAGTCGATAAGGCCGGTGCCCGGCACGGCGGTCGCCACATCAGACCAGCGGGTGAGCTTGCGGCGCTCTTCGAACGGAAAATCGAAGAGTGTGGCGAGCATCTGCGTCGTGAGCTCTATTGAGACTTTGTCGACCCAGTCGAACGTCTCCCCCACGGGCAGCGAATCGAGGATGCCGCACACCCGTTCGCGAATCAGCGGCTCCAACTTCTTCAGGCTCATGGGCGCGACAATCGGTGCGACGGTGAGGCGCTGCACATCGTGCTTGGGCGGGTCCATGGCAATGAACATCGAGATGGGCAGCGCGCCTTCCGGCAGCGGCGCATCGATCGGGAAGCCGATGGTAATGCCGTGTGCCGAGGAGAAACGCTCGTGATCGGTGTCTACTGCCTTGATGTCGGCGTATCGCGTGAGCGACCAGTAGCGGCCGGTGAGCTCGGTGTTGTTGAAGTGCACCGGATCTTCGTTGCGCAGGCGTTCGAAGTAGTCCCAGATCCGGTTTTCCGCGAACAGGCGCGGATTGATCATGTTGATCTTTTCGATGGGCAGATCGTACGGATCAGGGATCTCGCCGGTCGTATCGAAAGCGATCATTCCGGGCCGGCGCAGCGGCTCCTTGGCTTGGGTGTCGACGGCTTCACTCATACCTAACCTCTCAATCTATCGATGCTTCCAGTGCAGACTATTGACAATACTGTAAGTACTGTCGCTTTGCCATGCGTCCAGTCACAGCCTACGTCGACCTGGCACGCAGCCTCTGGAAGCCTGTCACGAAGCTGGTCAGACGCGGCGAGATGTCCCCGCGGGTCATGCGCGCATCGATGAGCTGAAAGCGTCCACGGGTAGCTGCGGCCCTCTCCAGGGCCGTTTTGAGTTCTGCGCGGGTGCTCGCTGAGTGCCCGTCGCCGCCGAGGGTCTCGGCAATCTGCGCGAAGTTCAGCAGGTCCAGGTCGTTGAAACGGCTCTCCGGCTGAAAGGCGCGGAGCATCTCCCAGCTCGCGTTGTTGAAGACGATGACGATCGGGTCCCAACCGTAGCGGCCGCAGTTGAGCAGTTCCCAGCCGGTCATCTGGAAGGCGCCGTCACCGACGACAATGAGCACGCGGTCACCGCTCGCCGCCTGCAAACCAATTCCCGCAGGCACGCCGAAACCCATCGTGGCGTAGTAACCCGGCGCCACCAGCCGGGTAGGTAGAAAGTCCATGGCGGTGAAGATGCAATCGCCCATGTCGGATGCCACGGGCATACGGCCGCGGGCTTCGAAAAGATCGTTCACCGCGCAGGCCATGTCGCGCGGTGTGATTACGCCATCGTCAGCAATCAGGCCCGTCGGCGGCACCTCCGCAACGACTGCCGGCGCTGTGCGGGGATCGACGCGCCGCACAAGCCCTTCCACGAAATCGGCCAGCGGAAGCTCGTTGTAGGTGTGAAAACCGAGAGTCACCTCGCCGTCTGCAGCGATGATGGCATTGCGCGGGTCGATGCCGTCTACCGATGGTCCGAAGTTGCTGTCGGCCATGATGACGCCGAGCATCAGCAGTGCATCCGAACTCTCCACCGCCTCGGCTACCGCGGGATCACCAGCAATGCCCATATAGGTGCCGCCCACCGGAGTGTTGCTCTCCGCCAGCAGGCCACGGCCCATGAACGTGGTGAACACCTCGATGCCGAGCTTGCGGGCAAGCGCCTCCACGCTCTTCTCGAGCCCGTATCGGCGAATCTCCACCCCCACCAGCAACACCGGATGGCGAGCTTCGGCGATGCGACCAGCCACCTCCTCCACGCAGGCTTCCAGCACCTGGGCATCGACCGGCTCCAGTGTCTGGTGCGGGATCGGAGCACAGGGTGCCGACAACATGTCCCGCGGCAGCTCGATGTACACCGGCCGCGATTCGGCACGGCAGCGGGCCAGCGCCTGGCTGACCCGTTCAGGCACCCGATCCACATCGTCCAGCACCGCCTGTGCGCACGTCACCTCGCGATAGATCTCCAGCTGCGAGCGCAGCCGCTTCGCCTGATGGTGCACGCCGAGCCCGGTGGCACGATCCGCAGCACCTGGCGCACCCGATAACACGACCACCGGGGATCGCTCGGAATACGCAGCAGCCACGGCATTGACCATGTTCAACGCACCGGCCCCGTAGGTGACGGCTGCGACGCTGATACCGCGGTGAAGGCGCGCCGCCGCATCCGCCGCAAAACCAACGGCAGGCTCATGGCTGAGCGTGTAGCACGGCAGGATGCCGGTTTCCTCGATGGTCTTGAACAGCGGCAGGGCAAAATCCCCCGGGAGCCCGAAAATTTCCTGCGCGCCTTCCGCCCTCAGCGCTTCGAGCAGCGCCACTCCGAGTTCCTTTTTCATATTCGCTCCACGAAAGCCACAACGGCCGCAGACGCTAGCACGTTCCCCGGCCAACCGATAACCTCAACCCCATGAGCATCACCGTATTTCAGGCACGCAAAGTCATCACCATGAACCCCGCCAACCCGCAGGGTACACACGTCGCGGTGCGGGACGGTTTCGTGCTGGGGGTTGGCAGCCTCGAGGAAGTGTCTGGCTGGGGGCCGTTCGAGCTCGATACGACCTTCGCCGATCACATCATCGTGCCGGGCTTCGTAGAGGCACATGCACACATCAACGCTGCCGGGATGATGACCCTGCCGTATGTCGGCTACTACGACCGTCCGCGCGCGGACGGCAGCGTTGCAGCGGGCGTGGGAGACTACGACACGCTGATCGAAAGCCTCCGAGCGGCGGAGGCGGCACTCGAGGATCCGAACGCACCGCTCGTGGCCGTGGGCTTCGATCCCATCTACTTTCCGGACCAGCCGCGTCTCACACGACACCACCTGGATCAGGTTTCGACCACCCGGCCCATCTACCTGCATCACGCCAGCGGCCACCTGGCCACCGTGAACACCGCCATGCTGACCCATCACGGCATCTCCCGGGATCTTGCGGTAGAGGGCCTCGGCCGGGATGACCACGGCGAGCTCGACGGTGAGCTGCGCGAGCCACCGGCCATGGGCCTGGCCCGCTCTGGGCTGCGCACGGTGATGTTCGCAAACGGCACCGAGCAGGCACACCTGGATTTCGGTGCGCTGGCGCGCAATGCCGGCATTACCACCTGCACCGATCTCGCCGGGTCCTCCATCATCGTGCCGAAACTGCTGACCCTGATGCAGAACGTCACCAGCCGGCCGGACTTCCCGCTGCGGGTGGTGCAGTACAACATTCCTGCGATCCCGGGTGCCGCGGCAGACTTTGACGCGGTGGCGCGGGAGTTCGTCGAACTTCGCTCACAAGAAAACGAACGACTGCGTTTTCCCGGGGTGAAGTTCGTGCTCGACGGTTCGATTCAGGGCTTCAGCGCGCTGCTGAAATCACCCGGCTATTACCGGGGCGACGACCACGGCCAGCTTTTGACGGTGCCAGACCAGTTCCTCGACTGGCTGCGGCCTTTCCATCGCGCCGGGCTGAACGTGCACATGCACTGCAACGGCAACCTCACCCAGGATCTGGCCATTGAAACCGTAGAGCGGGTGCTGCGCGAAGACCCATGGCTCGATCACCGCCATACCATCACCCACGCACAGCTTTCCACCCAGGCACAGCTTCGCAAGATGGCGAAGCTCGGGCTCTGCGCCAACTTCTTCTCCAACCACCTCTGGTACTGGGGCGATCAGCATTATGAAACCACCGTGGGGCCGGAACGCGCCCACGGCCTCGAGCCGTGCGCCTCGGCATTGCGGGAAGGTGTGCCTTTCTCAGTGCATTCCGACGCTGGCGTCACGCCGCTGGGCTCTCTGCACACCATGTGGTGCGCGGTGAATCGCGTCACGCCCAAAGGCCGCATACTCGGCGAGACGGAAAAAATCAGCGCCTATGAAGCGCTTCGCGCCGTCACCAACTCCGCCGCCTATCAGATGCACCTGGACCATGAGATCGGCTCTCTGGAGGCGGGCAAGCGCGCGGATTTTGCGGTGCTGGGCGAAAACCCGCTCACTGTGGAGCCCATGCGCATCCGCGACATACCGGTGTGGGGCACTGTGTTGAGCGGGGTGAAACATCAGGCGAGCGTATGATCCGCTACACCGTGCTTGGCGGCTATTTGGGCGCTGGCAAGACGACGCTGCTGAACCACATTCTGGCGAACAACGACGGTGCGCGTATCGCGCTTCTCATTAACGACTTCGGCGACATCAACATCGATGCAAGGCTGGTGCAAAGCCGGGATGAGCAGCAGATCAATCTGACCAACGGCTGTGTGTGCTGCAATCTCAGCGACGGCTTTCTCGAAGCGGTGGAGCGCCTGCAGACGATGCAGCCGCAGCACATCATCGTCGAAGCCAGCGGTGTGGCGGATGTGGGCAAGCTCGCCCAGTACGGGCACATGCCCGGTTTCGAGCTGGGCGGGATAATCGTCCTGGCGGATGCGGAAACCGTGCGCCGCAAGGCGGATGACAAGTACGTGGCAACAACCATACGGCGCCAGCTGCAGGCGGCGGATCTGATACTGCTGAACAAGGCAGACCTCATCACCGAGGCAGATACCAACGACACCGAGCGCTGGCTGCATACATTGACCGACGGCACGCCGGTAGTTCGCTCCACCTACGCGCAGCTGCCCATGGCGCTGATCACCGGTGTCTCACACGTTGATCGACCGTTTGTCCCAGAAGGCGACCATGCGCACTACGCGAGCTGGAGCTTTCGTTCATCGCACGTGCAGAACCGGCACGCGGTGGAAGCCTTCCTGGCGGCGATGGGCTCTGAGGTTCTGCGCGCCAAAGGCATTGTGCCCATCAGCGCAGGCGAAAGCCTGGAAGTGCAGCTGGTTGGCACGCGACGCAGCGCACGCGTGCGCAAACGCGACACCGGTGAAGGCGCGATGATCGCCATCGGTCTGGACGGACGACTGGACCCGACGGCACTGGATCACCTCGCCGCCCGGCATCTTCAATAGGCGCTGGCACCCGGCAGGTAACGCGCGCGATTGCGCACGTCGAAGGTAATATGCAGGTGTTCGAGACCCCGCAGGAAGCTGCTCGGCACGTGCAGGTACTGCTCATGCGCATCGCGTGCGCGAATATTCTCTAACCGGTTGAACAAAACCGTGAACGTGGAGAACATCTCCTGACGGGCAAGCGCCGCACCAGGGCAATGGTGCGGACCGGAGCCAAAGGCAAGGTGCGCACCCGGTTTGCTGCGATCCACGAGGAAAGTCTCACCGTCGGTAAACACCTGCTCATCGCGGTTGGCTGAAGCGTAGCCGAGCGCGATGGAGCTGCCTTTCGGTATGAGCACACCGCCAATCTCCGCATCTTGGGTAGCCACACGCCACAGGTGCAGCACCGGTGTCTCGTAGCGCAGCGATTCCTCAATGAAGTTGCGCACGAGCGCGGTGTCGTCGCGCATCCGTTCGATGGTGCCGGGGCGTTGCAGCAGAAGCATCAATGCCGAACCGAGTGCATTGGTGGTGGTCTCATTGCCGCCCGTGAGCAGCTGGTCGAGCAGATCCATCAGCTCGTGCATGTCCAGTTGCCGCGTCACCCCTGTTTGTGGATCTTCGATCTGCGTGTGCACGAGGTCGCTGATGATGTCGTCTTGGGGTGCCTCCCTGCGCGCGGCGATGACCTCGGCAAAGAACTGCTGCGCCTGCACTACCTGCTTTGCGCATTCGAGCGCCTGCTCGTCGTCCACGAAGCCACCGCCCGGCGCCAGCATCGCATCCGACCAGCGCTTGAGATCCCAGATCTTCCCGCGCGGCACGCCGAGCTGGTCTGCGATCACCGTGCACGGCAGCGGAATGGCGTAGTCCCAAACAAAGTCGCACGCACCGTCATCAATGAAGGTGTCGATCAGATCGTTCACGCACGTTTCGATGTAGGGCGTCATGGTGCGGATGCGCGAGGCGGTAAACGCACGGTTCACCAGCCGCCGATACACGGTGTGCACTGGCGGGTCGGTGCGCTGCAACGTGGACACTCTCTCCCAACCGTTCTCAGCGCGGTATCGCTCTGCCACCGTGCGCGCGCTACCGCCGCGACCGGAGGCTGAGAAAATGCTGTTGGAGAACAGCTCCGGGTGCTTTTTAACATAACGCAGATCTTCGTAGCGCGACACGTAGTAGGCCTGCAGCTCCGGCATGAAGTACACCGGCTGCTCGCGGCGGATCTGCTCAAAGTAAGGGAATGGACACTCGCGAACGGTGTCCTCCATCAGGTTGAAGTGCTCAAGCTCGCGCATGCCTTCGATACTCAAGGGGTCTGCGCCACGTTGTACCAGATTGGCGACGAACAGGCGCGCTCGAGATCGCCGCGCTTCAAGAGCATCGCAACTAACCCACAGCTGCGTTAGTGTGTAGTTCTCTTTGGCGGAAGAGTAAACAAGAACATGCCTTCAAAGCATGAGCAAATGCATGAGGAACTGTCGTGGCCGACGCTACGCCAGGTACACATCCTGATGACACTCGCAAACAACCGGCGCGGCCTCGGCGGCCTGGAGATCTGCGAGGAATCCGAGCCCGGAATGCTGCACGCACCATCGATCTACCAGATCCTGCGTAAGTGCGTGGGCCACGGGTGGGTTGATAAGACGGGTTTCAATGCCGACGCCGTGTGGAAGATCACGCCGCTGGGCCGCAAAGCCATCAAGGCCTATAGAGCATTGCACGCCTGAGCGGGCGCCGGGGCCGGATAAATGGTAGCTAGGGGGAGACTTGAACTCCCGACCCCAGGATTATGAATCCTGTGCTCTAACCAGCTGAGCTACCTAGCCAGAAATCGCGCGTACGAACTCGCCGAAACGCGGGGGCGCGATTGTCCGGATATGCCGGAGCGCTGTCAACGGCTGGCCAGGCTGCGGTCTTCGATGATCAGGCCCGCGTGCCAGGCAGCGATGGCCAGCTTTTCGGCGAGATCTTCCAGCGCGAAGTAGTCGCAGGACAGGCCGAAAAAGGGCCCGTCGAAGGCTTCTTCCGGCTGGTGACGCATGGTGCGGATCTGCTGCGGTGTGAGCGCCAGGTAGGCGCGTTCGGCCTGCAGGTACAACTGCTTGTGATCCGGCACTTCCAGCCGGTCGAGGCCGTCCGTGATCAACTGTCGATGGCGGCCGTAGAAACCTGCAAACCAGTGGAAGAAACCCTGTTCCCGGGTCACCGCGTCCAGCTGCGTAACCGCGTAGAGCCAGCGCTCCTCCGTGGCCAGCCCGCGGCAGGACATGCGCTTGCGCTCCACACACCACTGTATGAGCTCCGCGTACTGAAGCCAGTCTTCCACGAGCTGCTCCACCGCGTTCTGCGGTGCAAATTGCGGCGGTGGCGCAAGCTCCGGGTGGCGCCGGTGATCACGGGCAATCCAGCAGGGGGGGCAGAGCGGCCTCACAACGTTGAGACCGGTACGATGCGTTCTGCCGCAGCGCATGCATCTTCGCGGCGCAGCACCGCTCTCAGCTGCCTGCCCGTCGCCGGACGGGCGATTTCCCCTGCATGTACCTTCACTCATACCAGCTTGCTCAGCTCCAACCTGAATGCACAGGCTAGCCGGGTATGGCGCTATCGGCAGGCGAGTTTCCCCTACCGGGGCGTGCGAGATCTGCCCAGTGTCATGCAGGCTCCAAACGGATGAAGTAACGCGGCGCGAAGCCCATGAGAAAGGTCATTAGCGCCCCGCGCGGTCGAGCTTCCTCGACGCGGTCGTGCTCAGCACCTTGCACCGGCACGGCCAGGTAACCACCGTCGATATCGCCGTAGGCCACGTTCACCTGCGGACGATCCAGCGCGTTGTGGTACCACGCCCTCGGCCAGTGGTGGACGGCTACGTAGACCTTGCCGTCCACCTCGAGGCGGCTGAGCACCCGGTCGCTGGCGTTGCCGTCCTCGTCTGTGGTGGTGATCACCAGTGTGCCGTCGTTCTGCGGTTGCATGGTGCCGATCAGCGTTTCGAAAATGGCGACGATCGCGACGTACACCACTGCCACGATAAGCAGAACTTTAACGATCTTCATGAACCCGCCCCCTGTGAGTTACGCGGCAAAGCATACTCGCAAGGCTGGGCAGTCGTCAGCTGAGGCTGAGCACCTCGTGCGCGTCGCTGGTGCCGCTGCCGCCGGGTTCGATAGCTCCGCCAACCACGTGCGCGCGGCCGTTGAGAACACCGGCGCCAAGGCCGTGCCGCGGTATCGGCATGGCAGGCAACGGCTGCCAGCGATCCTCCGCCAACGAGTAGCGCCACACCTCCGAAAACACGCGCGCCTGCGGCTGAAAAATCTCTCCGCCAAAGACGATCAGCTCATCACTGAGCACGACGCTGGCGGTACCTGCCTGGGGTAGCGGCATGGGCTGGGCTTCGTACCAGACATCGCGCTGCGGATCATAGACTTCGGTTACTGCAAGATTGCCTGCCGCGGTGCGGCCGCCGGCAACCACCAGATGGCCGCCCAACCAACCGCCGGTGGCGCTGTTGCGAGCGGTAGGGATGGGTGCGCATTGCCGCCAACTACCATCCGCCGGGTCCAGGCAAAGATGATCCTGCACCTCGACATGGTCTGAACGCGCCCGGTTAGCCTCGCCTCTCGGCGACTGCCCAGTGACGAGGTGCACCAGTCCATCCGGCGAACAGGTGACCACCCCTTCCGCCATGGGACGCGGCAAAGGTGTTACCGAACGCCAGCTTCCCGCAATCAGCCGATACACCTGCTGGCGCATGCGCCAAATATGCGTGTATCCACCGTGGAAGCCGCCAACGGCAAACAAGCTCTCCCCGGTGGATACCAGTGCGGTGTGGTGCAGCGCTTCCGGGAGCTCCGCCTCGTCGCGCCACGCCGCGTCATCGACACCGAAGGAGACGCAGCGGCCGGTGAAGTACGGCACTCCCAGTCGCGCTGCAATCCCGCCGGCGACGTACAAACGGCCGCCGTGTACCGCCGGGTATATTTCCTGCGTCGCAAAGGGTAGCGCAGCAGCAGACTGCCAGGACGGCGTGCCCTCCGACTCGGCCCAACCCGGGGCCACAACGGGCAGCGCCGCGGCGGCCAGCAGCGCCTGACGACGGTTGATCACCCGCCGAACACCGTTTTCAGCAACTGCGTGGTGCGCTTCACCGGATCTTTACGGATCGCGGCTTCTTCTTTCGCCAGCTGGCTGAAAATCGCCCGGTTCGCATAATCGAGGACGTGGCCCGAGAGGTTCGCGTCGATGGGCTTCACCAACGGCAGCGCGTTGTAGCGCTGCACCAGGGACTCCAGGGTTTGCACCGCACCGACGTCGGCCAGACTGCGGTCGATTATCGGCCGCATCTCTGACTGCAGCGAGGCGCCGGTGGATCGTTCCAGGTAGCGGGTGGCGGCATCGTCACCACCGCGGTAGACCTGCATCACGTCGTCGAAGCTCATGCTGCGGATCGCGCTGAGAAACAGCCCCTTCGCCTTCGGTGTGGCCGCCTCGGCAGCCCGGTTCATGCGCAGCTCAAGCTCATCGAAGGGCTTGGACAGGCCGAAACGGCCAGCGATTTTCTGCGCCTCGGAGAGCTTCTCCGGTAGCGGGATGTGGAACGCACCATCGAGAAAACCGTTCTCCACGCCAAGGGTATCCACCACCCGGCCGGACCCAACAGAGAGCGCCTCACGCAGTCCGTCGGCGATGGTCTGCGACGACAGGGCCGAGTTGCCCGCGCTGCCGCGCGCCAGAATGTCATCAATGAGTCCTGAGCTTTCACAGCCTCCCAACAGCAGCAACAACCCTGCCAGCAACACCTTGTTCATTGTTTCCCTCTTCTGCCTCTGCGCCTTTCTCAGTAAGGTAGCACTTCGCTAACGACAGCTCATGCCCTTCTATGCGAATCAGCACCTGGAACGTCAACGGCCTGCGCGCACGTCTCGATTTCGCGCGTTTATGGCTAACGGATCGCGCCCCCGACATCGTCGGCCTGCAGGAACTCAAGATGCCCGACAACGAGTTTCCGCACGAGTTTTTCAACGATCTCGGCTACCAGGCGGTGGTACACGGCCAGAAGAGCTGGAACGGCGTGGCCATACTCGCCCGCGACGGCATCGAGCTGAAGCAGGTCGGCCTGCCTGGAGGCGAGGAAATGGGCGCGCGGCTGATTACCGCCGAGGTGGGCGGCATCGAGTTCACCACCGTGTACTGTCCCAACGGCAAGACCCTCACCCACGAGGACTATGGGCGCAAGCTCGCCTGGTACGACGCGCTGATCGAGCATTGGCGCGCTGCTGAACGCAACTCCGCCGCCGTCTTGTGCGGCGACTTTAATATCGTGCCGCAGGCCATCGACAGCTGGCGCGGCAACGATGCGGACGGCGACATCTTCCACACCGACGCAGAACGCGACCGACTCAACGCGCTGCTGCAGTGCGGTTTGCACGACTTGTATCGGGTGAGCGCACCCGAGGAGCAGGCGTTTTCCTGGTGGGACTATCGCGGCGGCGCCTTCCATCGCAAGCAGGGGCTGCGCATCGATTTCATTCTTGGTACCGACGCGGTGCGCGCGCGCCTGCAAAGCGCGCAGATCGACCGCGACTACCGCAAGAAACAGGACGGCCTGACCGCGTCGGATCATGCCCCTGTCATCGCCGAGATCGCCTGATGCAGCACATATTTTCTGCGAACCCGCTGGACCGCGGCGAAGCGCTGCGCCGAGACGAGGCCTGGCTGACGGACGCGGCCAAGCGCTTCGATGCCCGCTTTCTGCCGTTTCACCGCCTGAATGTGCTGCTCGAGGGGACAGCCCTCGGCTGGCTCGACATCTTGAGCGTCGAGGCAATGCAACCCACCCTGCCGCCGGTATTCCTCGGCATGCTGAACGATCAGCCTCACTTCGTGGTGAACGTGGATGCAGCAGAAGCGCCGCTTGGATACCGCTTCTCCGACTGCCGCATGGCGGCCATGCAGGCACCACTCGAGGAAACGGGCATCATGGCGCAAGCCCGAGCACAGCTCGACTGGCACCGCCGGCACCGCTTCTGCAGCGTGTGCGGAGAACAAAGCGAAATGCGCCGGGGCGGCCAACTGAGAGCGTGCCCATCCTGCGATGCGCAGCACTTCCCCCGCACAGATCCGGTGGCCATCATGCTGGTGGTAGATGGCGACCGATGCCTGCTCGGCCAACCAAAGGGACCGCTGGTGAAAACCGGCGTGTACTCCGCACTTGCCGGCTTCATCGATCAGGGCGAGTCCATCGAAGAAGCCGTGCGACGCGAAGTGAAAGAAGAGGCCGGGTTGGAAGTGGGCGACGTGCGGTACCACTCTTCGCAGCCCTGGCCGTTTCCTTCCTCGCTGATGATTGGCTGTCACGCTCGGGCGACCAGCACCGACATCCACATGGACGAAGAAGAAATGCACGACGTACGCTGGGTGGAACGGGATGACATTGCCCGCGCCATGCGCGACGAACCTGCATCGGTGAAAGCACCTGGCCCCATAGCCATAGCGCACCACCTCATCGCCGCCTGGTTGGCTGGCGACGTGCGCTGGTGATTGGTTAGCCTGCGCTCATGGCAGACGCCCAACAACAGAACAACGCAAGCGCGCCGGCAGCGGAGCCCATGCCGACCCTGGCCGAGCAACTCACCGACGCGGCAAGCTGGGTGCCGGAACCACTACAACCAGCGTGGACTCTGCTCGCAGACTACCCGGTGCTGCTGGGTGTGATCATCGCCGGTGTCTTCTTCCTGCTGGCATTCATCGTGCGTGCGCTGGTGCTCAACAACCTCGAACGCCTGTCGAAGCGGTCATCCTCGGCCCTGGACGACACCATTCTCGCCAACCTGAAGTCGCCGGTATTCCACACGATCTTTCTGTTCGGCGTGATCCTCGGCATTCAGACCGCGCAACCACCATTCGGCCGTACGGCGCTGATCAACGTGGTGGCGTCCTTCATCGTCGTAAGTTGGATGCGCGCCGGGCTGCGCATGTCCGGCTCAATTCTGGAAGCGCTCGGCAACCGGCCGAACTTCACGCTCGTGGAACACCGCACGATTCCACTGTTCGACCTGACCTCGAAGCTCGTAATCCTGCTGTTCGCAAGCTATGTGCTGCTATTGATCTGGGGCATCAATCCTGTCGGCTGGCTGGCATCTGCAGGCATCGTTGGCATCGCTGTGGGTTTCGCCGCCAAGGACACGCTGGCAAACCTCTTTTCCGGTTTCTTCATCCTCGCCGACTCACCCTACAAGATTGGCGACTACATCAACCTGGACACCGGCGAGCGTGGCCGTGTAGTCGCGATCGGCATGCGCAGCACGCGGCTTCTGACTCGAGATGACATCGAGATCACGGTGCCGAACGCGGTGATCGCCAACGCCAAGATCACCAACGAAAGCGGTGGACCGCACGAGAAGATGCGCGTGCGTATTAATGTAGGGGTGGCCTATGGTTCTGATCTGGATCAGGTGTGCGATGTGCTGCAGCAAGTGGCTGAAAGCGAGCCAGGTGTGTGCGCCGATCCGGCACCCCGCGTGCGCGCTCGGGGCTTCGGCGCCTCGAGCGTCGACTTTCAGCTGCTGGCCTGGATCGAGCGGCCGGAGCAGCGTGGGCTGATTTCGCACCACCTGTTCATGAACGTCTACAAGGCGTTTGCTGAGGCAGGCATCGAAATCCCGTACGCCAAACAGGATCTCTACATCAAAGAGCTACCGTCGAGCTAAACGCTCGATACACCCGCAAGCTGCCGGTAGATGATGGCCATTACCATCGAGACCATCGGGATACCCCAGATCCAGCCGATGATCGTCACAAAGCTCAAAATGGAAATGACGACGATGGCGATCATCAGCAGCAAGACTGTGAGGAACTCCTTGTTGACGAGCTTCAGTGAAGTGGTGAGGGAGTCGATGATGCCCATATCCTTATCAGCACACAGCGGAACTGCCAGCACTGTGGCGATCGACAGGTAGATGCCGGGCAGGATGAGCAACAGGTAGCCGAGCGAGGTGATGATCGAAATGAGGACACCGAGCGCTGCAAACGTGGCGATGCGCGCGTAGTACACCAACACCTGGGCAAACTCCACAGGCGCATCGACGCTTTGCCGAACCGCTACCATCGCCACGCCAGCAAATAACGGATAGCCCAGCACAGCGGTAATGAGTTGGATGAGCAGGTTGCCACCGGTGCCCTGCGGGTCGACCGCGCCGCTGCCTGCTAACACACCAATCACGAGGCCGAATGCCAAGCCCCACCCAATCAAAGCACCGAGGATGATCGTCTTGACGCCCTTGGTCTTGCCCCAGGCCTCGGAAAGCACGTCGCCGAACTCCAGCACCGCACGCCCGTCGAGGGTTGCGTCGATGGAGCCACCCCGCGGACCTGTGGCCGGCTGTGTCAGCGTCGCTGACGGCGCCTCATAAGGATTGTCGCCACCCTGATCACTCATGAGATCTCCTTCTGCTCAGACGTTGAAGCGAAAGTGCACCACGTCGCCATCCTGAACTACGTACTCCTTGCCTTCAAGCCGCCAGCGCCCGGCATCCTTGGCGCCCTGCTCGCCGTTGCCAGCCACGTAATCGTCGTAGGCGATGACTTCGGCGCGTATGAAACCGCGCTCGAAGTCCGTATGGATGACCGCCGCCGCCTGCGGCGCCTTGGTGCCAATGGGGATGGTCCAGGCCCGCGCCTCTTTCGGGCCGGCGGTGAAGTAGTGGTGCAGCCCGAGGAGCTTGTAGCCGGCGCGGATCACGCGGTTAAGGCCCGGTTCCTCGATGCCAAGAGCGTCGAGAAACTCTCGACGCTCCTCGTCTTCCAGTTCCGCCACTTCTGCTTCGATCTTGTTGCAGATCGCAACCAACTCGGCCCCCTCGGCTTCGGCAATGCCGCGCACCACATCCAGATGCGGGTTGTCTTCAAACCCATCCTCGGCGACGTTGGCGATGTACAGCACCGGCTTGGCGGTGAGCAGGTGCAACTCGCGCAGCATGCCGAGCTCGTGGGGTTCGAGACCCTGCGCACGCACCGGAATGCTCTCGTCCAGCTTCGCCAGCACCCGGGTGAGCAGTTCGTGCAACGCTTTCGCGTCTTTGTCACCGGCATTGGCGACACGGCGGGCACGATCCATGGCGCGCTCCACGGTGTCCATATCCGCCAACGCAAGCTCGGTGTTGATCACCTCGATGTCGTCTGCCGGCGAAATGCCGCCTGCGACGTGAATGACGTTGTCATCGTCAAAGCAGCGCACCACATGGGCGATGGCCTGGGTTTCGCGGATGTTGGCGAGAAACTGGTTGCCGAGCCCTTCGCCCTTCGATGCACCGGCCACTAACCCCGCGATATCGACGAACTCCATCGCCGAAGGCACCACTTTGGCGGGCTTGACGATCTCAGCCAGTTTGTCGAGCCGCGGATCGGGCACAGGTACGACGCCAGTATTCGGGTCGATGGTGCAGAACGGGAAGTTCTCCGCATCGATTCCTGCCCTGGTGAGGGCATTGAAGAGGGTTGATTTGCCGACGTTGGGTAAGCCGACGATACCGCAGTTGAAACCCATAGCTACTCCGAATCGAGCGGTGCGTGCAGGCAGGTCATGGCCTTTTGCACCTCACCGCGAAAAAGATGTTCCAGCACGATGTCGTCAAAGCGCAGGCAGTCGTCCACCAGATCGCGCTCCTTGCGTGGCATGTCCACGGAGGTGAGAAACGCCACCATTCGGTCTTTGTGGCCGGCATGGCCAATGCCGATGCGTAAACGCAAGAAATCACGCCGATTGCCGAACCCGGCAATGACGCTCTTGATGCCGTTGTGACCGTTGTGGCCGCCATCGAACTTGAGCTTCACCGCACCAGGCTCGAAGGCGACCTCGTCGTAGCACACGAGAAAGTCCGCCGGCTCGAGTTTGAAGAAGCGCTGCAGCGCGCCTAGCGACTGGCCCGATTCGTTCATGTACGTGGTGGGCAACACCAGGCGCACATCGTGGCCCAGCACCGTGCCTCGCCCGATGCGCGCCTTGAACCGGCTATCCTCAGCCAGCGGCACGGAAAACCGTGCCGCCAGGGCTTCCACATACACAGCACCCACGTTGTGGCGGGTGTTGCGGTATTTGTCGCCGGGGTTTCCAAGGCCGGCAATCACGCGCACACCGGCCACGACCGGTTCAGCCTTCGTCGCTGGACGTCTCGCCGTCGGCGTCGGCATCGTCTTCAGATGCCTTGCCGCCGCCTCGGGCAGCGCTGACGCTCACCACCTGCAGGTCGTGGTCGGGCCCATGCTGAAGCTCAGGGATAACCACGCCTTCGGGCAGCACCAGGCCGCTCAAGTGGATGGATTCGCCCAAATCGAGATCGATCACGTCGACCTCAATGAACTCCGGCAGATTTCCCGGCAGGCCGCTGACGACGACTTCAGAGATGTTATGCGACAACGAGCCACCGCCGATCTTCACACCTTTGCACGCTTCTTCGTTGATGAAGTGCAGCGGTACGTGTACGTCCACCGGCTGGTCGGCACGGACACGCAGCAGGTCGATGTGCACCACACGCTCTGAGGCGGGATGACGTTGCATGTCACGGACAACGGCTTGCTCCACCGCACCGCCCTCAATGGCCACGGCCAGCACCTGCGAGAAAAATGCCTCGTGCTGCAGGGCTTTGCCCAGTTCGTTGGCGTCTAGCGTCAGCGACTGCGGTTCGCCACCGCCGCCATAGATGATGCCGGGTACCTTGCCGGTACGACGCAGGCGGCGGCTCGCACCCTTCCCTGCATCCGTGCGCGGCTGCGCGGTAATCTGGATCTGTTCGGACATTGCGTCGTCACTCCGTTCTGGTTAGACAATACACCGTCGTATCGCGACCAAAACGACGGCGGGATTCGATCGATAAAACAACCGAGAAAGTGGCTGGGGTGGCAGGATTCGAACCTGCGAATGGCGGGATCAAAACCCGCTGCCTTACCACTTGGCGACACCCCAGTAGCATCGCTTCTTCCGGTGGGCGAGCCTTGCGGCTGAACCCGTGCCGCCACTGCGGCTGGCAATCACCGCCCGGAAAAAGAGGGCGCGTATTCTCCGGCCAGTCCGGCACGCTGTCAAACCCGAACAACACGTATCCGATAATCCCCGCGCTGCGCAGTTATCCGCAGGGGACCTCCCTCCGAGAAGCGGTCGTAGGTCAGGCGCCAGCCGAGCTGAGTGAAGCCTGTGAGCGTGCCATCCTCACCGCGCGACTCGTCGCGTACGCGCACGCCTCGCAGAGGTTGCCCCGACACCCAGCGCGGCATGGCTTCCAGGGGCAGATACCAGCCAAGCTGGCGCTCCATCACCTCACGAACACCGCCTGCGTCGATCAGGCCGCCTCCACCATCGCGTATCTGCATGTGGCCGAGATCGCCCTGCAGTAAGGTTCGGCCCTGCCCAAGGGGGCCCCATAGCTCAATGTCGTAGCGTTCGCCCTCCTGCCGCCAGCGAAAACGAGCCGAAAAGCGCTCCTGCGCCCAACGGACACCGAGCTTGCCGTCGATATCGAAACGCGCGTCATCCAAGCGCCCGCCCGGCGGCACGGAAGCGCAACCTGCCAGCAGTAAAAACACCATTAGAAAGAACGGCTTAGAAGCTTTACGCGCCGTTATTCTGTTACTATTGCCCGTTAGCTCAGCCACCAAACCTTCCTGCGCAACCCATGGCGATCTTGGCATACGGCATCAACTATCGCACAGCACCCGTGGCGCTGCGCGAGCGCATCGCTTTTCCGGAGGACGCGCTGGATGCCTATCTGCACGGGTTGCGGGCACATGTGCCCAGCCTGAGCGAAGCCGCAATACTGAGCACCTGCAACCGCACGGAACTGTACTGCACCCTGGACCCACGGGAAGAGAACCGTCTGCTGACGTGGATCACTGGTAATCGCGACGTCAGCATCGATGAACTGGCCAGCTCCGCCTACCGGCATTGGGACGTTGACGCGGCCCGCCACCTGATACGCGTGGCCTCCGGGCTGGATTCCCAGGTGCTCGGCGAGCCGCAGATCATGGGACAGGTTAAAAACGCCTACGACATTGCCCGGTCCGCAGGCACCGTGGGGCCCGCGCTCAACCTTCTGTCGCAGGTATCCCTGAACACCGCCAAGCGTGTGCGCACGGACACGGGCGTAGGACGCAACCCGATCTCGGTGGCTTACGCCGCGGTGCTGCTGTCCAAACAGATTTTCGAAACGCTGTCGGATAAACGTGCGCTGCTCTTAGGCGCAGGCGACACCATCGGTCTCGTCGCCGAACATCTGGGCAAGCAGGGTATTGGCGCCATGACTATTGCCAATCGCACGCTGAGCAACGCACAGCAGCTCGCCGCAGTGCATCACGCAACGGCCATCCAGCTCACCGATGTTTCGGCCAGACTGGCAGAATTCGACATCGTCATCAGTTCCACCGGCAGCTCGCTGCCGGTCATCGGCAAGGGTGCCGTGGAAGCGGCAATACGCCAGCGCAAGCGCAAACCGATGTTCATGGTCGACATCGCCGTGCCGCGCGACATCGAACCGGAAGTGGGAGAGCTTCCCGATGTGTTTCTGTATTCCATAGACGATCTTTCCGAGATCGTCGAAGAAAACGCCAAAGCACGCGAAGAAGCGGCCCTTGAGGCCAACGCGCTGGTGGACGAAGGCGCGCGTCACTATCTGCGGGAGCTGCGCGTGCATGAAGGGCAGGCGGTGCTGCGCCGTTTTCGCGACAAAGCAGCGGACACCCAGCACCGGGAGCTGGCCAAAGCCCGCGCCATGCTTGCAGATGGCGTCGACCCGGATGAAGTGCTGGCGCAGCTCGCTCGCAGCCTGACAAACAAGCTGATACACGAGCCGACGATCGCCATCCGCAATGCCAGCGCCGACGACCAGGCCGAAACCCTCGAACTCCTGAAAAATCTCTACGAGTTGTAAATGGCTTTATCCGCTTCCATGCAGGCCAAGCTGGCCGGCCTTGCCGACCGTTTCGAAGAAGTGGCCGCACTGCTGTCCGACCCCGACGTGGTCGCCGACCGCAACCGTTATACGGCGCTTTCGAAAGAACATGCTGAGCTCGATCCAGTGATGCAGAGCTACGCCCGCCTGCGTCGCCAGCTCGAAGAGCTCGACGATGCGAGAAGCCTTGCCGAGGACGACGACCCGGAGATGCGAGCACTGGCACAGGAGGATGCACGCCGGCTGGAGGAGGAAAGCGCAGAAGAAGCGACACGCCTGCAGACCCTTCTGCTGCCGCGCGATCCCAACGATGGCGCTAACGTGTTCCTGGAGGTACGCGCCGGCACCGGCGGCGACGAAGCGGCGATTTTCTCCGGCGACCTCTTTCGCATGTACAGCAGATTCGCCGAAGGCAAAGGCTGGCGGGTTGAGATTCTGAGCGAACGGCCTGGCGAGCACGGCGGCTACAAGGAAATCATCTGCCGCGTGGAAGGGCAGGATGTGTACAGCCAGCTCAAGTTCGAATCCGGCGCACACCGGGTGCAGCGGGTGCCGGAGACCGAGTCGCAGGGCCGCATCCACACATCAGCCTGCACGGTGGCAGTGCTGCCGGAAGCCGACGAGATCGATGACATCGACATCGACAAGAACGACCTGCGCATCGACACCTACCGAGCCTCCGGCGCTGGCGGCCAGCATGTCAACAAGACCGACTCCGCGGTGCGTATAACCCACCTGCCAACCGGCATCGTGGTGGAGTGCCAGGACGAACGCTCGCAACACAAGAACCGGGCCCGCGCCATGTCGCTGCTGCAGGCGAAGCTGCTCGACGCTGCGCTGTCTGCACAACAGTCGGAGCAGGCAGAGAACCGGCGCTTGCAGGTCGGTTCCGGCGATCGGTCCGAACGCATACGCACCTACAACTTCCCTCAGGGGCGCGTCACCGACCACCGCATCAACCTCACCCTTTACCGCCTGGATGAGATCATGGAAGGCGGCCTCGCCGCGGTGGTCGACCCGCTGATCCAGGAGCACCAGGCAGACCAGCTCAAGGCCCTCGGCGAGGGCACGTGAGCAACACGGTCGGGCGCTGGCTCGCAGCGCAGGCGGACCTCGACCGCACCGACCGCGAGGTGCTGGTGATGGACGCACTGAACATCACCCGGGCGGCGGTTATCAGCTCGCCGGAACGAACCATCGAACCGCCTGTCCTGGCCAGCTTGGATGAGGCAGCCCGGCGGTTGCGCGACGGCTGGCCACTGGCCTATCTGCGCGGCCACCGGGAATTCTGGGGCATGCGGCTGGCGGTCAACCCGCACGTGCTGATCCCACGACCGGAGACGGAGCACCTCGTAGAACTGGCGCTGGAGATCATCCGGCCAGGTGATCGGGTGCTCGACCTCGGTACCGGTTCCGGCGCCGTAGCGATCGCGTTGGCGAAGGAAACCGCCGGGGACGATGTCGCGATCATCGCCTCGGACCGATCCGACCAGGCGCTTGCCGTGGCAGCGGAGAATGCGCTCACCCATGCGGCGCAGGTGCAGTTCGTGCACAGCGATTGGCTGAAGCGGGTCGATGGTTCATTCGATGTGATCGCCACCAACCCGCCATACATCGCAGCTGACCACCCTGCGCTGGCTGCGCTGCGCTACGAGCCGCACAGCGCGCTTACCGCCGGCCCCGACGGCCTGGACGACATCCGCATCATCGCCCACCAGGCGTCGGCACGCTGTCGTCGCGCCTTGCTCACCGAGCACGGTGCCGACCAGGGGTGCGCTGTGCGCCAGATCTTCGAAGACGCCGGGTTCCGGGAGGTGCGCACACACGCCGACCTTGCCGGACACGACCGAGTGACGATAGGGTTTGTGGCATGACCGACGAGGAACTTCTTCGCTACAGTCGTCAGATCATGCTGCCTGAGGTAGACATTGACGGGCAGCAGAAGCTCATCGATGCGCACGTCGCCATCATCGGTATCGGCGGCCTCGGCGCACCGGCTTCCCTCTATCTGGCGGCCGCCGGTATCGGCCGGCTCACGCTCGTGGATCACGACACCGTGGAACTGTCGAACCTGCAGCGCCAGGTGGTGCATCACAGCTCTGCGGTGGGTTTGCCGAAGGTTACCTCTGCCGCCGAAACACTCGCCGCCATCAACCCGCACACACAGATCACAACGGTGGCCGAAAAATTGGACGATGCCGGGCTCGAAGCGCTGGCGCGGCAGGCGGATGTGGTGCTGGACGCTACCGACAACTATGCGGTGCGCTACGCCATCAACGGCGCCTGCTTCCGCGCAGGTACGCCCCTGGTCTCCGGGGCGGCTATCCGTTGGGAGGGGCAGGTGTCGGTGTTCGATCCA
>JAUIED010000307.1 GCA_030428905.1 Gammaproteobacteria bacterium
GTTGAGTTCGGCGGTGTGGTTCGATGGTTGGAAGCGTGGGTGGGACCCAGGCCCGCCTGGGCGGTTGGCGGAGGTGTCGCCGGCGCGTAGTTGGTTGCTCAGTGTCGGTTGGCGGCGGCATCGGTTGATTTCGCCGGAGGAGGTGCCGGGGTGCGGGTGATCGGTGTGATCGTGATTACGGCATTGACCCGCTTCGCCGCTGACGCCATGGTAGGCGATTGGCCAGAATGCGTGAGATGTATATGAGTAGCCCGCGGGAAACCCAGCCGATTCGACCTGCTGCGACGGTGATTATCGTTCGTGACGCTGTTGAGGGTTTCGAGATCTTCATGCTCAAGCGCACCAGCGGTGCGGCGTTTGCTGGGGGTATGTATGTGTTTCCGGGTGGGCGTGTGGATGGTGATGATCACCTGCATGCGTACGATGCGCATCGCACCGGGCCGTCGGAGACGCAGGCGCCGCAGCAGTCAGCGCTCGGGGCGGAGTGGCGGGGCTTCTGGGTGGCAGCCATTCGGGAGACCTTTGAGGAGTCTGGTTTGCTGCTCGCGTATGACGCCTCTGGTGGGCTCGTGCGTTATGACGATGATGGTCTGTTCGACCGGCTGCAGAGCTATCGGCATCCGTTGCATGCGGGGGAGATCGATATGCTGGAGATCTGCCGGCGCGAGAATCTCAAGCTGGCTGTGGACCACGTGCATTTCTATAACCGGTTTGTTACGCCGGTGGGGCGGCCGCGGCGGTTTGATACGCGCTTCTTCGTTGCCGAGACGCCGCCGGGGCAGGTGGGAGCGCACGATGAGAAAGAGACCGTGGACAGCGTCTGGATTTCGCCTGCACAGGCGCTGGCGCGCAATGCCGCTGGCGAGTTCGATCTTATGAATGTTACGCGTATGCAGATCGAATCGCTGGCGGGCTACCCCGGCTACTCGCAGGTGGTGGAGATGGCGGCCAACAAGCAGGAGTTTCCTGTGCGCCGGCCGGTGCTGCCCACCGGGCCGCAGTCTGCTGGCTAACGTCAGCCGGGCGCCTGGTCTTTCAGGCCTCGGTACCCGAAGCGCGAATGAGCTCCAGCAGTGCCTCTGAATCCAATGCGGCGCTGCTGGACTGGTCCGAAAGCAGGGCATCTGCCAGCGCGCGTTTGTGGCGGTGCAGTTCCACGATCTGCTCTTCGATCGTGCCTTTGGCCACGAATCGGTAGATGGTTACCGGGCGTGTCTGGCCGATGCGGTGTGCCCGGTCGGATGCCTGGTCTTCAGCCGCTGGGTTCCACCACGGGTCCATGTGGATGACATAGTCCGCGGCCGTCAGATTGAGGCCGGTACCTCCGGCTTTCAGGGAGATCAGAAACGCATCGCCCTCGCCATTTTGGAAGGCGGCTACCCGGGCGCCCCGTTCTTTGGTCGGCGTGCTGCCGTCCAGGTACTGATACGTCACGCCAGCCTCGTCGAGTTCGGCGGCGAGCAGTTTCAGATGCTTCACAAACTGGGAGAACACCAGCACCTTGTGGCCTGCGCTGCGCAGCTCATCCATGGTCTCGAGAAACGCGGACGTCTTGGCGCTGTGTGTGATGCCGGTATCCTGCACGAGGCTGGGATGGCAGCAACTCAGGCGCAGGCGGGTCAGATGCGCCAGCGCGTTCATGCGCCTGGTACCTTCGGGCTCTTGGTTGCTTTCGAGCTCGTTGAGGGCCTGTCGACGAATCGCTTCGTAGAGTGTGGCCTCGTCGCCGCTCAAGGGCACCGGAACGGTGATTTCCGTGCGCGCCGGCAGATCGTCCAGCACCTCGCTTTTGGTTCGGCGCAGCATGAATGGGTCGATCACTCGTGCCAGTCGAGCGCGGCAATCGTCGTCACTTGATCGCTCGATCGGCAGCATGTAGCGCTCGCGAAACTCAGCCGCCGTGCCGAGCAGACCGGGATTGAGAAACGCAAAGATCGAGTACAGATCCATCAGATTGTTCTGGATCGGTGTGCCGGTGGTGGCGATGCGCACTGCGGCGTTGAGCTTACGCACGGCGCGTGCCCGTTTGCTTGCCAGGTTCTTGATGGCTTGTGCCTCATCGAGAACGACGCAGTTCCACTCAATCGCCTCGAACGCTTCTATGTCGTTCAATAGTAAGCCGTACGTGCACAGCACGACGTCCGCTGCGCCGCGATCGTCCAGCAGCGTTTTACGGTTTGCTCCCTGGTAGTCCACCAGGTTGAGTGTGGGCGCGAAACGGCGCGCTTCAGAACGCCAGTTTTCTACGAGCGATGTCGGTACGACCACCAGTGAAGGGCCGAGTTCGGCGCGCCGCAGAAGCACTGCGAGGGTTTGCAGCGTCTTGCCGAGACCCATGTCATCCGCGAGGCATGCGCCCACGCCCCAGGTTGCCAGCCGCACAAGCCACGCATAGCCTTCGTGTTGATACGGTCTCAGGTCTGCGCGCAGCGTTGCCGGCAAGTCGGTGTTGACCGCCTTTGCCTGGATCAGGCGGTTCTGCAGGTCCAGCCAGGCCTGATCGGCATCGACTTCTGCCTCATCGAAGATCTCATCCAGCGCCGGTGCCAGTAGCGGGTGCAGCCGCAGGTGCTTGCTGCGGCCGCTGGTGAGTGCGGCGAACTCGTTGAGCTGCTTGCGAAATGCCCGGCTCAATGCCACGAACGTGCCGTCTTCCAGAGGCACGAATCGTGAGCGCGGCCGTTGGGCCAGCAGCATCATGAGTTGCGCAAGGCCGAGCGCGCGCGACTCATCCACCTGCAATTCTCCGGACGCCGCAAACCATTCACGGCTGGACTTGATAGTGAGGCGCAAATCTGTGGCGCTGGCGCTTGCCGCAATCTTCATGCTTTCGCCTTTCGGCCACAGGCAGCGTGCGCCTGCGGTTCGCAGTTGATCCAGGAGCTCGAGACAATCTTCCGGGTCGTCAAAATCGAAGGTGACCTGCGCTGGGTCTGCGCGCCTGAGCATCGGGCAGAGACGCACAAGCTGTTCCGCGGCGGCGCGTTCGGCATCGAGGTCGCGGCGCGTTTGCACTTCCTCGCCATCGCGCTGGGCGAGCACCACGCGCCCGCCCTGACCGGGATCGAAATAGGCGCCGCTGCCGGTGATGGGTTCCACCTGCAGATGCACGTTGAGTCCCAGGGCTGCGGGTTGAATCAGCAGCCAGGGTTCCGCATCGGCCGCTACCTGCGCGCGGTGGTCCTCAATGTCCACGGTGCCGTGCACGCGGATGTCACCGGCCAGGGCCGCAAGGGCCTCCATGAGCCGTGCTTTGGCGGCGCTCGGCAGGCGCAGGCCTTCTTCCGGCACGAGCTGCGCCAGCGGTTTCGAGGCGCTTGGCAGGTGCAACACACACAGTGTTGCAGGGTCCGTGCGGGCGGCGAGCTGATAGCTTTCGGAG
>JAUIED010000308.1 GCA_030428905.1 Gammaproteobacteria bacterium
TCACGCTGTTCGGAAAGAACCTGGGCGATGAAGAGTACATGGCCTTTAGAACGCGCTTTGCGACGTCGTTCGGCATCGGTGTGCCGGCGTTGGATCAGACATGGGGGCTCACGGTAGGCTACGAAATGTAGCTGGTGGGGCGGGACGGCGAGGCAGCACTACTACTGTATGTAGTTGCCTTGCCGTGATGCTTCCTGTATCTGGCGATTCGACCCGGGTTGTGTAACTTTGGATGCCCATGAAATACGACATCTACAAACCAGCTGACCCGCGCCTCGCACCCGGCGAGGCGCGGTGTCAGGACCCGGGCCGCAGGACATCAACGTGCGCGACGGGGATGCTGTTCCCGCTGCCCTGAGTCAGTCGTCGCCGGTGTACTTCGGCAGTGAAGATCTCCCGTTTGAACGGTACACCTCGCCAGCAGCGCACGAGTGCGAAGTGGCGCAGATGTGGTCGCGCACCTGGCAGTGGGCCTGCCGGGAGGAGCACGTGCCGCGCCCGGGCGACTACTACGTGTACGACATCGACCGCTACTCCGTGCTGGTGGTGCGCGGCGACGACCGTGAGATTCGCGCGTTCGTCAACAGCTGCCCGCACCGGGGTATGCAGTTCTGTGACTCCAACACCGCGGGGTCGGGCAAGCAGTTTCTGCGGTGCCCGTTCCACGGCATGTCCTGGCACCTGGACGGCTCGTTGCGCGAGGTACCGTGCCGATGGGACTTTCCGCATGTAGAAGACCGCAACTTCGGCCTTTGGGAGTTGCCCTGCGACACCTGGGGTGGATTCGTATTCATCAACCTCGATCGCGACTGCGAGCCGCTGGCGAGCTACCTCGGCGTGCTGCCGGAGCACTTTGCAGACGCGCCGCTGGAGCAGCGCTTCGTGCGCATGCATACGCAGAAGATTCTGCACGGCAACTGGAAAATGGTGATGGAGGGCTTCCTCGAGGCCTACCATGTGCTCGCCACCCATCCGAACCGTTTGCAGCTATCCGGGTGGGCAAACACCCAGTACGACGTGTTTGACCGTCACGTGTCGCGTTTCTATCAGAACCTGTCTGCGGGTAATCCTCATCACCCTCGGCCGCTGTCGGAGCGGGAACTGTTCATAGAGTTTGGCTACGACGCTGAGTCGTTCGACGAAAGCCGTTCCGCACGTGCGCAGCACGCTGACAGGGTGCGAGCTGCAATGGGGGCGCAGATCGGAGTGGACCTGGGCGGTGTGTCGAACTCCGTGCTGCTCGACAGCATCGAGTACCATCTGTTCCCCAACGCCTGTTTCTTCCCGGGTATTTCCATCCCGCTGGTCTACCGTTTCCGGCCGCTGGGACACGACAAAACGATCCACGATATCCTGATGTTGCAGCCGGTGCCGGATTCCGGTGAGCGGCCGCCTCCGGCCGACGTGGTGAAGCTTGGTATCGATGACTCCTACACCACGGTACCCGGGTTCGGCCGGCTGGACATCGTTCTGGATCAGGACTCGGATAACTTTGTGCGCCAGTGGGCCGGCATGAATGCCTCGCTCAAACCTGGCCAGACCCTTGGGGATTATCAGGAGTCGCGCATCCGTCATCTGCACCAGACGCTCGACAGCTATCTGGCTGGATGAATCTGCCCCTGGCTACAGCGCGTGACAGGTTTGGTTATTCACACTTGCGGCGGTATCAATGAACGACAGATCTATCAGCGATGATGTGCTTGAGCTCACGGCGGACGGGCCGCGTCTGAAAGGCGCACGCTGCAAAGCCTGCGGCAATCATGTGTTTCCGGCCATGTCTGGCTGTTCTGCCTGCGCAGGAGACGATATGGAGTCGGTTCACCTGGGCACGCAGGGCACCTTGTGGGCCTGGACCATTCAGGGCTTCGCACCGAAGTCGCCGCCCTATCTGGGGCCGGTGGCAGACGGCCAGTTCGAGCCCTATGGCGTGGGCTATGTGGTGTTGCCAGGTGAACTCAAGGTGGAGGCCCGCCTGACCATCGCAGACCCGAAGGAGCTGCAGGAGGGAATGGCCATGCGTCTCACCACCGTGCCGTTGCAGACGGACGAGGCTGGAGACCGTGTGGTGACCTTTGCTTTTGAACCCATGGAGACTGTCAATGCGTGATGTAGCGATCGTTGGCATCGGCATGCACCCTTTCGGGCGCACGGAAGGGCGCAGCGGCATGGAGCAGGGCGCGGTGGCGGTTCGCCAGGCGTGTGCGGATGCGGGTGTGCGCTGGCAGGACATCGAGTTTGCCTACGGCGGCAGCCGCGCCTCGGGCGACCCCGACCGCATGGTGTCAATGCTGGGGCTGACGGGGCTGCAGTTTATCAACGTCTCCAACGGATGTGCCACCGGTGGTTCGGCGCTGTTCTCCGCTTATAACACCATTAAGTCCGGCGCCTTTGATCTCGGTATCGCCATCGGCTTTGACAAGCACGCACGCGGGGCGTTCACGCCGCGCCTGCAGACCAGCTCCGGGGCGGACTGGTACGGCGGCAGTGGGCTTGCGCTCACCACGCAGTTCTTCGGCATGAAGATCAACCACTACATGTCGCAGTACGGCATTTCTGATCGCTCCCTTGCACGCGTTGCTGCCAAGGCCTTTCGCAACGGCGCGCTCAACCCCATGGCCTGGCGGCGCAAGCCGCTCAGTGAGGATGAAATTCTGCAGTCGCAGATGCTCTCCTACCCGCTTACCCAGTACATGTTCTGCTCACCTGGAGAGGGAGGCGTGGCGCTGGTGCTGTGCCGCGGCGATCAGGCGCACAAGTATTCCGATAAACCCATCTTTCTGCGCACATCGGTGGTGCGCAGCCGTCGGTTCGGCAGCTTCGAGGTGACGGCACCGAGCCTGGCGCTGGAACACAACGACGGTCCCACGATTGACGCCTCGCGGGCAGCTTTCGAGCTTGCCGGTATCGGCCCGGAGGATGTGGACATCGCGCAGCTTCAGGATACGGAATCCGGTGCCGAGATCATGCACATGGCGGAAAACGGTTTCTGCGAGCACGGCGAGCAGGAACACATGCTGGCGCGCGGAGACACGGAGATTGGCGGCCGTTTGCCGGTAAACACCGACGGCGGCTGCCTTGCCAACGGCGAGCCCATCGGCGCCTCCGGCCTGCGCCAGGTCTACGAAAACGTGCTGCAGCTTCGGGGTGCAGCAGGCCCCCGGCAGGTGCCGGACGATCCGCAGGTTGCCTACACCCACGTGTACGGTGCGCCGGGTATCAGCGGAGTAACGATCCTGACCACATAGTACTCTGCATGCCGAACCGCGACGTTGTCTGCCAGGGAGCCTCTGAATAATTCCGTTTGCTCAGCGGTTCCCACGGGCTTCGTGGCTAGGCGTGCTCCGCAGGCAATGTCGACCACCTTGGCAAGGAGCGCAACA
>JAUIED010000309.1 GCA_030428905.1 Gammaproteobacteria bacterium
CACATCGGAACTCGTGGCCGGCGTGATGCCGAGATCGCTCTTGAGAATCGCTTTCTCTATCACACCGAGCAGCGGCTTTTCCCAAGGCGAAATGGTCAACGTTCGCGCATCTTCCACCGTGATGGACGCCACCTGCTTGAGCGGCGTATCCACGCCGTAGTACTCGATGGAGATGTCATCGAGCAACGATGGATTGGCCCGCCCGGTGCGGATCTTGCCAAAGGCGGTATGCAACGCATCCACCGACTTGCCCATGCGCTCATCGGCATCGGACTGGATTTCTCTGAGGAATTCGTCGGACATGGAGAGCGCCTCACGCAGGTTAGCTGTGGTCGTTTGGGTTGCCGTCTACGAGGGTGCCGACCTTGGCACCGTTGCTGATTTTCGTCAACGCACCGGGTGCTGACATATCGAACACGACGATCGGCAGGTCATGATCACGGCAGAGGGAGAAGGCAGACAGGTCCATTACCTCGAGCTGCCGGGCAATCACCTCGTCGTAGGTCAGATGATCGAACCGCGTGGCGTCGGCATGCTTGTTCGGATCTGCAGAGTAGATGCCATCCACCTTCGTGGCCTTGAGTACCCGGTCTGCACCGATTTCAATGGCGCGCAGCGTCGCTGCGGTATCTGTTGTGAACAGCGGGTTGCCGGTACCGCCCGCAAGCACCGCCACTTCGCCGCGCTCAAGTGCCGCAACCGCTGCGTCGCGGCTGAACCCCGGCGCCACGGTAGGGATTGCCACAGCTGCAAAAAGTGCCGCGGCAACGCCACCTCGCTGCAGCGCGTCGCGAAAGGCAATGCCATTCATGATGGTGGCGAGCATCCCCATGTGATCAGCGGAAATGCGATCCACACCCTGCTGCGCAAGACTCGCGCCACGCAGCAGATTGCCACCGCCGAGCACCACGGCGAGCTGGCCACCGGCAGCTACCAGGTCGCCAATTTCACGTACGAGACCGGCAACCCCAGCCGTGTGGATGGGGTCGCCGTCTGGTCCGGCGAGGGCTTCGCCGGAAAGCTTCAGCAGCAGGCGCAAACGTCAGTCTCCGCCTTGGATCTGCTTGCGCACCTCTTCTGCGAAGTCTTCTTCTGCCACTTCGATGCCCTCACCCACCTCATAGCGCACGAGGCGTCGGCAATCGGCTCCGGCTTCCTTGAGCAGTTGGCCGACCTTCATGTTGCCGTCTTTGACGAAGGCCTGATCCACGAGGCTCACCTCGGCCAGGTACTTGCGCACGCGGCCTTCCACCATCTTCTCGACGATGTCCGCCGGCTTGCCGCTTTCCGCCGCCTGGGCGGCGAATATCTCGCGCTCCTTGGCGATGGTTTCCGCCGGTACGTCGTCGCTCTTCACCACCAGCGGGTTCATTGCGGTGACGTGCATCGCGAGGTCTTTGCCGAGCTCTGCGTTGGCCTGCGAAAGTTCCACCAGTGCACCCTGACGGCTGTTGCCGTGCAGGTAGGCGGCGATGAAGCCGCCGTTGGTGGTCAACAGCTCACCGCGGCGTACGCTGATGTTCTCGCCGATTTCCTGCACGAGCGTTTCCCGCTCGGCTTCCAGACCAGCCGCCATGATGCCGGCAAGGTCGCCTGCGGCGTCGTCGTAGAGGGTGTCCGCAACTTTCTGCACGTAGGCCTGGAATTTCTCGTTCTTGGCCGCGAAATCGGTTTCGATGTTCACTTCAACCAGCGCCGCACGGCTGCCGTCCGGAGCAATCTTCAGGCCCAGCAGCCCATCAGCCGCAGTGCGGCCGGCCTTCTTGGCAGCTTTGAGCGCGCTGGACTTGCGCAGATTCTCGATCGCCAGCTCCATGTCGCCATCGGCTTCCTGGAGCGCCTTTTTGCAGTCCATCATGCCGAGCCCTGTGCGCTCGCGCAGTTCCTTCACCATCGATGCGGTAATTGCCATGCGTTGTGCTCCTACTCCGCTGATGTGGCAACTTCCGCTGCCTCATCGACTTCCACAAATTCATCGGCGCTCACCTCACCAGATGCCTGCTGACGCCCCTGTTCGATGGCATCAGCCACCGCGGTGACGTACAGACGGATGGCGCGAATGGCGTCGTCATTGCCCGGGATCACGTGATCCACTCCTTCCGGGTCGCTGTTGGTATCGACGATGCCAAACACCGGAATACCCAGCTTGTTGGCTTCGCTGATGGCGATTTTCTCGTGATTCACGTCCACCACGAAGATCGCATCGGGCAGGCCGCCCATGTTCTTGATACCTCCGAGGCTGAGCTCGAGTTTGTCCATCAGCCTGCGACGGGTAAGCGCTTCGCGCTTGGTCAGCAGCCCGAACGTGCCGTCCTCTGCCTGCTTTTCCAGGTCCTGCAGCCGGCGCACACTCTGACGGATGGTCTTGTAGTTGGTGAGCATGCCGCCGAGCCAGCGCTGATCCACGTAGGGCATGCCAACGCGGGACGCCTGTTCGGCGATGACTTTGGCAGCGGCCCGCTTGGTGCCGACGAACAGTATCTTGTTGCCTTTGCGGGACTGACGACGGATCTCCTCCAGAGCGGCGTCGAATGCCGGCACGGTGAGTTCCAGGTTGATGATGTGAATCTTGTTGCGGGCACCGAATATGTACGGTGCCATCTTGGGATTCCAGAATCGGGTCTGGTGGCCGAAATGCACGCCGGCCGCCAGCATGTCTTGCATGCTTACGCTCATGGATATGTCTCCGGGTTGAGCCTCCGCCGCTCCCGTTGCCAGACCCGCAACCGCTTCAAGCGATTACAGGGCACCCGTGGTCAACGTGACGAACGACGTGAGTATTTTTTGTTCCCCCGAGGCCGGATTGCCCCGAGGCGGCGCGCTTTATACCATAGACGGCTTTTGCGCAAAACCTCTTACCTATGGTCGCTCGAGCCGAAACTGAAGAAGCCGTCCAGAAGATGCGTGCCGCCGGGCGCGCTGCCGCGAGCGTTCTGGACATGATCACGCCGCACGTAGTGCCCGGCGTGACCACCGAACAGCTCGACCGGCTGTGCCACGATTACATCACCGCGGAGCTCGGCTGCATTCCGGCACCTCTGAACTACACCAACGGACCGCACACGCCGCCGTTCCCGAAATCCATCTGCACGTCGGTGAATCACGTGATCTGCCATGGAATCCCCACCGACAAAAAGACACTGAAGTCTGGCGACATCGTCAACATCGACATCACCGTCATCAAAGACGGTTACCACGGCGACACCAGCAAGATGTTCTGCGTGGGAAAGGTGAGCAGCCATGCTGAACGTCTGGTGCGGATCACCCAGGAATGCCTGTACCGCGGTCTCGAAGCAGTACGCGCGGGAGCCCATCTCGGCGACATCGGCCACGCCATCGAGCGACACGCCAAGGCCAACCACTACAGTGTGG
>JAUIED010000310.1 GCA_030428905.1 Gammaproteobacteria bacterium
AAGCGCACGTTGCCGCCAACCTGCGCATCGCCCAACAGCCGAAGCTGACGACCGCCAACGACCAGGTTCTGGTCGACCTGCCCTTCGATTTCCACGGTCTCGGCGGCAGCGTGGAGGTCGCGGCCAACGCTACCTTGCATCAGTACACGCCGCGCTGCGGTGGTCAGGTTGCCGGCAATCTGCGAGTTCGCGCCGATGGTCACTTTCTCGCCAGCCGCCCACAGGTTGCCCGATGTGGAACCCTCCAGGGTGAACGTGGATGCAGCACCCAGCACCATGCCGCCGACGTCGCCCTTGAGTGTCACTGTCTCGGCGAACGTGATGATGTTGCCGTTCACCTGTCCGGCAACGTCGACCCGCTGTCCGACGGCTATGAGATCTCCATTGATCGTGCCTTCTACGAGAATCGTCTCACCGGCAAGCAATAGCGTGTCTTCGATCACCTCATCTGCGCTGATGGTGATTACCGTCTCGGACTTGCGCAGGTCGAGCGCCACTGCGGATGAGGATGCCATGGTAAAGGCGCAGGCGGCCGTGACCAGCAGGCAGACGTTGACGGTGGCGTTGACCGTTCGATCGCGCCACAACAGCCAGAGCGCGGTCAGGACTGCGAAGCAGACGACGATAAATCCGAGGTAGGTATCGAACATTTCGGTTCCTCTTTCGATCAGGTGCAGTAGGAATTGGCTCGACACCGCATAGGCGTCGGGTAGGTAAAATGAGGTGATGCGGGAGGTTGCGTTGATCGCCAGCTCGCCGAAGATGGTTTTCCACAGAAACTGTGCCAACCAGACCACCAGGCCGGTGCCGATGTTCGCAAGAGCGAAATTGCGCAGGCTCACTGGACGAGAGAACTTCGGGATCGCTGGCGGCGCATACGCGTCCGATTGCAGCGCAGTCTTGAGGGCGGTGGATTCGGCTTCGAGTGTGGCAACGACAGCCTGGCACTCGCTGCAGCCCCGCAGATGTGCCGATATCGCGCCCGCCGCAGGGTCGCTGAGCGCCGCATCGGCGTACATCGATAGCTCGAGCTGTGTGGGGTGGCTCATGGTGTGTCGGCCTCCAGATCCATGCTCGACAGCTCAGCGCGCAGTCGTTGTTTGGCACGCAGCAGCAACACACCGACGTGATTGCGGCTGATGGAGAGTGCTTCGGCAATCTGCTCGTAGCTGTACTGATTGAAGTAGGCGAGCACCAGCGGTACCCGGTATCTGGCGTCGAGCCGGGCGATGGCGTCGTTGAGCGCGTCACTGCGCTGCGCCGAGATCAGCTCGCCGAGCATGGGTGCCTGCGTATCGGGAAGCTGCTCGATCTCCTCCACCTCGTCGCCGAACAGCGCTGTCGTTCTGCTGTCGCGGCGCAATAGATCCAGGCAGTGGTTGTTGGCAATGGTGGCGATCCATTGCCAGAACGGTTGCTGTGCGTCGTACCGGTTGAAGTTTCTGTAGGCGCGCATGAATGTCTCTTGGGTTGCATCTTCCGCCCGCTCCGCGGAGCTCAACAGTCGCCGGCACAGCCCGAACACGCGCGGGTAGTAGTCTGCGTAAAGAATGTCGAAGGCGGTGTCTGTGGCCACTGGCGATTTCCGGGCTGTCGGTAAGAAGTACGAACGAGGGCCCGACTTATTACAACCGCCGGTGCCGCACGGCACGAACGAATCCGTCGTTCCGCGGTCTCACCCCGGGTCCGACAGGCATTGAGGGGGGAGCCCATGACACATCCGCTGCAGCTCAACACCGAGTGGGAGGATGGCAACAAGCGCGTCGTCATCGTGGGCGGCGGGTTCGCTGGCGCCGCGATCGCCCGCCACCTGGAGCGCGCGCTCGATGATGGTTGGGATATCTTTCTGCTCAGCAAGTCGAACGTGATCACCTACAACCCTCTGCTGCCCGAAGTGGTGGGCGCTTCGTTGTTGCCCGGGCACGCGGTGGCGCCACTGCGTCACATCCTGCGGCGTACCCGCACCCGCATGGTGGTGGTGAACCGCATCGATCTGGCAAACCGCTATGTGGAGTACGAAAGGCCGAGCCGTGACCGCATCCGTTACGATCATCTTGTGCTGGCGGCGGGGCTCACCGCGCGCATGGACCTCATCCCCGGTATGGCTGAGCACGGTGTGCCCCTGAAAACCCTGGGCGATGCCCTGTATCTGCGCAATCGCGTCATCGGCCAGCTCGAAGAGGCGACGCTGTGTTACGACGACGACCGGCGCGACCATCTGACCAACTTCGTGGTTGCTGGCGGTGGGTTCAGCGGCGTGGAGGCTGCCGGCGAGATTCAGGACCTGCTCAACGACGCAACACGGCTATTCAAACGCGTGGAGCAGGGATCCTGCCGGGTGCATATTGTTCACAGCCGCGACCGGCTGCTGCCGGAAGTGTCGGAGCCGCTCGGCCGCTACGCGCAGAAGCTCATGGCGGAGCGCGGCATCGTCGTGCACCTCAACGCCCGGGTAGCATCGGTGGATGCCGGCGGCGCCACCCTCACTAGTGGCGAGCGCATACAGGCGGATACCATCGTCAACACCATTGGCACCACGCCGCACCGCTTCATTGCCGAACTACCGTTAGCTGATGCCGAGGGCAAAGTGCCTGTGGACGGTACGCTTGCGGTGCCGGGGCATGAAGGTATCTGGGCGCTGGGTGACTGTGCAGTTGTGCCAAACGCCGCAACCGGCGAGCGCTCGCCAACAACCGCGCAGTTCGCGGTTCAGCAGGCAGATGTGCTGGCGCGCAATATCGTGTGCAGCATTCGTGGTGAGCCGCTCAAGGACTTTTCGTACATCGCGCGCGGTCAGCTGGCTGCGATCGGTCATCGCAAGGCGGTGGCGGAAGTCTTTGGTTTGCGAGTCTCCGGTCTGATGGCGTGGTTTCTCTGGCGGGCGTTCTACCTGTCGCGCATCCCCACGCTCGCGCGCAAGGTTCGTCTGTTTCTGGAGTGGAACTGGGCGCTGCTGTTCTCCAAGGACGTGGCGCTGCTGGATTTCAGCCGCACCGAAACCAACCGCGACTCAGTCTGAGTCTGCGGTCATTGTGCGTACATCGCGCACACACAGCACCGCCAGCGTCGGCACGATGATCGCGGCGGCTGCGATCAGCAGCGTGGCACGCGGGCCGAGCGCTTCGTAAAGGATGCCGCCGACGACGATGCCGAGCGGTGCAAGCACGATGGAGCCCATGTGATCGTAGGCGGATACCCGTGACAGGAGTTCGGACGGCACCTTGCGCTGCAGGGTGGTGTACCACAGCACGCCGAAGATCTGCCCGCAGAAACCACCGGCAACCGCGGCGGCTACGATCCAGCCGGTGTGCAGGGGTACCGCAAGTGTTATGGGTATTCCGGCGAACACAAATACCAGACAGCTCCCC
>JAUIED010000072.1 GCA_030428905.1 Gammaproteobacteria bacterium
GCAGCCGGTGTAGAAGCGCTGCTGGGGCAGGCGCTGCACGAAGCGGGCGGTCGCCAGGTTGCCGGTCGCGATGGCGGCCATCTCCAGCGTTGCGACCAGGCCCGCATCGGCGTTGCCCACGGCAAACGAGATGGCGATGGCGTCGATGTTGAACGCCATGCCGAGGGAGGCGCCGAAGGCCAGCAGCAAAACCGCGGTAAGGCTGAAGATCTCCCTGCGTGAGAAGCGTACCTGCGCGTTCAGGGCAGCGCGCCGTTGGGGGCTGGGGCGAGATCCGCCCAATGCAGCGCCACCGGGCCGCCGAGGCTCAGCAGTACGAACTCCACGCCATCCGGCCCTGGTTTCTCCGGCCCGTAGCTGAATCCGCCGCACACCTGGCGAATGTCGCCGGTGTAGTACTGCCCTTCGTTGCCGAACTGCATGTCGCCGTGGGTGATGAAGTACAGCGTGTCGAAATCGTGCCAGTGTTCGCCGGCCTCGTAGGTCGGCTCAAAGCGTGTGCGCAACGCTGACAGGGGGCCGTCGAGCAGCACCTGCACCGGTTGGGTTGGCCGGCCGGCGGGATCTTCGAAGTCCTGCCAGGGGCGATCGGTGGGGTTGATCACGAACGGCGCCGTATCGGCCGGCATCAGCGCATCATTGAGCGCCAGCTGGTAGATGTGCAGGTTGCCGACCTGCGCGGTGAGGGTCTGCGTTTGCGGTGTGCCGATGAGCGCGCCGGAAGTGGCAGAGTTGCCGTCGAGCAGTGTGTTCCCTCCAACGATCAGGCCCAGGCCGCTGAACTCGATGGATGCCCCGGATTCAAGCTGCCACTCGGTGATGCGCACCGGCTGTTCCAGTGCGGTGCGCCGTTGCATGCCGGGTGCCACGGTTTCCCAGGCCAGGCGGTTCGAGTAAACGTGTTGCCAGTTCATGGTGTCTTCTCAGCGGTGATAGAAAGCGGGCGCAGGCGCCCGGTTGGGCATGACCGCCACGGTCTCGTCCACCTCGCGGTAGAAGGTGGCATCAAAGAGCTCCGCATCGAGCGCCGCGAGCGTGTCCGCTGCCGGGCCGCGCAGCCGATGCTCGGCGAACATGGCGGCGTCATCCAGCCAGTACTCGACGATGGCGTCCCAACCCGCATAGAACGTTTCGCGGCGGCGCACTCCGGCCTCGGTGAAGCCTTCTGAGTCCGCGGCGAAAAAGCCCTGCATCACATCCAGCGGCGTGCGCAGGTTGACGATGAGGCCGCGCAGGCCCGGCACCGTGGCTGCGTGCTGCGCGTAGCGGCCGGTGAGGTACGCCCAGAAGAGATCTTCGTTGAGCCCTTCGCGGCGCTTGACGAACTGCGCCAGCTTGAACAGTTTGCGCTCGGGCCTGCGCACCGCCACGCCAACATGCTCTCGCACGTGAAACTGAAACGGTGAGCCGCTGTAGAGGTGGTCGAAGTCGCCGCCTACGCCAGCCACGCCCGGGTCGTCCGTCAGCCCGCCCGGCCCTGCGCGGTCCCGTGCAGGCGAGCGTGCCGCAAGGTATGCGTCCAGCGAGTCGAACAGCAACTGCCCCCAGCCGTCCCACTGAGCATCGAAGGCTTCGGGCTCGTTGCGTGTGATGTGTTCATGCGCTGCGCCAAGCGATGCCTGGATGGGTGCGTTGGCGCGCACGTTGAGCAGGTAGCCGCGGATGCCGTTGAGGCGGCGGCCGAACGAGTTGTGGTAGCCCACGTGGCCCGCCCGGTACTCATCATGGGTGAGCCGCTGGTTGCGGCGAACGAAGCCGAATACCTTCAGCATGGTGTGCCCCTCGGATGTTGCTGGATCATCGGTAGTAGAAGTCTGGCGCCGGACCGCGATTCGGATTGACGATCAGGTTCTCGTCCACCTCCACGTACCAGTTGCGTTCGAACAGGCTGCGCTCCAGTGCGCTGAGCGCAGTTGCTGCGGGTTCCTCGCTGCGCGCCTGGTGGAATGCATCGATATCGTCGAAAAACAGCTCCAGCGCACCGTCCCACATGCCGCAGAACGTGCGTCGCTCCTCGGTGGCCTGCGCCTTGAATACCCATTCGTCGTCTTTGAAGAAGCCGCGCAGCGCCGCCTCCTGATCCGCGTCGCGCACGTTGCAGATCAGGCCATTCAGGCCACGCAGCTGCTTTGCCTGGGGCAGGTACTCGGCGAACAGGCGCTCGTTCCAGGTCGATTCCTGCAGTTGCCCGTGACGTTTGAAGAACTGCATGACCTTGGCGGCCTTGCGCTCCGGGCGCGTCACCGGCAGCACCACCGTCTCCAGGAGGTGCAGATGGATGGCCTGAAACTGCTGGGGGTTGTCGGGTGCTGGCATGAACAGGTGTGGGCTGTCCGCCAGGCTCCAGTCCGGGTCGATCACCAGGCCGTCGGCGGTGGCGCGGTTCGGCTCCACGGTGCGCGCATCCACCCAACTCGCCTGATCGTCGAAAAATACTTCAGGGAAGCCGTCCCACCAGTCGAGGAAGTCTGCCGGCTCGTTGATGGTGATGTCATCGATGAAGCTGCCAAGCTGCTGCCGCAGCGGCGTGTTGGCCCAGACGTTGACGAGGTAGCCGCGAATGTTCTTCAACCTTCGGGACTGCCCGCAGTGGTAACCCACGTGACCGGCTCGGTACTCGTCGTGGGTGAGGTTGGGGTTGCGCTTGAGAAACGCGAAGACCTTGTACATGAGCTGCCGTGGTTTACTTGACGCGTCTTCAGTATATCCGGAACCTCTGCCCGCTAATCAACGAATAGGGAGAGGTAGATGTCGCATCCCTCGCAACTCGATGTGGAGGTTCCAGGCCTCGAAGCGAATTTCATTGCCGGCTCCTGGCGTGCCGCAACAGGGGAACTCACGCCAGTGGTGTCGCCCACCACGGAGGAAGTCATCGCCCAGGTTGCAGCGCCGACCATGGAAGACGCTGATGCTGCGGTGACCGCAGCGCGTGCGGCGTTCGACGCCGGACCATGGCCGCGAATGCCGCTGGCTGAGCGCCTGCGCGCCTGTGGGCGCCTGTGCGATGCGTTGGAGGCAAGGCTTGCGAGGTTGAACCGTGCCTGGACATTCGAGTCCGGCCCTACCATTGCCCACGGTGAGATGATCAACGACGGCGCCGGTGTGGCCATCTGGCGGCAGGCTCTGGAGCTTGCGCCGACACTTGCCTGGGAGGAGGAGCGCCAGGGGGCGCTGGTGTGGCGCGAGCCGGTTGGCACGGTGCTCGGCATCCTCACGTTCAACGGCCCCATCGTGCTCATGGGCATGAAAATCGTACCGGCGCTGCTGGCCGGTTGTACGGTGATCGTCAAACATGCGCCGGAAAGCGCGCTCACCGCGCGGATTATTGCCGAAGCGGTGCAGGCGGCGGACTTTCCTGAGGGCGTGGTATCCGTGCTGCCCGCAGGCACCGAGGTCAGCCAGTATCTGGTGAGCCACCCCGGCATTGACATGGTGGCGCTGACGGGCGGCACCGCCATCGGTGTGGACGTCGTCAAGCGCACCGCCGACCGGCTCGCGCGCACGGCGCTGGAGCTTGGCGGCAAGTCGCCGGCGATCATCGGTGAAGACGCGGACCTCGATGCGGTGATGCAGACTCTGGGCGCCGGTAGCATGGGGTTCATGGGGCAGGTGTGCGTGAACCTGTCACGGGTGCTGGCGCCGCGCAGCCGTTACGATGAAGTGGTGGATGCGCTGGTGCGAACCTATGAGGGCATGCGCGTGGGCGATCCGTTCGCTTCAGACGTGGATCAGGGCCCTCTGGCGGTGGCGCGGGCACGCGACCGTGTGGAGCAGTTCGTGGACGGTGCGGTTGCCGAAGGTGCACGCATCGCTACCGGCGGCCGTCGTCCGGCGCACCTGAATCGGGGGTGGTTCTTTGAACCTACGCTGCTCACCGATGTGCACAACCACATGACGGTGGCGCAGGAAGAAGTATTCGGGCCGGTGACGTCGGTGATTGCATACGACGATGCGGACGACGCGGTACGCATCGCCAACGACTCGCGCTTTGGCCTGGCCTGCTCGATCTACGCAAGCGATACGAACAAAGCGCTCGCCATGGCGCGACGCATCCGCGCGGGCGGTGTGGCCATCAACTGCGCAGGCGTATCGCTCACGCATCCGTTTGGTGGATACAAGCAGTCGGGTTGGGGGCGCGAATGCGGCCCTGAAGGGCTCCTCGAGTTCACGCAGATCAAGCAGGTGCAACTCGGTGGCGCAGCGTCGTGATACCGGACGACAGTGCGTTTGCTTCCAGCACCGAGCAACGCTGGCTCCTGGCGTTAGCCCGGCAGGAGATCGAGCAGCTCAGGCGCTGGTACGCGGTGGCAACGGATCTGCTCGGCCGCGGCACGGAGGCTGAAGACGCGCGCGGGGTCAGTATCTATCGCAGAATTTTTGCGGAGGATGCGCAAGTGTCGGTGCGCGGTTCTGCCAATGCGCTCAGCGCCACCGGGCCTGACGGTTGGGCGGCAGTCGCTCGTCAGGCGCTTGCAGCCTACGAAAGCACTCAGCACCTCATCGGCACGCAGGTTGTTACCTTCACCGAAGCACGTTTCAGCGGCGCGCCTGCGCACCTGGAGACCGGCACGGCTGAAATGTCGAGCTATCTACAGGCCTGGCATGCGTGGCCGGATCGGCAGCTGCGGCTGGTACTCGGCACGTATGAAGATCGGCTGCGACTGGTGCCTGGCATCGGCTGGCAGATCGAACAGATGGTGCTGGTGTATGAGAGTGGCGAACAGCGTCAGCTTGGAAGCCCACCATGATGCAGTCGTGTCTGACAGACGCTGAATTTTCAGTGGTGCAAATTCGTGACACGCGTGTTAGTTTTCGTGGGTTGGCCTCAAATGGGGGAGAGTCGACCCACTTTGCCGGTACGCTTCGTGCCGGGTTTCTGGCTAGCATCAACAAGACTTAGGGGAGATGAGTATGACCACGAGACGTGCGCTTTGGCCCAGGGTGATTGCCCCTGTTGCCGCGCTGGCAGCAGGTGTAGGCCTGGCCACACCGAGCGTTGCCGCTGAGAGAAGAGCAGCCATCGAAGAGATCGTTGTGACGGCGCGAAAGGTGGAGGAATCTTCACAGGAAGTGCCGGTAGCTATCACGGCAATCTCGCAAGAGCTCACCAATTCCACGATTCGCGACCTGACCGACCTGAACGGTTTTGCGCCGAACGTGCAGATCAACGAAGACGGCAGCCGCGGTGGCGGCGGTGCCAATATCACCATCCGGGGTATCAGCCCCACGCGCACGGACGACAACTCGTTCGATTCGCCCGTGGGCGTGATGATCGACGGCATCTACCTCGGCTCGCTGGCCGGTCAGGTGCTCGAGAACTTCGACCTGGAGCGGGTGGAAGTGCTGCGTGGCCCCCAGGGTACGCTGTTCGGTAAAAACACCGTAGGTGGTGTGGTGCATGTCATCCGCAGCCGACCGACGGGTGAGTTTGGTGGCAAATTCAAGGCCACACTCGGTGAAGACGGTCAGCAGGAATTCCGCGGCGTGCTGAACACGTCGCTCATCCAGGACACGCTGGCGGCGAAGTTCTTCTTTACCACCCAGCAGGACGACGGCTTCCGGGGCAGCAATATCACTACCGGCAGTGATGTAGGCGACAAGGACTACATGAACTACGGCGCAACGCTGCTGTTCACGCCAAACGACCAGTTCGAGGCGACGTTTACCCTCGAGCGGTTCGACGATGAAAGCAAGCTGAATGCGTTCCACACGAACTACAACGTGGCCCCTGGCGTCATCCCGCCCCCTACCGATCCCAACGAATCGGACTACAGCGGCGGCTTCCTGAACTGTGCATTGTTCCCGGCGACCTGCCGTACCAGCCTGCGCACGCCGAGTCGCTCAGAGAACAATACGGATAACGAAGCCGAGCTTACGACCGACGCTTACACGCTCAACATGAGCTACGAGCTCAACGAGAACATGACCCTCGTGTCGGTCACCGGCTACCGGGAGCTCGACGAGTACCGTATCTACGACTTCGACGGTTCTTCTGCGCCGTTCATCACCATCGAGCGTGAGAATGAGTACGACCAGCTCAGTCAGGAGCTGCGCATCGACGCAAGCTGGGAGCGTGTGTCTCTCACCGCGGGTGTGTACTACTGGAACAGTGAGTTCGAGCAGGACTGGGTAACCGGCGGCCGCTTCTGGGCGACGCTGTTTGGTGGTGTGGCGTACGACCCTGCTGCCTGGGGCGCTTGCGCGGCAGGTGCTCTGGCGCCGGTCTGGTGTGACAGCGGTCTCACGCAGGTGGAAGCGGGCGGCGACGTTACGCAGATCCTATACGAGACCCAGGAAACCACCGCCTATGCGGTATTTGCTCAGGCTGACTACCACATCAACGACCAGTGGACCATTACCGCGGGCTTGCGCTGGACCGAGGAAGAGAAAGACTTCCGCGCCGGCCAGGCATATCTGTCCAACGTTGCTCGCCAGTGGGCGCGCAACTTCCCGGAGTATGCGGATCTCAAGCAGAAGTGGACGGAAGTGTCGCCCAAGGTTGGCGTCACCTGGAACTTTGCTGACAGCGCGCTGCTGTACCTCACCTACTCGGAAGGCTTCCACTCCGGCGGCTTCTTTGGTGTGAACCAGAACACTCGCGACTTCATCCGCGACCAGTACGACCCGGAATTCGCCGAGTCCTGGGAGCTGGGTCTGAAGAGCCAGTGGCTGGACGACCGTCTGCGCCTGAACGTCACGGCGTTCTGGAACGACTTCATCGACAAGCAGGAGCAGTCGGTGCAGGTGGATCCGGATACCCGTACGGTGGCCACCGTGTTCGACAATGCTGCGGACGCCGAGTACAAGGGCCTCGAGATTGAAACGCAGTTCGTCATCAACCAGTACGCGCGTGTGTTCCTGAACTATGGCTACCTGGATGCAGAGTACGGCGAGTTTGAAACGGACATCAACGCCTCCGACGGCGTGAACCGCATCGAAGATGCGTCCTTCCTCAAGCCGCGTAACGCGCCGGAGAACACGCTGGGTATCGGCGGTACCATCACCATTCCGGTTGGTGCTGGTGCATTCGAGATCTATGCCAAGTACTCCAAGGTGGACGAGATCGAAACCAACCTGCTCAATACGCCCTTGGGCCGTATCGACGAGCGTGAAGACGTGACCGCATCCATCGGCTACTACGCCGAGAACTGGTCAGCTTCAGTTTTCGGTCGCAACCTGACCGACGAGCGAACGGAAGCATTCACCCCGATCGCCACGCTGTTTGCTGTGGGTTCGGTCAACCGTCCGCGCCACATCGGTGTCGAGTTCATGTATCAGTTCTGATACCGCTTGATTCGAGCGACCCTGAAAAGCCCAGCCTAGCTGGGCTTTTTTTTTTCAGAACAGTGGGAGAGCCACCATGACCATCGAAGAGCTCCTGGAAATCGAAGCGATCAAACAGGTTCGCTACCTGTATTCTCACTACTACGACGGAAACCGGCTCGACGAGCTGGTGGATCTCTTTACGGATGACGCGGTGTGCGAATTCGGCGAACCGTTTGGCGGCGACTGGGTGGGCAAGGAGCAGATCCGCGCCAACTACCATCGTTTTCTGTACGACAGCGGCCGTGCAGTGCACTCGCAGATGCATGCGGTTACCAACCCGTGGATCCGCTTACGCGCTGATGACGAGGCGTGGGGCAGGTGGTACCAGCTCAATCTGAACGTCGCCGAAGGCGCGGAAAACCCGCTGACCCTGTTCGGCATCTACGACGATGTGTACCGTAAGGTGGATGGCGATTGGAAGATCCACCGCACCCGCATCGATTTTCTATGGCCTCGGCGCGAGTTTTATGGGCTGCGAGATGAGGCCTGAGGTTAGTAGGGAGGATAGATATGTCTGCAGGCGACAACGAACCTCGTAACAAACAGCTTCTTCTCAAGCGCGTACCCGAAGGGATTTCCGGTCCTGAGGATTTCGAGGTTCGGGAAGCGCCCGTTCCTGAATTGCAGGAAGGCGAACTGCTGGTGCAGGCGCACTACTTCGGCGTGGATGCGGCGTTGCGTCTCATCACCCGCGACAGCGACGAGTTTCTTTTTCGCGTGAAGCCGGGCGATATGGTGCACGGCTCCATGGCGGGGCGCGTGGTGCGTTCCCGTCATGCGCAGTTTTCCGAAGGGGAGTACGTGCACGGCTCGCTCGGTATTCAGAACTATGCGGTCAGCAACGGCGAGGGTCTGGAGCGCTGCGATCTCACGCAGGCGCCGCTTGGCGCCTGGCTGGGCGGCTTTGGCGTTTCCGGTCTTACCGCATATTTCGCCGTGACGGACGTGTGCCGGCCGCAGCCGGGCCAGACGGTGCTCATCAACGGGGCGGCGGGGGCCGTGGGCTCCATCGCCGGGCAGATCTGCCGTCTTGCCGGTGCGCGCGTCATCGGCCTCACAGGCTCTTCGGCCAAGTGCGACTGGCTTACCAGCGAGCTCGGCTACGATGTGGCCATCAACTATCGCGATGCAGACTGGTACGAGCAGCTTCAGCGCGCCGCACCCGACCGATTGGATGTCATCTTCGACAATGTTGGCGGCAAGGTGCTCGACGAGAGCCTCAAGCTGATCGGCATGCGCGGCACGGTACTGCTGTGCGGCTCCACCTCGCAGTACAGCGAAGCGCACATGCAGGGCCCGGCCAACTACATCTGGCTCGGCACCATGCGCGCACGTTTGCAGGGATTCGTGGTGTTCGATTACGCAGATCGTTACGCCGAGGCGCGGCGCGTGATGGCGCGCTGGATCGAGGCGGGACAGTTGTTGATCCCGTTCTGGGAAGTGGCGGGTGACGTGGACATGTTTCCAGAGGCTTATCAGAAGATGTATCTCGGCGAAAACCTCGGAAAAACGCTGGTGCGACTGCCTGCAGCGGAAGCGTTGGGAGGAGCGGCATGAGCGGCGGTGTATGCCTGATCACCGGCGTTGGCCCTGGTACGGGCAGCGCTGTGGTGCGTCGTTTTGTCGATGCGGGTTATCGGGTCGCCATGCTGGCGCGGGATGCTGGGCGTCTGGCAGCGCTGGAAGCCGAGTTGCCGGGTGCTGCGGCGTATGCGTGCGATGTGAGCGATGAGGCAGCGCTCGTACATACCTTTGAACGGATCTGCGCCGAGCTCGGCGCGCCCATAGTGGTGGTGCACAACGCCGTCGCGGCAGAGCGTGGCAGCTACATGGACATCTCACCGAGGCGTCTGGTCAAGGCGTTTGAAGTGAACACGATGGCGCTGCTGCATCTGGCGCGGCTCGCCACGCCTGGCATGCTCGAAGCCGGCACAGGTGCAATCATTTGCACGGGCAATACGGCGGCCTATCGCGGCCGCGCCAAATTTGCGGGCTTTGCGCCCACGAAGGCATCGCAGCGCATTCTGCTCGAGAGCATTGCCCGCGAGGCGGGGCCGAAAGGCATTCACGCGGCCTACGTTGCAATCGACGCGGTCATCGATGTGCCATGGACCCGCGAGGCGTATGCCGATGCACCCGACGACTTCTTCTGCAAGCCTGAGGACATCGCCGAGGAGGTGTATCGGCTCGCCCACCAGCCGAAGAGCGCGTGGTCGGCGGAGTCGGTCATCCGTCCCTTTGGCGAGAACTGGTAGCCGCTTACCCGCTCAGCCGATGATCGTTTCGGCCACCTCCGGCACCACCGTGTTCTCAATGTAGCCGAGGCGGTCGATCTCCACGCGCACCACGTCACCTGCTTCGAGCCACTTAGGCGGCTTCATGGCAACGCCTACGCCGGCCGGCGTGCCCATGAACAGCACATCTCCCACGTCCAGAGTGAAGGCTTGGGATAAGTGGGCGATGGCGTCGAAGCAGTCGAAGATGAGGTGTCGAGTATTGGAGCGCTGACGCTCCTCGCCGTTGACCAGGCAGCGGATATCGAGCGCGTGCGGGTCGCCCACTTCGTCGGGAGTGACCAGCCACGGGCCCATGGGGCCGTGGGTGTCGAAGGACTTGCCGATCTGGAAGGTAGGCACGCGGATCTGCCAGTCGCGCACGCTCACGTCGTTGCCGCAGAAGTAGCCGCCGATCACTTCGTGCGCGCGCTCCCGCGGCACGTGCTTGCAGCGTTTGCCGATCACCAGACACAGCTCCGCCTCGTAGTCGAGCTTGTCGGAAACGGCGGGCAGGTTGATGCCATCGTACGGTCCGTTGGCGCAGTTGTGCTGCTTGTTGAACCACACCTGATACTTTGGCGCCTCCATGCCGGACTCTTCGATGTGGTCAGCGTAGTTGAGGCCAAGGGCAAGGATTTTGCCTGGATGCATCACGGGCGCATGCAGCCGCGCGGCATCCAGGGCCAATGCGGGCGCGGCGTCGATGGCCTGAGTGATTGACTGCACGTCGATGCCGGCGGCGAGGAGTGCGGTCATGTCGTTTGGGAAGTCGCCGCTGGCGGCCAGATCGATCAGGCCGCGATCGGTGACGATGCCTACGCGCGGCGTTGCATTGTCTGCTGTGCTGAAGGTTGCAAGTTTCACGTTTCGTCTCCTGGTGGTTCCAGTGGGGCAAGCTTAGGAAGGGGCGCATGGGCAATGGCCGCAGCTTCTGCGTGATCGAGGCCGGCCGTGCGCAGGATGAGCTCCGCCATCGCATCGATGTCGGCCCCGGGATCGTCGAGCGCGAGAGACGCGAGCAGCGTGTTGACGTAGGCGCCGAGCACGAAGTGGCTCATGACCTGTTTGTTTGGCACATCGAAACGTCCGGTATCGATGCCGCGGTGGAAGTCTCGGGTGCTGAAGGCGCCGACGGCGCTGCGCATGTCTTCCACTGGCACCCCGGAATGGGCGAGAAACCAGCGCCACAGAGGGTCGGCAAGCGTAACCCGCGCCATGAGCCGTGCAGACGTTGTGAACACGCGCGCGGCGTCGGTCTCCCCCGCAAGGCTCTGCTGCACTCGGGCGTCCCACTGAGCGGCGTAACGGCCGATGATCGGCACGAGCACGTCGTACTTGGATTTGAAGTGCAGGTAGAAGGTGCCGTGGCCCACATCGGCAGCGTCGGTGATCTGCTGGATGGTGACGGTATCAACCGGGCCTTCGCGCATGAGCCGCTCCGCCGCGCTGAGGATACGCGCGCGGGCGTTTTTGCGTTTGCGCTGCACTCGCGACAGCGTGCTGCTCGAGGTAGTGGCTTCGGAATTGGCGGGCATGCATGAGGCCATTGAATGACTGCAGTCATAAATGATACTGTTCAATAACGAATTCAGTCAATCACCGGGGCAGCGGACATGTCCGAGTACGATGTGATCGTGGTGGGTTTGGGGCCTGTGGGCGCCACAGCGGCCCTGCTGCTGGCGGAGGCGGGGCTTACGGTAGCCGCCGTGGAGCGTGATACGCAGGTATACAAGCTGCCGCGAGCGGTGAACCTCGACGGCGAAATCGTGCGCGCTTTCCAACGCATCGGCCGCGCCGAGGCGGTGGATGCGCTCATGCAGACCACGCGGCCCGGCGACCGAGCGGGCTTTGCCAACTCGCGGCGTGAGTGGCTGTTTGGCTCGGAGAGCCGGGATTTCGGCGCCAACGGCTGGCAGCCAGCGAACATGTTCGATCAGCCGGAGTTCGAGGCGTATCTGCGCGCGCAGGCAGTGGACCACGACAGGGTGCACGCGCTGGTGGGCTACGAGGCCGTGGACTTCGAGGAGGAACCCGGCGGCGTGAGCGTCCGGGTGCAGCAGGCCGGCAGCGATGTTGAGGAGACGTTGCAGGGCCGCTACATGCTGGCCTGTGATGGCGCGTCGAGCCCCACCCGCAAGGCGTTGGGCATAGGCTGGCACGATCTCGGCTACGACCACGACTGGCTGGTGGTGGATGTGATCGTCAAAGAGGGGCACACGCTCGCCAATGACGTGCTGCAGGTGTGCGACCCTGACCGCATCTCCACCTACGTGTGCACCAAAGACCCGTACCGCCGCTGGGAATTCAAGCTCAACCCGGGCGAGACCGCCGAGCAGATGCTCGAGCCGGACATGGTGCAATCGCTTATCGATCCCTGGACACCGCGCCACACCTACGACATCCGCCGCACCGCGGTGTACCAGTTTCATGCGGCGGTGGCAGATACCTGGCGGGTGGGCAACGTATTCATCGCCGGCGACGCTGCGCATCAGACGCCGCCGTTTCTGGGCCAGGGGATGAACGCCGGCATGCGCGACGTGATCAACCTTGCCTGGAAGTTGCCGCTCGTCATCCGCGGCGCGGCGGCAGAGACGCTGCTCGACACCTATCAGGACGAGCGTGACGCGCATGCCCGTGACCTGGTGGAGTGGGCGGTGTCTGTGGGCCGTCTGATGGAGCATCTCACCGAGGTCGAGCGGGCCGAGCGTCGAGGGCTTCCGCCTCCGGCGACGCCACCAGCATTGCGCGCCTCCGGCTACGGCCAGGGGCGGGAGCAGCCGCCCATCCGTGCCGGTGCGGTGCGCCTGGAGCAGGTCAGCGATACGGGCAGCACCGGCTATCTGTTCAACCAGCCCATCGTGCGTGACGCGCAAGGGGTGGAGCAGCGGCTCGATGGTCTTCTCGGCCCAGGGTTTGCTCTTGTGTCCCGTTCGGCGCTTAAGCTCAACGAAAACAGCCGCCGCGTACTCGATGCGCTGGGTGCGCGCCTGGTATCGCTGGATGGGCTGCAACCCGTGCGTGGGCACTTCGACCGACTTTTCGAGTCGCACCAGGCGGCACTGGTGCGCCCCGACCGAATCGTCTTCGGCCACACCACCGATACATTGACAGTGGATGCGTTGGTGGCATCGTTGGCCGAAGCGCTGTCCTTAGCTTCATGAGGGAAACATCATGCAAATGACCTGGTCGCACGCGGTGCTCTACGTCCGCGACATGCAGAACATGTTGGATTTCTATGGCCGTGCGCTCGGCTTCAAGGTGACCGATCGCGGCCCCCTGGCGGAAGGTGCGCCGGAGATCGTCTTCCTGAGTCAGGCGCCGGATGAGCACCATCAGGTGGCGATGATCCAGACGCGGAAGGACGAAGCGCCGTCGAACTCGGTAAACCACTTCGCTTTTCGGGTGGCGGCGTTCGAGGATGTTCGCCAGCTGCATGCGGTGCTGGCCCCCATGGAGGGTATCAAGGTGGCGCCGCTGTCTCATGGCAACACGCTGTCTATCTATTTCAATGATCCGGAGGGAAATGGCCTGGAAGTTTTCTGGGACACCCCCTGGCACGTGGCGCAACCGCAGGGCAAACCTTGGGATGTGGGCATGGATGAAGCGCAGGCATTAGCGTGGGTGCAGGAGAGCTTCGGTGGTGAGGACTCGTTCGAGCCGCGGGAGAAATACTACGCGCGGCGCGGAGCATCAGCCGGCTGACGATCTGTGGCATATTCAAACCCTGCGCTCTCGATGGGGAGAGGCGAGGGGAGAGTTGGAGAGATATGTCGCAGAAGCAGCAATTCCTGTTCATCCGCCACGGCGAGACTGTGGGCAATCAGGAGCAGATCGCCCACGGCCAGTCCGAGTCGCCGCTGAACGATCGTGGCATCCGCCAGGCGCAAGCCACCGCAGAAATGCTCAAAGGCTGGGCCACGCCCTACCACCGCGTGTACGCAAGCCCGCTGTCGCGCGCGCATCACACGGCTGAGCACATTGCGCATGCGCTCGGCATTCCGCTGGATACCCACGATGATCTCATCGAAGGCTTTCTTGGCGATTGGGAAGGGGTGACCTACCAGGAGCTGCAGGACTTCGGTTTTGCGAAACATTCCATTGCCGACGACGATTTTCGTGGCCACAACGGCGAGTCGCCGCGGCAACTCGCCGATCGCATGGCGAACATGCTCGAAGGGGTGCGCGCCGCGCATCCGCAGGAAAACATCATCTTCGTGAGCCACGGGGCGGCCATTGCCCACCTGCTGGCCCGCCTGATGGACACCGCACCAGCATTCGGCCACCAGTACCTGATGCACAACTCTGCCGTCACGGAGATCACCTTCCACCATGGCGACGACCGGCCGGAGCTCAGTACCCTGAACTTCCACGACCACCTGCCGGAAGAGCTCAGAGCGGATCCGATGCGGCGCGATCAGAAGGTCGAGGCGGCGGTGACCATGCCGCATTCGGTGGGCGATCTGAGCGCAGCCTGGTTGCAGGACATGCTGGCGCCGCACCTCGGCGGCGCGCGCATTACCGGTTTCGAGAGTTCGGTGATCGGCGTGGGCGAAGGGTTCATGGGCCAGCTTGCGCGGCTCAGCCTTGGCTACGGGCAAGCGACCGGGAACGCTCCCGCTTCAGTCATCGTCAAGTTTGCAGCCGCCCGGGAAGACACCCGCGAAATGGCCCGCGATCAGAGCCTGTACCGGCGCGAGATTGGATTTTACCGGGACATCGGCAGCGACGTTGGCATACGTGTTCCACTTTGTTACTACAGCGATTTCGATGAGGCCTCGCAGCGTTTCGTGATGCTGCTGGAAGACATGGCGCCCGGTGTGCCGAGCGACCAGGTGGTCGGCACCAGCCGTGAGACATCCCGGCAGGTGGTGGAGCAGTTTGCACGGCTGCATGCCAAATGGTGGAACCATCCTGCGCTGGAGGAGCTCGACTGGGCACGCTGGATCATCAATGAGATGTCCATGGATGAAGGGCTGGCGCGGCTCAAAGACAGCATCCGCGATATGGAGGCCACTGGCCGATTCGATGCATATCCGGAGATGAAGCGGCTCGTCTACCTTCTGCCGCCGCTGTTCCGCATGGAGCCGGCGCCACCGGACCCGTTCTCGCTTACCCACGGGGATCTCCGCTCCGACAACATCATCGAGCCGACTGCGCAGGGCGGAGAGTTCTGCGTGATCGACTGGCAGCTCGCAGGCAAGGGCGACCCCGTGAACGATCTGGCGCGCTGGTTGGTGCAGAGCATCTCCATCGAAGATCGCCGCGCCACCGAGAAGGACCTGCTGCGCAGCTACCACGACACCCTGGTAGCGCAGGGCGTGCGCGGCTACAGCTACAGTAAGTTCATCAACGCCTACAAGATGAACCTGGTGGTGATCCTGGTGATGTTTTCCATGACCATCGACACCGTCGACCGTTCCTCGGAGCGCGCGCAGGCGCTGTTTCACCAGTTCTACTCGCGGCTCGATGCCGCGCTGGTGGACTGGGAGGTCGAGAAGTTACTGAAGGTGCTGCCTCTCATGATGCCCTTCATCAAGCTCGGCGCCTGGGTGAAGGCGAAGCTGCGCCGCTGATGGGGCGAAGTCGGCAATGCTTGTGGTAACTTCGCCCGTCAAACTTCGACGGTGATCGCCTGATGATCGACATGACCTACCCGGGCATCGTCAGCGCCCTGGCGCTGCTGGTGTACTACTACACGCTGTTCAAGGCCGGCATGGCACGCGGGCGCTTCAACGTACCGGCGCCGTCTCACGATGGCCCGGAGGAGTATCAGCGGTACGTGCGGGCGCATCTGAACACGCTGGAACATCTGGTGCTGTTTCTTCCGGGTCTGTGGCTCTTTGCCTTCGCGGTGAGCCCGGTATGGGCAGCAGGTATCGGCATCATCTGGCCGGTGGCGCGGCTGTTCTACGCGCACGGTTACTACCAGGCGGCGGACAAGCGGCGCTGGGGGCTCATCGCCAGCATGCCGCCCATCTACATCTTCGTGCTCGGCTCGCTCATCGGCTTCATCTGGAAGGCGGTCGGCGCGTGATCCTCAACGGCACGGTGGCACCGGGCTACGAGCCCGTACGGGCGCTGTACGAGCGCAATATGGAAGGTCTTGCCGAGCGCAACACGCAGTTGTGCATCTACGTGAACGATGCCTGCGTGGTGGATCTGTGGGGCAGCGCCGTTGACGATGAGTCATTCTCTGCAGATTCTCTGGTAAACGTTTTCAGCAGCGGCAAGAGCCTGGAAGCCATAGCGCTTGCCATGCTTGCAGATCGCGGGCTGCTCGAGTTCAGCGCGCCCATTGCCGAGTATTGGCCTGAATATGCGGCCAATGACAAGCACGCCACCACGGTGGCAGACCTCATGCGCCACGAGTCCGGTCTTGCGTCGTTCAGCGAGACGGTGCGGCCTGGTGACCTGCACCCTGAGCGCATACGAGAAAATGCGTTAGGCGCGATCATCCAGCGGCAAACGCCCATGTTCCGGCCGGGACAGGGCAACCAGCGGGAGTATCACGCCATCACCCGCGGTTGGGTTGCCAATGAGGTGTTTCGCCGCATCGAGCCAGATGGCCGTACGATGGGGCAGTTCCTGCGCGATGAGGTGAGCGATGTGCTTGGCGCCGATGTGTACATTGGCCTGCGCGACGAAGAGATGCAGCGCATCAGCGGCGTGCAGATGCTGGGCTTTGGGTATCAGCTGGCGCAGAGCTTCGTGCCCAAACATCTGGGCCGGCGGATGGAGCTCAACTTTGCGCAGATCGCAGCCAAGGTCTGGCGCCTGCGCGGGGGTTTGCGTAACCGCTCGCGCCGCGACACACCGGTGCCCATCGAAGGCATGCGCAGCATGTCGTTCGTCGACTCCCCGGACATGTCCCGAGGCGAGACGCCCTCTGCCGGCGCCAAGTGTTCTGCGCGGGGCCTGGCGAAACTCGCCGCCGTGATGGCCAACGGCGGGCGCCTGGGCGAGCACACGCTCATCGGCGAGGCAGGCCATCAAGCCATGCATCACGAGCCGGTGCAGCGCAACATGAGCTCGCTGAACACGAGCTTCACGCAGGCGGGCCTGGCGCTCTTTTCGGCACCTGCGCCGAGCGCTACGCGGATTGACAAGGGATTACACGCGGGTCGCGAGGGCTTCTACGGCTGGATGGGGCTTGGAGGGTCGATCTTCCAGTGGCACCCGGAGCTGAAAATCGGCTTCGCTTACGTGCCCACCTCCCTGAACGTGCTCGATATCGTCAACGAGCGCGGCAAGGCTTATCAGGCGGAAGCGGTGCGCTGTGCGCGAGCGGCTTTCACGTGAGCCTCACGAAACAACGGTTGCAATACAAATAGTCAATAGAGGAGGCGCGAATGGCACTGCGCGATGAGTACACCACCCCGGAGGCGTTTCGAACCTACTGCCGGGAATGGCTGGAGGCCAACCGGCCGGAACCCACCCGCATGCCTTTGCCGCAGGCGGCGTACGAGGTCACGCTGCCTGAGCACCGCGACTATCTGGTGGCCTGGCAGCGCAAGTGCTACGAGGCAGGGCTGATCGCCACCGATGTGTCGCCCGAGTACGGCGGCCATGGTTTCGACGACTTCCAGATGATCGCCAGCAATGAGGTGCGCCGCGCCGGTGTGCCGTACTTCATCAACTGGATCGGCCTCGGCATGACCGCACCTACGCTTCTGGCGCACGGCACCGAGGAGCAGAAGCGCACCTACCTGCCGCCGATCTTCACCGGCGACGATATCTGGTGCCAGGGCTTCAGCGAGCCCGGTGCGGGTTCGGACCTGGCCTCGCTCTCCACCCGTGCTGAGAAGGATGGCGACAACTGGGTCGTCAACGGCAGCAAGGTGTGGACCAGCCTCGGCTCGCTGGCGAGCTGGATGCTGTTGCTCGCGCGTACCGACCGTGACAACAAGTATGGCGGCATCACCTACTTCATCTGTTCCATGCGGGAACAGGGCGTGACCGTGCGGCCCATCCATAAGATGACCGGCGAGTCGGGCTTCAACGAGGTGTTTCTTGAGGACGTGGTCGTTCCCGATCATCAGCGCATCGACGCCGTCGGTGCTGGCTGGCAGGTGGCCATGTCCACGCTCACCAGCGAGCGGGGCGCGGCGAAAGGGGTGGGGGCGGTGCCATCCAGCGAGTCCCCTATGGACAACATCGAAGCGTTGATTGCGCTTGCCAAGACCACCATGCGCCATGGCCGGCCGGTGTGGGACGACGCGGTGCTGCGCGACCGAATTCTCAAGATCTACGAGCGCACAGTGGCGGTGATGCAGAACGGCCGCCGCATGGGCGTGCCCGCCCTCAACGGCGGTGCCATGCGCATCCCGCTGCAGAGCAAACTGGTGGGCAGCGAGCTCGGCCAGGAGCTGCATCAGGTGGCCATGTCGGTGCTCGGCCCGGCGGCAAGCCTCTATGTGGGAGACGAGCACGCGCGCGCCGACGGCAAATGGGCGCTCGGCTACATGAACACCTACACTGGAACGATCTCCGGCGGCAGCAGCGAGATCCAACGCAACATTCTGGGCGAGCGCGTGCTCGGCCTGCCGAAGACGAAATAACTATGAGCAACTCCAATCAGACGCAACCCAAGGATTTCGGCTACGGCGAAGAGCAGGACATGCTCAAGAACGCCGCGCAGCGTTTCATCAGCGACCTCGCGCCACTGGAGGCACTGCGCAAGGCCATTGCCGGTACAGAAGATCCCTACCTCGGCGAAGAGCGCCGGGGGTTCTATGACGTGGACGCCTGGCGGGAGATGACCGCGCTGGGATGGTCGGCGCTGGCCGTGCCGGAGCGCTGTGGTGGCGCCGAGATGGGGCTGGTGACAGCAGTGGCGCTTGCCGAGGAGATTGGCGCAGCAGCGATGCCGACGCCGCTGGCGAGCACACTGCAGAGCACCTTCCTGCTGCGCGAGATGGCAACCCCCGAGGCAGATGCCGTGCTCACGCGCATCGCCGAGGGCGCGGCTGTGGCATGGGGGTTCAGCGATGCGCATGGTTCCCTGCACCCGCGCGATACTTCGGTGGTTGCCGAGCAGAGGCTGCTTTCCGGCACGGTGCACTTCGTGCAGGACCTGCAGAAGGCTGATGTGGTCATCCTGGCTGCTCGGGAGGAGGCAGGCCTCGCGTGGTACGCGCTTGATACGGGCGGTGATGGTGTGCAGCTCGTCGCGGACCGTATCGTCGATCTCACCCGGGACCAGGGACGTGTGGAGCTGAACGGCGCCGCCGGAACGCGGCTTGTCGACCCCGGTGCCGGCGAGCCAGCCTTTGATTCGGCGCTACCGGCGCTGCTCACGCTGGTGGCCGCCGACATCGCGGGTGCTGCGGAGTGGATGCTGCAGGCGACGGCGGAGTATGCAAAAACGCGCCAGCAGTTCGACCGTCCCATCGGCTTCTTCCAGGCGGTGAAGCACCCCATCGTCGATATGATGATCGCCGCCGATCAGAGCCGCTCCCTGGTGTATGCCGCGGCCTGTGCATTCGATTTTGATCGTGAGGATGCGCTGCGCCTGGCGCTGCTGGCCAAGTCGAGCGCTTCTGACACGGCGGGGTTCTGCGCCAACCGCGGCACGCAGCTGCACGGCGGTATCGGATTTACCTGGGAATCAGACGTGCAGATCTATCACAAGCGCCTGATGCACGCACAGCAGCTTTTAGGCGATGGTGTGGCGCAGCGCTCGGCGCTGGCAGCGCTGCTGTAAGCCGCTCAGCCTTCGTTTGACGGCATGTCAGTAGGCAGGCCGAGCTCAAGCCAGCGGCTCATGCCGCCAGACAACGGATAGACGTCGTTGATACCGTACTTCTTGAGGTAGAGCGCCACACGGGCGCTCGATGCTTCACTGGGTCACGTGCACACCAGCACCACATCGTATCGGGTGGGTATCTCGTCGCGTCGGCGTTCTATCTCCGACAGCGGGATGCGCAGGGCGCCGGGAATGCTGCGCGGTTCGAGCTCGAAGTCCAGTGCCTGGCGCAGGTCGATCACCGCCGGGCGATTGTCTGCGTTCTGCAAGCGCGCGTGCAGGTCCTCCGGCGTCAGGCGGCGCAACTTGTGGCCGCGCAGAAAACGGGTCCACTGCACCGCTTTTACCATGCCGTATAGCGACAGAACGACCACCACCAGCATCACCAGACCGCCTGACACCTCGCGCAAGCGATCCAGCAGCGCCGCGAGTTCCGGCTGGAAGTAGTAGCCGCCCAGCAGGAACGGCAGCACGAACAGAAGCGCGCCTGCCGCATCGACCAGAAGAAAGCCGAACCATGGCGCGCGCACGAAGCCTGCAGAGGCGGGCGCCAGGGTCTGCACGCCGGGCAGATACTTGGCGATGAGCAGCGTTGCCGGCCCGAAACGGGTGAATGCCCGGCGCGTGGTGGACGCGCAGCTGTCGGGCTCGATGGCTAGTTTGCACACGAGTCCAATGGCCTGTTGGCCGCGAAAACGGCCGAGGGCATACCACAGGAGATCACCCAGCAAGCAACCCACCGTGGCTGCCGCAATCACGAGCCCGAGATCGAGCTGGCCGGTGGCTGCCACGGCGCCGGCGGCGATCAACAGGGGGATGGAAGGTATGGGCAGGGCTGCCTGGTCGGCAAACATCCACAACAGCACGATCACGTAACCATGCGTGGCGAGGAGTGCCAGTGCGGTGTCGAGCAACCCTTCCATCTGCCGCGTCGCCTCAGCCCAGCACCAGCTCTGCGAACGTGCGCAGCTGCGCCATGTTCTGCGTGGAGACCAAGAGCGAAGTCACCGGCGTTTCCCGCCAGGCCTGCAGGCGGTCTTTGATGCGATCTACCGAGCCCACCAGAGAGATCTCGTCCGCCAGCTCCGTGGGTACCGCTGCGGTCGCTTCGTCTTTGCGGCCGGCGAGGAACAGATCCTGAATCTTGGCGGCCGCTTCCTCGAAGCCCATGCGCTGCACCAGCTCGTTGTGGAAGTTGCGCGACTTCGCACCCATGCCGCCGATGTACAGCGCCAGGTTACGCTTCAGCGGCAGCAGCGCGCGTTCGATGTCGTCGTCGATGATCACCGCCACACCCTGCATGATTTCAAAGCCGGGCTTGGCGTGGGCGATCTGATCCGCGTACACCTCCTGGCGGTAGGGTGAGTAGTACAACGGCAGCCAGCCGTCTGCGATCTCAGCGGTCATGGCGACGTTCTTCGGGCCTTCGGCGCCGAGGAAGATGGGCAGGTCCTCACGGTAGGGGTGGGTGATGGACTTCAGCGGTTTGCCGAGGCCCCAGGCGCCTTCGCCGGTGTAGGGCAGCGGGTAGTGCTCGCCATCGTTTACCACCGGCTCTTTGCGCTCCAGCACCTGGCGGACGATGTTCACGTACTCGCGTGTGCGCGCCAGCGGCTTACCGAACGGCCGGCCGTACCAGCCTTCCACCACCTGCGGGCCTGAAACCCCGAGGCCGAGGATTACCCGGCCCTTGGTGAGATGATCCAGCGTCAATGCCGCCATGGCGGTGGCGGTGGGCGCGCGCGCCGAGAGCTGCGCGATGCCGGTGCCGAGACGGATGCGCTCGGTGTGCGCGCCGATCCACGCCAGCGGTGTGAACACATCTGACCCCCAGGCCTCGGCGGTGAACACGGCGTCGTAGCCGAGGCGCTCTGCCTCCTG
>JAUIED010000073.1 GCA_030428905.1 Gammaproteobacteria bacterium
GGTGTTCCGGTTGTCACGCCAGTGGCATTGCCGGGTAGCTATGTTCGGACGGGATAACCGCTGAAAGCATCTAAGCGGGAAGCCTCCCTCAAGATGAGATATCACAAATCCTCGCGATTTCTAAAGGGCCCTCGGAGACTACGAGGTTGATAGGCAGGGTGTGTAAGCGTTGTGAGGCGTTGAGCTAACCTGTACTAATTGCCCGTGCGGCTTGACCATATAATCGAGCGCACACGCTAGTTTCCAAGGCACATTTAGATCCGTCCCGGATTTAATGGTTGCAGCTACAAATCAATGAATTGAACCGGTTTGCCTGACGACAATAGCGTGTTGGAACCACCTGATCCCATCCCGAACTCAGCAGTGAAACGACTCAGCGCCGATGGTAGTGTGGGGTCTCCCCATGTGAGAGTAGGTCATCGTCAGGCATTAATATCAAACGACGCCCATCGGATAGCTTTCGATGGGCGTTGTTGTTTGTGGCGTCTGGTTATCGCAACAGAATCGTCCATCAGATGTGCTCCAGCACCTGCGGATTACAGCACCAGCGGATTAAGGGTGATCTGGCCGTTCAGCGAGTTCGAGACCAGACACTGTCGCTCAGATTGCTCAAGCAATGACAGCGCCTTCTCTTTGTCCGCGCCAGGTACCACCTCGAGTGTCGGTGCCACTGTGAATTCGGTAAACCGAAGCCCCTCGGTGGTCTTGTCTAACCTTCCATCAACGGTGCAGTGCAGCCGAGACCAGTTGATTTCTCCCCGCTGGGACAACGCACGGAACGTGAGGATGAAGCAGTTGGCGATCGCTGCCAGCAGCAGTGTTTCCGGTGACCAGAAGCCCTGCGGTCCTCCGAATTCCGGTGGGGCCTGGCTGTCGATTGTAGGGGCAGTCGATGCGTCGATGCGTACAATACCGGCGGCACCGCCAACTGCTTCTGCCTGATATTGGTGCGGGAACTTTTGCATGAGGCTCTCCGTTGGCATTTACCCATTTTGCGGCGGCGCGCGGTGAAGGATACCGGTGCTTCTACGTAAGCGCTCACCCAAAGGATCGAGGGAGACCATTGGAACTGAATCGCCTGTTAGTGAAGCTGCGTACAGGCTACCACCTGCCTGTTTCCGAATGGCCATTGGCCGGAATCAGCCCCATGGAGGCCGGGCTGGATGTCGTGGATGGCCAGATTGCTCCTCTGGAAGCAGGCGCCTGGCTCGACGACAAACAGCTCGGTACCGTTCTTGGCGATCGTTGGACGGTGACTGTCGTGCCGGCTACGGCTTCTACAAACACGGACCTCATGGAGGCTTCGGAGGTGGGCTCGGTGCATGGTCAGGCGCTCCTCGCTGAGTTTCAGCATGCCGGTCGCGGGCGGCGCGGCCGCAGTTGGGTTGGACCGGTGGCACGAAACCTGGCTATGAGCATGGGTCATCTTACGAAACGCTCGCCTTTTCAGCTGGGTGGGGCGAGCCTGGTGGTCGGCGTGGCGGTCTGCGAGGCACTGGTGTCGCAGGGAGCGGTAGGAATCGGCCTGAAGTGGCCTAACGATGTCATCTTCAACGGTGCCAAGCTCTGTGGGATCCTGGTTGAAATCTCCGGTGGTGAGCGCACGCAGCTGGTAGTCGGAGTCGGGGTCAACGTTAAGCTGACGGATGCGGAGATCGAGCGGCTCGATCAGCCGGCGACGGACCTGGTCCGACTGGGGGTCGAGGCCGACCGCACGACGTTGGCCGCGGCGATCGTTGGCCGGATAGGTGAATACCTTGACGAATTTGAACGTTCGGGCTTCCCGGCATTCAAGGCGCGCTACGATGCGTTGCATGTCTTTCAGGATCTCCCTTGTCGTGTCACACTCGGCGGCGAAGCAATCGACGGCGTCGTCAGGGGGGTGCTCCCCGACGGCCGACTCAGCCTCGATACGCTTTCAGGGATCAGGGATTTCTCTGCGGGCGAGGTCTCCCTCAGGCTGCAGCCAACAACAATTGCACCCTAGTTTGGCTTTCTATAGAATCCCGCTCCCATTTTGCCGCCATAGCTCAGCAGGTAGAGCAGCTCACTTGTAATGAGAAGGTCCAGGGTTCGATTCCTTGTGGCGGCACCAAGGACATTCCTTGGTGCATGCGGGCGCGGCGGAATGGGCAGTGTGAGGCGCCATGCGGAAGGCGTGGCAGTCATACCCAGTTGGTACGGCAAAGGCGGGTGAGAACAGAGTAGATGAGCGTCCATGCAGGCGGCGGATAGTGCTGCGATGCAGGGGCGTTCTTGTATTTTCGCAAAGCGAGAAACTTGGTGGGGTTCCCGAGTGGTCAAAGGGATCAGACTGTAAATCTGACGGCTAAGCCTTCGAAGGTTCAAATCCTTCCCCCACCACCATTATTGATTCCGGCGAGGCTGGAAGCATCGAAGAGGAATAGGAACGAAAGGCACGCGGGTATAGTTCAGAGGCAGAACCTCAGCCTTCCAAGCTGATGACGCGGGTTCGATTCCCGCTACCCGCTCCAGACATGCTCACATAGCTCAGTCGGTAGAGCACTTCCTTGGTAAGGAAGAGGTCATCGGTTCAAATCCGATTGTGAGCACCATTATTGAGTAGCAACACTGAGCGGCAACGGCGTAGCGACAGCGCAGCACTACTTAAAGCGCAGCACTACTTAAGTAGACACAACGAAAAAGACGGCGACATTCCAGAGGAAATTCGAGATGGCCAAAGAGAAGTTTGAGCGAAAGAAACCGCACGTAAACGTGGGCACGATTGGTCACGTAGACCATGGAAAGACGACGCTGACGGCGGCGCTGACGAAGGTATGTGCGGAGGTCTACGGAGGAGACGTACGGGACTTTGGCGAGATTGATAACGCACCGGAAGAGCGGGAGCGCGGTATTACGATTGCGACGTCGCACGTTGAGTACGAGAGTGAGGCGCGCCACTACGCGCACGTGGACTGCCCTGGTCACGCGGACTATGTGAAGAACATGATCACGGGTGCTGCGCAGATGGACGGAGCGATCCTGGTGGTGAGTGCGGCGGATGGTCCGATGCCGCAGACGCGTGAGCACATTCTGCTGTCGCGCCAGGTAGGTGTACCGAAGATTGTCGTGTTCATGAACAAAGCGGACATGGTGGACGACGAGGAGCTGATCGAGCTGGTGGAGATGGAAGTGCGTGAGCTTCTGGACCAGTACGAGTTTCCTGGTGACGACACGCCGATCATTGTGGGTTCGGCGCTGAAGGCGCTGGAGGGCGACGCGGCGTATGTGGAGAAGGTGAAGGAGCTGGTGCAGGCGCTGGACGATTACATTCCGGAGCCGGAGCGGCCAGTGGATCTGCCGTTTCTGATGCCGATTGAGGACGTGTTCTCGATTTCTGGTCGTGGCACGGTGGTCACGGGGCGGGTGAGCCGCGGCATCGTGAAGGTAGGGGACGAGATTGAGATTGTGGGCATCCGAGATACGACGAAGACGACGTGTACGGGTGTAGAGATGTTCCGCAAGCTATTGGACGAAGGGCGTGCGGGAGAGAACGTTGGCGTACTGCTGCGTGGCACGAAGCGAGACGAGGTAGAGCGGGGCCAGGTGCTGTCGAAGCCGGGAGCGATCACGCCGCACACGAAGTTTGATGCGGAAGTGTATGTGTTGTCGAAGGACGAAGGTGGTCGCCACACGCCGTTCTTCAAGGGTTATCGTCCGCAGTTTTTCTTTGAGACGACGGATGTGACGGGATCTGTGGAGTTGCCGCAGGACGTTGAGATGGTGATGCCTGGAGACAACGTGATGATGGCTGTGGAGTTGATCAGCCCGATCGCGATGGAAGAAGGTCAGCGCTTTGCGATCCGTGAAGGCGGCCGCACGGTGGGTGCCGGCGTCGTAACGAAAATCTCCCAGTAAGCGGGAACTGGTGGGGGCTGCAGAGCGCAGCCCCTCTATTAGTAGGGCCCGGCAACTGGCTTTGCTAAAAGAGTTGCGCGCTTTCTCGCGCCGCGTATAATTCGCCGTCCCGATTTCGGGGCGTTCTTTGTCAGGGGAAAATGTGATTTGCAGGTCGAGCGGCGACGTTCGGTCCGCGTTGCATAAAGTCACTTAAGGGTTTGGAGCCGACGTGCAAAACCAGAGGATTCGTATTCGCTTGAAGGCGTTCGACCACAAATTGATCGACGTATCTACGCAGGAAATCGTGGACACGGCGAAGCGAACAGGCGCGCAGGTTAAAGGCCCCATCCCGCTCCCGACACGCAAAGAAAAGTTTACGGTGCTCATCTCTCCGCACGTCAACAAAGACGCACGGGATCAGTATGAGATTCGCACCCACAAGCGCCTGCTGGACATCGTCGAGCCTACGGAGAAGACGGTGGACGCTCTGATGAAGCTGGATCTGGCTGCAGGCGTAGAAGTACAGATAAGTTTGAACTAGGTACGCGACCGGCGATGGCCGGTACAGCGTGCTCGACAGGGCTCCGATAGGGAGCTACGAGAACCGCAGAAACCGTTTGCCTGTCGCCGAAAGGTGAGGTTCAGGCAAGCGGTTCCTTTTACGCGGGATGTTTTCGCGCGGTTACGAACGGGGAAAACGATGGCGATTGGCCTGGTAGGAAGAAAAAGCGGCATGACGCGTGTCTTCACCGAAGACGGGCAGAGTGTGCCGGTGACGGTGATCGAAGCGGAGCCCAACCGCATCACGCAGATCAAGACGATGGAGTCTGACGGCTACAATGCCGTGCAGGTGACCGCCGGCGAGGTCAAGCAGGGTCGGGTGAACAAGCCGGAGGCAGGCCACTATGCCAAGGCAAGCACGCTTGCTGGTCGACTGCTCAAGGAGTTCCGTGTTGAGGAGCTTTCCGACGACTTTGCCGTTGGTGGTGAGATCACCCTGACGCAATTCGAGCCGGGGCAGAAGATCGACGTGCAGGGTACGTCGAAAGGTAAAGGCTATGCCGGCACCATCAAGCGTTGGAACTTTCGCGGCCAGGACAACAGCCACGGCAACTCCATATCGCATCGTGTGCCTGGCTCCATCGGTCAGTGCCAGACCCCGGGCCGGGTATTCAAGGGCAAGAAGATGTCCGGCCATCTGGGTAATGCCACGGTGACGGTACAGAATCTCGAAGTGGTGCGTGTGGATGGCGAACGCAATCTGCTCCTGGTGAAAGGTGCTGTGCCTGGGCCCATCGGTGGCGACGTCGTGATCACGCCGGCGGTCAAGTTGCAATCCAAGATGCAATCTAGCGAGGCGGCATCATGAACCTGAATCTCGCAGCAGGCGGCGGTAACGTCGAAGTGTCCGAAGTCGCTTTCGATCGTGAATACAACGAGGCGCTGGTACACCAGGTTGTGGTTGCTTACCTCGCTGGTGCTCGCCAGGGCACGCGCGCTCAGAAGACACGCAGCGATGTCAGTGGCGGCGGCCGAAAGCCGTGGCGCCAGAAAGGTACTGGCCGAGCACGCGCCGGCACCATCCGATCTCCGTTGTTTCGTGGGGGCGGTGTTACGTTTGCGGCTCGACCGCAGGATCACTCTCAGAAGGTCAACCGAAAGATGTACCGCGGCGCGCTGCGCTGCATCCTGTCGGAACTTATCCGGCAGGGCCGTCTGGTGGTGACTGAGTCCGTCACACTGGAGCAGCCGAAGACGCGTGCGCTGGTAGACATGCTGAAGTCCCTCGAGCTGTCCAACGTTCTCATCGTTTCTTCCGAGGTCGATCAGAATCTGTTTCTGGCATCCCGAAACCTCAAGGGAGTGGATGTTGTAGACGCCCAAGGCGTCGATCCCGTTGCGCTCATCAGCCATGAAAAGGTGCTCATCACTGTCGCGGCGTTGAAGTCCCTCGAGGAGGCGTTGGCATGAACCAGGAGCGAATTTATACGGTGCTGCGTGAGCCGCACATTTCAGAGAAGGCTGCGCTTCTTGGGGATGCATCGAACCAGTACGCGTTCAAGGTGGATGTGACTGCCACAAAGGCGGAAATCAAGCAGGCGGTGGAGCAGATCTTCAACGTCAGCGTAGTTGGTGTCACAACTGCGAACGTCAAAGGCAAGCGCAAGCGCACCGTGCGTGGTGTAAGCCGCAAGAAGAACTGGAAGAAGGCCTATGTCCGCGTGGCGGATGGCCAGGATATCGACTTCATGGTGACTGACTGATGGCTGTTGTAAAAACAAAACCAACCTCCCCAGGGCGTCGGTTCGTCGTCAAGGTCGTCAACAAAGACCTGCACAAGGGTGGACCGCACAAGCCGCTGATTGAGAAGCAGAACAAGACCGGCGGTCGAAACAATGCTGGCCGTATTACCACGCGTCATCGCGGCGGCGGTCACAAGCAGCACTACCGCATGATCGACTTCAAGCGGGACAAAGATGGCATCCCCGCGAAGGTGGAGCGCCTTGAGTATGACCCGAATCGTACCGCTTACATTGCGCTGTTGAAGTATAAGGATGGTGAGCGTCGTTACATCATCGCCCCGAAAGGCGTTGCAGCTGGCGACGACCTGATGAGCGGCTCCGGAGCAGCCATCCGCCCGGGCAACTCGATGCCGCTGCGCAGTATTCCTGTCGGTAGCGTCATTCATTGTGTGGAGCTCAAGCCCGGCAAAGGCGCGCAGATGGTGCGTAGCGCAGGCACGTCCTGTCAGCTGGTGGCCCGCGAAGGCTCTTACGCGACGCTGCGCTTGCGCTCCGGTGAGATGCGCCGTGTCCTAGCTGAGTGCCGCGCGACTCTGGGCGAAGTGTCCAACAGCGAGCACAACCTGCGCTCGCTCGGTAAAGCGGGTGCCCAACGCTGGCGTGGTGTGCGTCCGACGGTACGTGGTGTTGCCATGAACCCGGTAGATCACCCGCACGGTGGTGGCGAGGGCAAGACGTCTGGTGGCCGCCATCCGGTCACTCCATGGGGTGTGCCTACAAAGGGCTACAAGACCCGCAAGAACAAACGAACCACCCGGCTCATCGTGCGCCGGCGTGGCAAGAAGTAGGGGAGCGACAAGTGCCGAGATCATTGCACAAAGGCCCGTTTGTCGATCTGCACCTGGTGAAAAAGGTGGAGGTGGCAGCGGCCAACAACGATCGCAAGCCGATCAAGACCTGGTCGCGCCGGTCGATGATTCTGCCCGACATGGTGGGCTTGACCATTGCCGTGCACAACGGTCGTCAGCATGTGCCTGTTTTCATCAGCGAAGACATGGTTGGGCACAAGCTGGGCGAATTCGCGCCAACGCGTACCTACCGCGGCCACGCGGCGGACAAGAAGTCGAAGCGTTAAGGGGTAGATGATGCAAGTCAGTGCAACCGCGAAGCGACTGAGGCTGTCCGCGCAGAAAGCTCGGCTGGTGGTCAATCAGGTGCGGGGCAAGCAGGCGGCGGAGGCGTTGGACATCCTGACGTTCTCCACCAAAAAGGGAGCAGACCTGGTTCGCAAGGTTCTCGAGTCTGCCATTGCCAACGCTGAGAACAACGAAGCGGCGGACGTTGATGATCTCGTGATCAGCGAAGTGTTCGTCAACGAAGGGACCACGATGAAGCGCATCCGGCCACGTGCCAAAGGCCGGGCGGATCGCATTTTCAAACGCACGTGTCACATCACCGTGACGGTGTCGGACGAGGCGTAGAGGAGACTATGGGTCAGAAAGTACACCCCACCGGCATGCGTCTGGGGATCACCAAAGAACACACTTCGGTGTGGTATGCGGACAAAAAGACGTACGCGAAGTATCTGCTCAACGACCTTGAAGTGCGTGATTACCTGCGTAAGCGTCTGTCACAGGCATCGATCAGCCGTATTGAGATCGAGCGTCCGGCGCAGACCGCCAGAATCACTGTTCACACCGCACGCCCTGGCATCGTTATCGGTAAGAAAGGCGAGGATGTCGAGCGCTTGCGCGGTGAGCTGCAGCGCCTGATGAACGTGCCGGTGCACGTAAACATCGAAGAGATTCGTAAGCCCGAGCTCGACGCTCTGCTGGTTGCTCAGAACGTTGCTCAGCAGCTCGAGCGCCGAGTGCAGTTCCGTCGTGCAATGCGTCGTGTGATTCAGAATGCCATGCGCCTCGGCGCTGAAGGCATCAAAGTGCGTGTCGCCGGCCGTCTGGGTGGCGCCGAGATTGCTCGATCCGAGGTGTACCACGAAGGACGCGTGCCGCTGCACACCCTGCGTGCAGATATCGACTACGCCACCTGGGAGGCTCAGACCACCTACGGCGTCATTGGTATCAAAGTGTGGATATTCAAGGGTGAGGTGATCGGCCAGGAGCAGGAGGCCGCAGCGGCTTCCTGAGGCGAGCCGTCGGAAACAAGGTAAACAACGATGCTACAACCGAAGCGAACAAAATTCAGGAAGCAGCAGAAGGGTCGTAACCGAGGACTGGCGCTGCGTGGTAGCCGGGTGAGCTTCGGCGAATACGGCCTCAAGGCGGTTGGCCGTGGGCGTTTGACAGCGCGCCAGATCGAAGCTGGCCGGCGCGCCATGACCCGTAAGATCAAGCGTGGCGGGAAGATCTGGATCCGCGTGTTTCCGGACAAGCCGATTACCAAAAAGCCGCTGGAAGTGCGCCAGGGTAAGGGCAAGGGCAATGTCGAATACTGGGTGGCGCTGATTCAGCCTGGACGTGTGTTGTATGAGATGGAAGGTGTGTCGGAGGAGCTTGCTCGTGAGGCGTTTACCCTCGCCGCAGCAAAGCTTCCATTCCAGACCGCGTTCGTAAAACGGTCGGTGATGTAATGGACGTGAAAGAGCTGAGAGACAAGAGCGAAGACGAGCTCAATGCAGAACTCATCAACCTTCGCAAAGAAGAGTTCGGCTTGCGCATGCAGCGTGCCAGCGGTCAGTTGGCGCAGACGCATCTTCTCAAGAACACCAAGCGCGACATCGCGCGGGTGAAGACTGTGCTGAGGGAGAAACGAAGTGGCTGAGGCTGCGACAGATACGAATGTAGAGAAGCGTGTGAGCAACGCACGTACCGTTTCCGGCACGGTAGTGAGCAACAAGATGGAAAAGTCCATCACGGTGCTGGTAGAGCGTCGCGTCAAGCACCCGGTGTACGGAAAGTTTGTCAAGCGTTCCAAGAAATTGCATGCGCACGACGAAGAGAACACCTGCAACATCGGTGACGCGGTCACCGTGGTCGAGTGTGCGCCTATCTCGAAAACGAAGACATGGCGGCTATTGAGCGTCGACGAGCGCGCGCGACAGGTCTGAGGAAAAGGCAATGATTCAGGTCGAAACCATGTTGGACATCGCTGACAACAGCGGCGCTAGAAAGGTCCAGTGCATCAAGGTGCTGGGCGGCTCCAAGCGACGCTATGCGGGTGTCGGCGACATCATCAAGGTGACCGTTAAAGAAGCGATTCCGCGGGGCCGTGTCCGTAAGGGGCAGGTCATGAACGCCGTGGTCGTGCGCACCAAGAAGGGCGTTCGGCGCCCGGACGGTTCGCTGATTCGCTTCGATCAGAATGCGGCGGTGTTGCTCAACCAGCAGAACCAGCCGGTGGGCACGCGTATCTTCGGGCCGGTAACCCGCGAGCTGCGTACGGAGAAGTTCATGCGCATCGTATCGCTTGCGCCCGAGGTTCTGTGAGGACGACATGAGCAAACACAACAAACAGGCTGTCTTGCCCACGAAGCTGAAAAAGAACGACGAAGTGATCGTTATTGCCGGGCGCGACAAGGGCAAGCGAGGCGATGTCCAGAAAGTGTTGAAGGATGGGCGGCTGATCGTCAGCGGCGTCAACATGATCAAGAAGCACGAGCGCGCCAATCCGAACATTGGGCAGCAGGGCGGCATCGTGTCGCGTGAGGCGCCCATCCAGGCGTCCAATGTGATGATCTGGAATGGTGATGAAGGTAAGGCCGATCGAATCGGCTACATCTTCGAAGATGATAGAAAAGTGCGTGTGTTCCGATCCACGCAAAAACCGATCGACTGATGGTCCAACGATGAATTTGCATCAACGCTACATAGAAGAGATCCGACCGGCACTGCAGCAGCAGCTTGGCTTGGACAACATCATGGCTGTGCCCAGGCTCGAGAAGGTGACGCTGAACATGGGGGTTGGCGAAGCGGTCGGGGATCGCAAGATCCTGGAAAACGCCGTCAACGACATGACGCTGATCGCCGGGCAGCAACCGGTGATCACCAAAGCGCGCAAGTCCGAAGCTGGTTTCAAAATTCGTGAAGGCTGGCCGATCGGTTGCAAGGTAACGCTGCGGCGGGCGCGCATGTACGACTTCATTGAACGTCTGATCAGTGTCGCCATTCCTCGGACCCGTGACTTTCGCGGGCTGAATCCCAAAGCGTTTGACGGGCGCGGTAACTACTCCATGGGCGTAACCGAGCAGATCATCTTTGCCGAGATTGACTACGACAAGATCGACAAGATTCGCGGCCTGAATGTGACGGTAACGACGTCGGCGCTGAACAATGAGCATGGCCTGGCACTGCTCAAAGCCTTCAACTTCCCGTTCCGCACGTAGAGAGAGGACGAAGACCCTATGGCCAAGAAATCCATGATCGCGCGTGAAAAGAAGCGGGCGAAAGCAGTACAGAAGTTCGCCAAGAAGAGGCAGGCTCTGAAAGCGACGATCGCAGACAAGAATCTTTCAGAAGACGAGCGTTGGGATGCGCAGCTCAAGCTGCAGGCGCTTCCGCGCAACGCAAGCCCTGTGCGCAAGCAGCGGCGCTGCGGCGTGACTGGTCGTCCGCACGGCGTCTACCGCAAATTTGGCCTGGCGCGTAACAAACTGCGCGAAGCAGCCATGCGGGGCGATGTGCCCGGCCTCGTGAAGTCCAGCTGGTAAACCGATATGACGATGCAAGATCCGATTTCCGACATGCTGACGCGCATTCGAAACGCGCAATCTGCGAATCATCCGCAGGTGAGCATGCCGGCGTCCAAAGCGAAGACCGCCATTCTCGATGTGCTGCGCAGTGAGGGCTATATCGACAGCTATCAGCTGGACGAAGGCGTCAAGCCGCAGCTTACGGTGAAACTGCGCTACCACAATGGCGCACCTGTCATCGAAGAATTGAAGCGCGTGAGCCGCCCGGGGCTGCGTATCTATAGGCAGGCATCGGAGATTCCGCCGGTGCGCGACGGTCTTGGTGTGGCCATCGTCAGCACCAACAAGGGGCTCATGACAGATCGCGCAGCGCGCGCAGCCGGTGTAGGCGGCGAAGTGCTCTGCACGGTGTTTTAGAGAGGAAGACATGTCTCGAGTTGCAAACAATCCAGTGCCGCTGCCTTCCGGAGTCGAGGTCAAACTCGATGGTCAGGACTGCACCGTCAAGGGCGGTAAGGGCAGCATGTCCATGACCGTGCATCCCAGCGTTGAAGTGCGCCAGGAAGATGGCGCGCTCCTGGTATCCGCCCGAAGTGGCGACCGCGGTTCCAACGCGATGGCGGGCACCATGCGCGCGCTCGTGAACAACATGGTGGTCGGCGTTTCCGACGGCTTCGAGCGCAAGCTCGAGCTTCAGGGGGTTGGTTATCGCGCGCAGGCGCAAGGCCGAACGCTGAACCTGCAGCTTGGCTTCTCCCACCCGGTTGCCTACGCGCTGCCGGACGGTGTTGATGTGGAGACGCCGAGCCAGACCGAGATCATCGTAAAAGGTATGGATAAGCAGCTGGTTGGACAGGTATCGGCAGAGATCCGAGCCTACCGACCGCCGGAACCATACAAAGGTAAAGGGGTGCGTTACGCGAACGAGCGTGTGCGCCGTAAAGAAGCGAAGAAGAAGTAGCCATGCAGGAAAAGAAAGCATCAAGACTTCGTCGTGCCAAGCGTGGTCGCATGAAGATGCGCGAGCTCGGCATGGAGCGTCTCAGCGTCAACCGCACGCCGCGTCATATCTACGCGCAGGTATTGAGCGTGAATGGCGATCGCGTTCTGGCATCGGCATCGACGCTGGATCCGTCGCTGCGCGGTGGCGCGACGGGAAACGCCGAAGCGGCGAGCAAGGTCGGTGCGCTCGTTGCCGAGCGTGCCAAGGCTGCCGGTGTCACGAAAGTCGCCTTCGATCGATCCGGGTACAAATACCACGGTCGGGTGAAAGCACTGGCAGATGGTGCGCGTGAAGGCGGATTGGAATTTTAGGGGCAACACATGGCATATACAGACGAATCCCGTGACGAAGGGCTTGTTGAGAAGCTCGTCCAGGTCAACCGCGTCGCCAAGGTGGTGAAAGGTGGCCGGATCTTCGGCTTCACGGCCCTCACCGTGGTCGGCGACGGCAATGGCCGTGTCGGTTTCGGCCGCGGCAAAGCACGGGAAGTCCCGCTGGCGATCCAGAAAGCCATGGAGTCGGCGCGCCGCAACATGGTCGAAGTGGATCTCAACGGCAGCACGATCTGGTATCCCACCACGGCTCGTCACGGAGCGTCTAAGGTGTACATGCAGCCGGCTTCGGAAGGTACTGGTGTGATCGCCGGCGGCACCATGCGCGCGTTGCTGGAAGCCGCTGGAGTGCACAACGTACTGGCCAAATGCTACGGATCGACCAACCCGGTCAATGTGGTACGTGCCACGTTCAAGGCGCTGACGTCCATCCAGTCTCCGGAAACGGTGGCGGAGCGACGCGGCAAGACGGTAGAAGAAATCACGGCCTGAGTTTGGGCGGTTTAACAGGCTCGGAGTAGTCAAGATGGGAAATGAGGCAGCCAAAATTCGCGTCACGCTGGTGAAGAGCACCGTCGGGCGTTTGAAGAAACATCAAGCTTGCGTGGCAGGTCTTGGGCTGCGTCGCATTGGTCATACCGTAGAGGTGGAAGATACCCCCTCTGTGCGCGGCATGATCAACAAGGTCAACTACATGGTCAGGGTCGAAGGAGAATAGCGGTGCGTTTGAACGACTTGCATCCAGGCGAAGGCGCTAAGCGCCCCAAGCGACGTGTGGGCCGTGGTGCCGCTACCGGTTGGGGTAAGACCAGCGGTCGTGGCCAGAAAGGCCAGAAATCCCGTTCCGGCGGCGGTGTGCGCGCAGGGTTCGAAGGCGGCCAGTTGCCGCTGCAGATGCGTGTGCCGAAGTTCGGCTTTCGATCGCGCATTGGCCTTGGCACCGCGGAAGTGCGTCTGTCGGAACTGGCTAAGGTCGAAGGTAGTGAGATCACGATGGATACCCTCACGGCGGCCAACGTGCTGCGCAGAAACACCAAGCGCGCCCGCATCATGCTGTCGGGCAGCATTGACCGCGCGGTGACGGTAAAAGGTATCACGGTAACGAAAGGCGCCAAGGCGGCAATCGAAGCGGCCGGCGGCAGCGTCGAAGCGTAAGCGCAGGTATAAGGGCAAGTGGCAACCAACAACCCAGGACAATTGGCAGGAACGCAGGCGGGGCTCACCGAGCTCCGCAACCGCCTGCTGTTCGTGTTGTTCGCGTTGCTCGTGTACCGCGTAGGCACACACATACCGGTGCCCGGTATCAACCCAGACCGCCTGGCTTCCCTGTTCAATCAGAATCAGGGGGGCATTCTGGAGCTGTTCAATATGTTCTCCGGCGGTGCATGGGAGCGCATGAGTATCCTGGCATTGGGTGTGATTCCCTACATCACCTCCAGCATCATCATGAACCTCATGAGCATGATGTACCCGTCCCTGCAGCAACTGCGCAAGGAAGGTGATGCAGGCCGTCGTAAGATCACCCAGTACACGCGTTACGGCACGCTTGCCATTGCGCTGGTACAGAGTGTATCGCTCACCAGCACGCTGGCCGCGCAAAATCTCGCCTTCGATCCGGGTGTGAGCTTCTATGTGGTAGCGATCATCACGCTTGTGAGTGGCGCGATGTTCATGATGTGGCTTGGTGAGCAGATCACCGAGCGCGGTGTGGGCAACGGTATCAGTCTGTTGATCTTCTCCGGTATCGTATCCGGCTTCCCGGCTGCGATCGGCCAGTCTTTCGAAGCTGCGCGGCAAGGCGATATCAACATCATCGCGCTGCTTGCGATCGCTGCGTTTGCCGTCGTGATCGTTGCGTTCGTCGTGTTCGTAGAGCGTGGCCAGCGGCGCATCACCGTCAACTACGCCAAACGGCAGCAAGGTCGCCGTATGTACCAGGCGCAGCAGAGTCATTTGCCGTTGAAAGTGAACATGGCCGGCGTGATTCCAGCGATCTTCGCATCCAGCCTGCTGCTCGCGCCCGCTTCCATGGCGCAGTGGTTTGGCACGAGCCCAGGCATGGACTGGCTGCAGGAGGTGGCGCTTGTTCTTTCACCCGGTCAGCCGTTGTACATCCTGCTGTTCGCTGCGGGTATCGTGTTCTTCAGTTTCTTCTACACGGCGATCCAGTTCGACCCGAAGGACGTGGCCGATAACCTGAAACGACAGGGAGCCTACGTTCCGGGCATTCGTCCTGGTCAGCAGACCGCGCGGTACATCGACGATGTGATCACCCGCCTCACCTGTTTCGGCGCTTTGTACGTGACGCTCGTGTGCCTGTTGCCCGAGTTCATGATCGTATTTTTCAATATCACGTTTCAGCTCGGCGGCACGGCGCTGCTGATCGTCGTGGTGGTCGCCATGGATTTCATGGCTCAAGTTCAGAGCCACTTGATGTCTTCGCAGTACGCGAAGCTAATGGAGCGTTCCAATCTGCAGAGCTACGGGCGAAAGCGCGGCGGTTAGGCGGGGGGAATGCAGGAGTAGCAACATGAAAGTTCGTGCATCGGTAAAGAAAATCTGCCGCAACTGTAAGATCGTCAAGCGCAAGGGTGTTGTGCGAGTGATCTGCAGCGCGGAGCCACGTCACAAGCAGCGGCAAGGCTGAGGGTAAGAAACTATGGCTCGTATCGCCGGAATCAACATTCCAGACAACAAGCACGCAAGCATATCGCTGACGTACATCTACGGCATTGGTCGTACGACAGCGCTCAAGCTTTGCGAAGCCGCCGGGGTCGATCCGACCACCAAGATGGGTGAGCTCGGAGAGGATCGGCTGGATGCGATTCGGAGCGAAGTGTCCAAGCTCTCGGTGGAAGGCGATCTGCGCCGTGAGGTGAACATGAACATCAAGCGTCTGATGGACCTCGGTTGCTACCGTGGAATGCGCCATCGTCGCAACCTGCCGGTGCATGGCCAGCGCACGCGTACGAACGCGCGTACCCGCAAAGGCCCGCGTCGTCCCATCCGTAAGTAGGTTCAGGTATGGCAGAGAAGAAAAAAGGCAGACGCGTCGTCACGGATGGCATTGCCCATATCCACGCGTCGTTCAACAACACCATCGTTACGATCAGCGACCGTCAGGGCAACGCTCTGTGCTGGGCGACTTCCGGTGGTTCGGGTTTCCGCGGCTCCCGCAAGAGCACGCCGTTCGCGGCACAGGTTGCAGCAGAACGGTGCGTCACCACGGCTCTTGAGCACGGCATGAAGAGCGTGGACGTTCGCGTGAAAGGTCCGGGTCCGGGCCGCGAGAGCGCGGTGCGGGCATTGAATGCCGCCGGCCTGCGCATCAACAGCATCTCGGACATCACACCGATTCCACACAATGGCTGCCGCCCGCCGAAGCGGCGCCGCGTGTAGTTCGGCAAAGAACGGAGTAGAGCATGGCTCGATATCTCGGCCCTAAACTGAAGCTGTCTCGTCGCGAGGGTACGGATCTGTACCTCAAGAGCGGCGTACGCCCCATCGATTCGAAGTGCAAGATCGAGGCTGTGCCCGGTCAGCACGGTGCCCGACGTGGTCGTCTATCCGACTACGCGGTGCAGCTGCGCGAAAAGCAGAAAGTGCGCCGATTGTACGGCGTCCTGGAAAAGCAGTTTCGCAACTACTACAAGAAGGCTGAGCGACAGAAAGGCAACACCGGCGAGAACCTGCTGTTCCTGCTGGAGCGTCGCCTGGACAACGTCGTTTACCGCATGGGCTTCGGGTGCACGCGCGCCGAGTCGCGCCAGCTTGTGTCGCACAAATCGATTACGGTGAACGGTGGCAAGGTGAACGTCGCCTCGTATCAGGTTCGAGACGGCGACATCGTTGCGGTGGCGGAGCACGCCAAGCAGCAGCTGCGCATCTCTTCCGCTCTGCAGCTCGCAGCTCAGCGTGGTTCGATCGAGTGGGTGGATGTGGATGCCGATAAGAAGGAAGGTGTCTTCAAGCGCGCTCCCGACAGGGAAGAGCTTCCCCAGGAGATCAACGAAAACCTGATCGTCGAGCTTTACTCGAAGTAACGCTCCAAGCAACGGCTCAAGGAGGCATCTATATGTCATCTGTGAATGAATTTCTGACACCGCGTCACATCGACGTCCAGGAGACGAGTGCGACCCGTGCGCGAGTCACCCTCGAACCGTTGGAGCGTGGCTTCGGCCACACGCTGGGCAACACACTGCGTCGCATTCTGCTGTCGTCCATGCCGGGTTGTGCCATCACCGAAGTGCAGATAGATGGCGTGTTGCATGAGTACAGCACCATCGAAGGTGTTCAGGAAGATGTGATCGACATCCTCCTGAACCTGAAAGGCGTGGCCGCGGTGCTGCACAACCAGGACGAGGCAATCATCAGCCTGCATAAGGAAGGCGCTGGTCAGGTTACCGCTGGTGACTTCCAACTCACCGAAGATGTCGAGATTGCCAATCCCGATCACGTGGTCTGTACGCTCAACGATAACGGCGCCATTCGACTGGAAGCGCGTGTTACCCGCGGTCGCGGTTACGTGCCGGTGGATAGTCTCGACGATGAGGAAGAATCCCGGCCGATCGGCGTACTTCGCCTGGATGCCACCTACAGCCCCATGCGGCGTGTGGCCTACAGCGTGGAAAGTGCGCGTGTGGAGCAGCGCACGGACCTCGACAAACTCATTCTCGATATCGAAACCAACGGTACGATCGACCCGGAAGAGGCGATACGCCGTGCGGCTACCATTCTGCAGCAGCAGCTGGCGGTGTTCGTGGATCTCGAGAGTGAAGGAGAGCCCGTCGTAGAGGAGAAGGAAGACGAGATCGACCCGATCCTTATCCGCCCGGTCGACGACCTGGAGCTGACCGTGCGGTCGGCAAACTGCCTCAAGGCAGAGAATATCTACTACATTGGCGATCTGATTCAGCGCACGGAAGTGGAGCTGTTGAAGACGCCGAATCTGGGCAAGAAGTCGCTCACCGAGATCAAGGACGTGCTGGCTTCGCGCGGCCTGTCGCTGGGCATGCGGCTTGAGAACTGGCCGCCGCCAGGCCTGCGCGGCGATCACAAAGTCGCCTGACATTTAGAGAGTAAGAACGATGCGTCATAGAAAGAGCGGCCGGCAGCTGAACCGGAACAGCTCCCACCGGCAAGCCATGTTCCGTAACATGGCCGCTTCCCTGGTGGAGCACGAAGTCATCCGCACGACCCTGCCGAAAGCGAAGGAGCTGCGTCGCGTGGTGGAACCACTGATCACGCTGGCCAAAGAAGACTCCGTTGCCAACCGACGGTTGGCGTTTTCCCGCACCCGTTCGAAGTCGGCGGTGGGCAAGCTGTTCAGCGAACTCGGGCCTCGTTATCAGGCACGCCCGGGTGGCTATACGCGCATTCTCAAGAGCGGCTTTCGTGTAGGCGACGCCGCGCCGATGGCGTTTATCGAGCTGGTGGACCGTCCGCATTCGGAAGATTTCGACGACGATTACGACGACGACGATGTGGATGTGAATGAAGATTCCGCCGACGAGGTCGAAGACGCAGAGATCGTCGAAGAGCAGAAGGCCTGATCGCGCCGGAATTACTTCTCATTCCTGCAGTGAACCGGTCGACGCTGAGTAGCTCGACCGGACACGGGAACGGCAAACTGGGAAAGGCTTCAGCGAACTGACCGCCAGCCGCTCTAAACTGCGGCGATGCGAATACGGATTGCGCTGGTGTCTGCTGGTATCCATTGTCCTTTGCGACGAGAAACTCTCCCATGCGGGAGAGCGGGCTGATGCTCGAGCGTTCACTGTACTGGGTGCTTTGCGCGTACAACGGATTGCTGCGCTTGTTGGCGCGGAGAGACCGCGAGCAGAATGAAGCGCCCCCTGTTCTGTTGCTAACCGGCACCTTTCATTCCAGCAACTGGATTAATGCCCATCTGCAGCCAATGCTGGATAGCAGCCGATTCCAGCGCGTGGTGATGGTCAGCACCAGCCCGGTGGAGTTCCCGGAGGCGATCGAAGTGCGCCAACCGCCCGCGTGGCTGCGACGGATTGGCGGTGATGTAGGCTCCCGTATGCTCACGTTCATATGGGTGACGCTGAGGCTCCGCCCGCAGATGGTTGGCGGCTTTCATCTGCTGTTCAATGGACTTGCTGCTATCCTGCTCGCCCGTGTCATTGGTGCCAGGAGCATCTACTTCTGTGTAGGAGGCCCTGCCGAAGTCAGTGACGGCGGTCTGCTCAGCGAGAATAAGTTGTTCGCGCGGATAGGTAAGGCCAGCCCACGCATTGAGAGGCAACTGTTGGGAGCAGTGAGCCATGCTGACGCGGTGGTCTGTATGGGCTCTAATGCGGCGGCCTACATGCGCGAGCGCACTGATGCTCGGCTGGTCGTCGTGAATCCTGGCTGTGTTCCGCATCGACCGCCACGGCGTGTGCAGAAGCGCTATGACCTGATATTTCTGGGGCGTCTCGCGCCGATCAAGAACGTTCCCCTGTTGCTCGAGGCCATCGCCAGGCTCCGGGCGGATGACCTCCCCGTCACACTCGCGGTGGTTGGCGATGGCGATCAGCGTCCGATGCTCGAAATCATGGCGCAGGACCTCGGCATTGCAGATCTTGTCACCTTTGCCGGTATGCAGACCGACACCGAACTCTGGCTTGCCGAATCCAGGGTGTTTGTCTTAACGAGCATCTCCGAGGGTCTGTCTCTCAGCCTCATGGAGGCGCTCTCTACTGCGTTGCCAGCAATCGTACCCGATGTGGGGGATCTCGGTGACCTGGTGAAAGACCAATACAACGGGCGGCTGCTTGCGCCGAGCGACGTGGATGCGCTCACGCAAGCCATTCGCGACATGTTGAACGACGCGCAGTACGAGACGCTGAGTCGTGCCGCAGCTCAGTCGGCGGCCTACGTGTCCCCCGCCCGTGCGGCGGCACGCTGGGCGCACACCATGCAACACCTGGGATGGAATCTATGTGCGGTATAGCTGGCGGCGTTGGCCGCATTGATGAGCAGACAGTGCGGCGTATGTGCCAGGTGATGGTCCACCGAGGGCCCGATCACACGGGCGTGCGCTCGTTCGATGAAGCGGTGCTGGGTATGGTGCGGCTCTCCATCATCGACCTTAGCGGCGGCGACCAGCCTATGGCCAACGAAGATGAATCGGTCTGGCTCGTCTTCAATGGAGAGATCTACAATTTCGAGGAGCTCAGAGCTGAACTGCAGGCCTCGGGCCACACGTTTCGCACGCGCAGCGACACTGAGGTGATCGTCCATGCCTACGAAGAGCACGGAGACGACTTCCTGACCCACCTGCGAGGTATGTTCGCCATCGCGCTCTGGGATCGTCGGCGCAAGCGTCTGCTACTGGCGCGGGACCGGCTGGGTGAGAAACCTCTCTACTTTGCGCAGACCGATGGCGGTATTCGGTTCGGCTCCGAAATCAAGTGTCTGCTCGAGGCCGGAGTGCAGCGGGCGGCAGACATGGACGCCGTGTCGTCGTTTCTGGCGCTCGGCTACGTGCCGGGATCGCAAACCGCTTACCGGCATATCAACAAGCTCAACCCTGGTGAATATCTGACGTTCGAACACGGTAGGGTGGAGCGGAAGACCTACTGGCAGTTCACACCAGAAGTGCGCGATGACCTGACCTTTGATCAGGCCGTGGATCAACTCGATGCCTTGCTTGTGGAAGCGGTGCGTTACTGCATGAAGAGCGATGTGGAGGTGGCGGCGTTTCTTTCGGGGGGCGTCGATTCGTCTCTGATCGTTGCTCTGATGAAGAAGCTGGGCGCGGATGTGCGTACCTATTCCGTTGGTTACGGTGCCGAGGCGGCGGGTTTCAACGAGCTCTCGTACGCTAAGCGGGTGGCACAGCACCTTGGCACAAAGCACCAGGAGCTGATACTCGATGCCAGTTCCAATCTCGAACTGCTACCGAAGATCGCGATGCACTATGACGAGCCGAACGGCGAGCCGACGTCGATGCTGGTCTATCTCTTATGTCAGTTCGTGGCGCGGGACGTGAAGGTGGCCATGGGCGGTACGGGCGGAGATGAGCTCTTTCAGGGTTATCCGAGGCACAGCGCACTCCCGCTTCTCCGATACACGCAGCGCATGCCCGAGCTGGTCGCCGCTCCGCTTCGATGGCTTGTTGATCAGGGTAGCGACTCTACCGACGGGAGTCGCTTCATGAAGCGTCTCAAACGCTTTGCAGCGACGCTCGGACAGGCCCCGCAGGACAGTTACGTTTCCTGGCTGCAGCTCATCCGCCCGGAGCTTCGTGAGGAGTTGCTGGGTCACACGCTATGCCCCGGCAACGAGATCATACGTGCGCGTATGCGTTCGGCACCTGATCTGATGAGCGGTGTCATGAGCGTCGACGTTGGCGGCTACCTTCCGGAGTATCAGCTTACTTACATGGACCGCATGAGCATGGGTACCAGTCTGGAGGTACGCTCGCCGCTTTGTGACTACCGGGTTGCGGAGTTTGCGGCGTCGCTGCCGCACGAGTATCGGCTGCGGGGATCGCGCACCAAGCACATCCTCAAGGAGGTGGCGCTGCGCTACCTGCCGGCGGACATCGTCGATCGCAAGAAAGTCGGCTTCGACTCTCCGATTGGCCACTGGTTCAAGCATGAACTTCGGCCTTTCATTGATGAGTTTCTGCGGCCTGATGCGGTGGCCGAGTCTGGGCTGTTGGCGCCGGATGGCGTATCGCGTTTGGTATCTGATCACTTGTCAGGCCGCCAGGACTATTCCATGCAGCTGTGGAGCGTGATCTCTCTGGAATTCTGGCACCGCCGTTTCATCAGCGGCAGCCTCTCGCAGGCTGCCGATCAGGC
>JAUIED010000311.1 GCA_030428905.1 Gammaproteobacteria bacterium
CATGGCTTCGGTCACGCTCACGGCCGATCGCGCGCCGCTCTTGATCTGGCGGCAAATTTCGCTGAGGGAGAGATAGTGCAATGTGGTGTCCATCATGCAGCGTCAAAAATTTTTCCAGGATTCAGCAGGCCCTTCGGATCGAGCGCCCTTTTCAGCGTGCGCATGAGTTGGATCTCCTCCGAGGATCGGCACAACTCCAGATACGGCTTCTTCTCGAGCCCCACACCATGTTCAGCCGATACCGACCCGTGGATCGCTTCGAGGGGCGTGTACACGCAGTTTTCTATGGTGTGCTTGTGTTTGCTGTCGCCGGCTGACGCCACCAGATGGAGGTTGCCATCGCCCATGTGGCCGAATGTGAACAGTCGGTAGCTGTCGCCGAAGGCGTCGTGCAGGTTGTGATTAACCTGCGCAACGTACTCCTCCATGCACGATATGCGCATGCTCACATCGAACGTCACGGATGGCGCGTACTGAAAGGTCTGCTCCACATCGTCGCGCATGGCCCACAACTGCAGCCGCTGCGCCTCGGACTGCGCGATGACCGCGTCTGTCACCAGGCCGCCTTCGTAGGCTCTGGTGAGCGCGGCCTCCACCAGCTCATCGCCAGCGCCCATGGCTTCGATGAGCACATAGTAGGGATAGTCCTGCGATAGAGGCGGTTGGCTCTTCGCCGGCGGCGTGCTGACAAGCCGGTAGAAATCGTTCCACATCACCTCGAATGCGCTCAACGTGCCGCCAAACTCCGCATCCAGGGTCTTGAGAAGCTGGGTGAGCTTGTCAAAAGCATCCACCGCAACGAACAGTGTCGCCTGGGACGTTGGCTGCTCACGCAGTCGAAGCACCGCACGGGTAACGATGCCCAGGCTACCCTCAGAGCCGATAAACAGTTGCTTGAGGTCGTAGCCGGCGTTGTTCTTGATCATCTGATTCATGGAGCTGAGCACCGTGCCGTCGGCGAGCACCGCCTCCAGACCCAATACCATGTCGCGGGTCATGCCGTAGCGTATGACGCGGTTACCGCCGGCATTGGTAGATATGTTACCGCCGATGGTGCAGCTCCCACGGCCGCCCAGATCCAGGGGAAACATCAACCCCTGCTCATGCGCCGCTTCCTGAATCGTCTGCAGAATCACGCCGCTCTGTACGGTGCACGTTCTGTCTACTGGATTGATTTCTTCGATGACGTTCATGCGTTCGAGGGAGATCACCACATCATCCGGCGTCGTTCTCGCACTCTGCACCAACCCGGTCAGCCCACCATGCGCGATGACGCTCTGATCGTGTGCATGGCAGATGCGCATGGCCCTACTCACATCGTCGGTGCTCGTGGCGCGTACCAGCGCCTTGGCCTGGATGGTGTCGCTGCGCCAGATACCGGCGGATCGGCTCTGCACATCCTCACCTGTCAGCACGCAATCCGCGCCGAGCTCTTCGATCAGTGCAAGAACTACATCCCCTTCAGACATCTATCTACTCCGGTTTGTCAGCGGTAATGAGAAACTGCGGCAGGCAGAAAAGGAAGCGTGCCTGATCCACAGCCGCGCGCGCTTCCTCGAGCCAGGCCTCTACTTCGGCTGCCGGCTTGGCGTCGAAGGTCTTGATGTAGCTCGCCATGTTGGTGAGCACATTCAAGCCCATGCCCTTCTGGTCGGCATGGGTACTGATCTGAACCTGCGCGGGCAGGAAACCCGCATCCGCCAGTGCCGCCGGCGCACGCCGTCCGATGAGCGGCTCGCGGAACGCAGGCGCCGCCGCCTCGAAAAACGCGCGCGTGCGATCCGGACCCCACGGCTCGACCAGCACAAATCCCCAGTCGCTGTCGATGACGTGCACCTTGCCTCCCGGTGCAGTGACGCGAAACACTTCCGCAAGCGTGGCACCGAGATCCGGCACATATTCGAGCACGTTTTTCATGATCACCCGGTCGAAGCGACCGTCGTCGAACGGCAAGCGATGATCGTCAATGTGGTGAAACTGCAGATTCGCAATGTCGGCGGCACGATCGTTGGCATCTGCAACGAAGCGCGCATTGATGTCGGCTCCGTCTACGGAACCGCTCGCCCCCACCCTTTCCGCCAACGCTGCCGCGAAGAAGCCCGGCCCACAACCGAGGTCCAGCACGCGTTGCCCCAACTGCAGGTCAGCACCCTGCAGAAGCGCAGACTGGCCATCCCGCCACTGAAACATCGCTTCGTATCGGGCCACCCGCTCATCTTCGATGTGCCGCCAGTGATCGGTAAAAAATGTATCCCCCATGAGGCGATGATACTCCTGCACCGGAAAGTCGTAAAAGCCAAGGCCTGCGATGGCATTCAACCGGTGGACGGTGTATGTAGGAGCTCACTCAGAAACACCTCTCGCTGATGCCAGAATTCGACCAGGCCTACTACCGTCGCTTCTACCACGATCCGGCCACCCGCGCCGCCTCACCTGCCTACGCACGCCGACAGGCGGAATTCATCGCCGCCTCGGCACGGTATCTGGAACTGCCCGTGAAGCGCATTATCGACGTCGGCTGCGGCGTCGGCCGCGTGCTGAAAGGGCTGGGCAGGGCTTTTCCCAAAGCGACGCTCCGCGGCGTCGAGTACAGCGACTACCTCTGCACGCGCTATGGCTGGCAGCAGGGATCAGTGGTGACGTATCAGGACAAGCCCTTCGACCTGGTAGTTTGCAACGACGTGCTCGCCTACCTGGATGACAAGCAGTGCAACCGGGCGATCGACAATCTGGCCGCACTGTGCAAGGGGATGATGTTTCTTGGCGTGATCACGCAGGAGGATCTACCGGTGCTCGACGAGGAGCGTACGGACCCTGATCAGTATCTTCGCAAGCGCGCCTGGTACCGGCGGCGCCTGCGACGCCACTTCACCAACATCGGCGGCGGCCTCTACCTGAAGAAGCCCGCCGCCGTACCCGTGTGGGCGCTGGATCAACTCGACGACTGAACCCGCTTGTCGTTGTCGCTCGGGTCCCGATCGATCAGGGTGACCTGCGGATCCACCACCACCCGAGCGGGCTGGATGCCGGAACGAAACTGCACCACGTTGTCGCCGCTGCGAATAAGCACCCGGCGCAGCTCGATGGGCTCGGGCAGATCGTCTTCGCCAAGCACTTCTTCGTCCTCCGGGGTACGCTCCGGATAGAGACCCACCTGAACAGCCAGCTCCATGGGCGCCTCCGTCTCAACGCCCTCGCCATCGGCATAGAATTTCGCCGCCGATATGCGCACCGACGTTTCGTAAGCTTCGCCTGTCTGTTGAGTGACGGCTTCGGTCACGCGCACATCGTGCAGTGTGATGCGC
>JAUIED010000312.1 GCA_030428905.1 Gammaproteobacteria bacterium
CCAGGGCCGCAAGGGCCTCCATGAGCCGTGATTTAGCGGCGCTCGGCAGGCGCAGGCCTTCTTCCGGCACGAGCTGCGCCAGCGGTTTCGAGGCGCTTGGCAGGTGCAACACACACAGTGTTGCAGGGTCCGTGCGGGCGGCGAGCTGATAGCTTTCGGAGGAGCGAGGGTACGGCTGCAGTTTGACCTCGAGGGTGGCACGGTCCAGGTCCTCCACCTGCAGCGCCGGTTCGGCGGTGACGATGGTTATCGGGTCGCCTTCCTCGTCGAAAAGCCACGGGTGGCCTGCGAGCGCCCATATGCCCTGCGCACCGAGCGTGTATTCCCTGCCGTATCCCCATCCGCGATCCCGGTCGCGAACGCGTGTGGCGGCTTCGCGATCCTTGTCGCTGAGATAGTCCAGTTCGGCGGCCTGCTCCTTCAGACGCTTCAATGCGATCACTCGACCCTTTGTCCAGCCGCTGCCGCGCAAGCTCTGCTCGCGCGGCTGCATGTCGAGCCTGCCGTACTCATCGTAGATCGCATACCAGGCGAGGCGCTTGCGCACCTGCTGCTTGTTTGCGGGTTGCTGTTTCGTGGGTTTTTTCTGGCGTGCCGCCACCGCGAGCTGTTCAAACTGCTGCAGTGCCCGCTCCCAGGCTGGCGCCGGTGTAATCAGATCCACCAGGGAACGCGTGCCCAGTTGTTTGTGCGGCTCGCTGTCGTCGATGGGTTGTTCGTTGGCGAAGGACAGGATCGCGTGACACTCCGCTGCCAGCCAGCGATATCCGTATCGATTTGCGGCGGCACCGATCTGCTCGATCTGCGCGAGAGGCTCCATGTTTACCGGCAGATCCGTAGAGCGGCTCCAGCAGAGAGCGAGCGTAAGAAGGACCTGGTCTGCCTCCGACTCAATCTCCGGGGCGCGCAGGCGCAGATCTGGGTTGTTGAGGATGGTCTCTGCGATCTCCAGCAGGCTGTACTCCATCTCGCCGATGCCGAGCTTCTTTGCATGCTTGAGCGAGCGTTGGAAAGCGTCGCGCGTTTCGGCTGTGGCGTCTCGCAGCAACGCAAGCGTGGCGACGGCGAACGCCGGGTGGTCTGGAAACAGAATCTGTTTTCTCGAGTCTCCCCGTTCGGCCTCCAATGCCGATTCCAGTGAGCGCCTGGCAGCGAGCGTGTCGCCTTCGATGAGAGACCGAAACGCCGCGATGCTGTGCGTGCGCACCTTGGCCTTGCGACTCCTCGACCGGTTCGCGTACAGGGCTTGCGCTTCATCCATCTCACCCCGAAGCAGGTGCAGCCAGGCCAGATCGTCCACTGCGGCTGCGGGCAGCTCCGCGCCGCGCAGTAAGTTGAACAGTGGCGTGCAATCCCGCACGGTTTCGATGCACTGCAGGATCAACGTGTGCAAGGCTTGGCCTTTTTCCTTCTCCGGCAACGCGTGCGCGTAGCGGAGCATGCCAGGCTCCAGCAGCACGGCCCAGTCCAGCGGGTGTCGGAAGTCGCTGAGCAGCAGCGCGCTGTCTCCGAGCACCAGCGCGCAGCGGGTGCGGGCCTGGCTGGATTTGTCCAGCAAACCGTAGCCGCTCAGAAAGTAGTGGCGTTTGAACCAGCCGATCATGTGCGGCAGATGGCCGTCAGCCTTTGCCGACTCCAAGAGCGGCAGCAACCACGCTGGTTGCACGAGGTAAGCGCTGCTCGAGCCGGTTTGCGCCAGAGCCCCCGCCTGTTTGAGCGCCGCTACCGCCTCTCTCAGCAGCTTATGGCCCAGCTCCAGGCCGGGCGCACGGATGTTCGTGCTCTTGAGCATATCCAGGTAGCGGGATTGCGACAGCTCCACCGGGTGTATCGTGGCAAACGCGTGCGCCACGAGGCGGACACCGGGCGCCTGGCGAGCGATGAACTTGCGAATCTGTTCGGGTGTCTTGAGCTGTGATTTGCTTTCCGGCATGGGCTGACGACGCGCTGTGAGGCACGCATAATAGCGGCCTTGCAGTATGGCGACGACTGGGGCGGGCCTCCGTTCCCGGCTGTCGAGTTCCTGGCTTGGTGAGCACCACATCTTGAATCAGCGTTTCAGTGTCGAAGAACTTGTCGTGGAGTGGCGCCACAACGCCCGCCGCAAACGCAACGTCGGTTTCGTGTTTCAACCCGGCGGCCATCTGATCCTGGATGCACCGCCGCGCACGCGCCAATCTGAGCTCGAGCAGATGGTGCGGGAGCATATCCGCTGGATTCGGCATCGATTGCGGCGGGCGAAGGACGAGCTGCCGGAGCATGCGCCGCTGCGCATCGAAGACGGCGCGCTCATTCCTTACCTGGGTAACACGCTCCTCGTGCGCTGGCGCAACGCAAACCGGACGGGCGCGGAAAGAAACGGCAAGTCGCTTGTGGTGCGGTGCAGCCGCAGCGAGGACGTACGCGATACGGTGCGTCAGTGGTATCGCCAGCAGGGAGAGGAGCTGTTTGCTGATCTCTTTGCCGGTTGGGAGCACCTGCCGTGGTTGAAGAGGCGGGAAGTCGACTGGCGGCAGCGCTACATGAAGAGCCAGTGGGGCTCTTGCAGCGCCGACGGTCGCATCTGCCTGAACAGCCACCTGCTCAAAGTGCCGGAGGAGCTCGTGGACTACGTGATTCTGCACGAGCTCTGCCACCTCAAGCACATGGATCACAGCCGTCGCTTCCACGGGCTGATGGATGCGCATATGCCGGACTGGGACCGGCGTCGGCGCGCGTTGCGCCGTTACCTGAGTGTGCTGCTTGGCGACTGACCTGGCGCGCCTCGGCTTCACGCCTTGGTTTCGCAACCAGGCGCTGGCCGCGGGCGGCGTACCGGCGCGGGTATTCGCAGTGCACCGAACGGGCCTCGAGGTGCGTGGTGAGGATGTCGACGCCCTGCTGCCACTGGGTGGCCGCTGGTTTCAGGAAGATGCGCAGGCGCGTCCGACGGTGGGTGATTGGGTGCTTCTGGATGATGCCTGCGAGACCATCGAGGCGCTGCTGGAGCGCAGTAGCCTGCTCAAACGCATGCACCCCGGCCGCCCGAACGAGGTGCAGCTCATCGCCGCCAACGTCGATGTGCTGCTCATCGTCACGTCCTGCAACGAAGACTTCAATGCGGGGCGTCTTGAGCGCTACCTGGCGCTGGCGGAGGAGGCCGGGCTCGGTAGCGTGGTGGTGCTTACCAAGGCGGATCTGTGCGATGACGTCGAGCCTTTCGTGCAGGCAGCGCTGACGCTGCGGCGTGGGGTGGAGGTGGTGGCGGTGGATGCAACCGATGCTGAGTCGGTCGGCGCGCTCGC
>JAUIED010000313.1 GCA_030428905.1 Gammaproteobacteria bacterium
GATCAAACCCTCGTTGTGTGAGGGATAGTAGAAGGCGTTGTAGCGATCGAAGAACGATTGATGCTGCGCCATGCCGCGCATGGGTGACGCATCGGCGCCCGCAGCCTCCACCGCGCGCACGCGCTCGAGCGTCTGTGAATCCAGCTCATCGTCTTCCAGCAGTCTGATTCTGGCCATGGTGCGCCCTCCTGAGTATTAGCTATCACACCGTAAGCCAACCTGACGGAAAAGCGAAGCAATAGAAAGTACCTATGGTTCCGATTCAATCATTCGATTACAACTTAGAACTTCAGGGCGTTAGCCTGAATCTCTCCTTCAACCAAACAGGGACAGCACATGAACAGAACCACGTTCGCCGTGCTCGCCGCAGCAATGCTCGCGGCCAGCCCAGCGGCCACGCTCGCCGACGGCACGAGCACAGAGCCCAGATCCAACCAGTTCTGGTGGCCGGAACAACTCAATCTCTCTTCCCTGCGCGATCATGACGCGCGCTCCAACCCCTACGGCGAAGACTTCGATTACGCTGAGGCTTTCGCCGCACTCGACCTCGCGGCGGTGAAGCAGGATATCGACGCCGTGCTCACCAACTCCCAGGACTGGTGGCCCGCCGATTTCGGCAACTACGGACCGTTCTTCATCCGCATGGCCTGGCACAGCGCCGGCACCTACCGCACGCTGGACGGCCGCGGTGGCGGCGACGGCGGGCAGATGCGCTTCGATCCGCTCAACAGCTGGCCGGACAACGGCAACCTGGACAAGGCACGGCGCCTGCTCTGGTCCGTGAAACAGAAGTACGGACGCAGCCTTTCCTGGGGCGACCTGATGATCCTCACCGGCAACGTGGCCCTGGAAAATATGGGCTTTGAGACCTACGGCTTCGCCGGCGGTCGCGCCGACGACTGGGAGCCGGATCTGGTGTACTGGGGCCCGGAAGTGAAGATGCTGGCCAGCGAGCGGCACAGCGCGGACGGCGAGCTTCAGCGGCCGCTGGGCGCCATGCATATGGGCCTGATCTATGTGAACCCTGAAGGTCCTATGGGCAAGCCCGACCCGGTGGAGTCTGCGAAGAACATTCGCGTGGCATTCGGCCGCATGGCCATGAACGACGAGGAAACCGTGGCGCTGGTCGCCGGTGGCCACACCTTCGGCAAGATGCATGGCGCACACAAGGCTGACGCCTGTGTAGGCGCGGAGCCGGGTGGCGCAAGCACTGAAGAACAGGGCCTCGGCTGGAAAAACACCTGCGGCAAGGGCCACTCAGAAGATACGGTTACCAGCGGTCTGGAAGGCGCGTGGACGCAGGCGCCCACCCGCTGGACAACCCTGTACCTGCAAAACCTCCTGAACCTCGAGTGGAAGGAGACCCGCAGCCCCGCCGGTGCCATCCAGTGGATCCCTGCTGACGAAGCAATGCACACCGCCGTGCCCGACGCGCACGTGGAGGGCAAGCGCAACCCGCCGGTGATGACCACCGCCGACCTGGCGCTGAAGTTCGACCCGGCATACAAGGCCATCGCCGAGCGATTCCTCGCCAATCCCGAGGAGTACCGCCTGGCATTCGCAAAGGCCTGGTACAAGCTCACCCATCGCGATCTTGGCCCCCGGGCCCGCTACGTGGGCAGCGAAGTACCCGCAGACGTGTTGATCTGGCAGGACCCGATCCCCGAGGTGGACTACAAGCTGCCGGGCGACCGCGACATCGCTGCGCTGAAGAAGCAGATCATCGACACCGGCCTGACCCCCGCCGAACTGGTGCGCACGGCCTGGGCTTCTGCTTCGACCTTCCGCGCCAGCGACATGCGCGGTGGCGCCAACGGTGGCCGTGTGGCCCTCGCGCCGCAGAACGGCTGGCAGGTGAACGACCCGGACAGTCTCAGCAAGGTCATCGCCAAGCTGCGTGAGGTGCAGTCCGACTTCAACGACGGCCGTGGCAACAAGCGCGTCTCGCTTGCTGATCTCATCGTGCTGGGCGGTGCTGCAGGTATCGAGCAAGCCGCCAACGCTGCAGGTGTGGACGTCACCGTACCGTTCGCACCGGGCCGCGCCGACGCGACTCAGGAGCAGACCGACGTCGAGTCGTTCGCGCTGCTAGAGCCGAGTGCGGATGCATTCCGCAACTACTACGCCGCCGGCCGCGCCTACCGCTCTCCCACGGAGATGCTCGTGGACAAAGCGGATCAGCTCGATCTCAGCATTCCGGAGATGACGGCGCTGATCGGCGGCATGCGCGCGCTAAGCGCCAACTGGGACGGCTCCGCGCACGGCGTGCTGACGGACCGGCCCGGAACCCTGAGCAACGACTTCTTCGTGCACCTCATGGACATGGCCATCGTCTGGCGCAAGGCCGGCACCGAGGGTCTGTACGAGGGCGTTGACCGCGCCAGCGGCGCGGTGCGCTACACCGCAACGCCGGTGGACCTGATCTTCGGCTCCAACTCTGAGCTGCGTGCAGTCGCCGAGGTGTATGCCTACGCCGACGGCCAGCAGAAGCTCGTGGAAGACTTCGTCGGGGCGTGGACCAAGGTCATGCGTCTGGACCGCTTCGATCTCGAGTAAGCGTCAAAATGCGGCGGCGGCGTTACTGCTGCCGCCGCCTCTCACCCAACTACAGGCAACAATGCTCTAAGCTGCCTTGGGTGCAACCATCGGCACACCTGCCTGCCGCAGGTGCTCGCCGTTCATCGCTTCGAAGAGCTGGGCTGTTGCGTCATCTACCCCGGTCCCCGGAGCAAATCGCAGGGCGGGAAGGATGGTCGCCGCAGCGGGACCACGAGTGACCTCCCGCTGACCTTTTGGCTGCAACGCCCGCAGGCCGCTGAGGTAGATGGGCACCACCGGCACATCATGCTGCAGCGCCAGAATACTCACGCCGTGCTTGAAATCGCCAAGGGCTGCACTGGTCGCGCGGGTGCCTTCGGGAAACACGAACACGTTCTGCCCCTGATCGAGCAGCCAACCCGCGTAGCTGAGCGCTCGCTTGCCGCCGCCTCGCAATATGGGGAACGTGCCGAGCGCCAGGCTCTGGTACCAGGGTTTGAGCACCAGCTTCTTGCGGCCTTTGACAAACCAGCGGTCCTGGGCTGCGCCGAAAAACAGGTTGTATCGGAAGCGTTCGGGAAGCGCCTCCATCACCAGCAGCGTGTCGAGGTGGCTCGTGTGATTGCCAATGAACAAGCAAGGCCCCTCGACCTCGTCGAGATGTGCAAGGCCGTTCACCGCCACGTCAGAAAATGCCGCATCGCTCCATCGGGTGTAGGCATGCTGCCGCAGCGCCCGCCGGG
>JAUIED010000074.1 GCA_030428905.1 Gammaproteobacteria bacterium
CACATGCTGGCGCCGGCGGTGGTGTTCGACTGCTCCGCACAGGCGCAACAGGATGCGGACTTTCTTCTCACCGAGGAGTACCTTGAGCGCTGGGAGGCCGAGCATGGCCGCATTCCCGCCGGCGCCTGGGCGCTGATGCGCACCGACTGGTCCAAGCGCGCCGACCCACGGGAGTATCAGAATTACGACGAGGAAGGGCAGCACACGCCGGGTCCCGATGCGGGTGCCGTGCGCTTCCTGCTGGATCGTGACGTGCTGGGTTTCGGCAGCGAGGCCATCGGCACCGATGCCGGTCAGGCGCAGCATCTGAACCCCCCGTACCCGTGCCACTACTTCATGCATGGCGCCGGCAAGTACGGCCTGCAGTGCCTGACCAACCTCGACCTGCTGCCGCCCACGGGAAGTGTGATCTTTGCCGCGCCGCTGAAGATCCGCAAAGGCTCCGGCAGCCCGCTGCGGGTGCTGGCGCTGGTGCCAAAGGGGACGCCATGAAACACGCGGTCGTGACGGGCGGCAATCGGGGCATCGGTGAGGCAGTGGTGCAGGCCCTGCAGGGTGCGGGCTTTCGCACCACGGTGATGAGCCGCTCTTCGGGCGTGGATGTCACCGACGCGGCGGCAGTGGCGGACGCCTTCGCAGCACTTGATGCGCCGGTGGATGTGCTTGTCAACAACGCCGGCATCGCGCCGAGCACACCGTTTTCGCGTATGGATGAAAGCCACTGGCACGACACGTTCGCGGTGAACGTGCACGGTGCGTTCTACTGCACGCGGGCAGTATTGCCGGCGCTTGCCAAGCGCGGTGGCGGCCGGGTGATCAACATCGCCAGTACCGCCGGGTTGAAGGGCTACGGTTACGTGGCTGCTTACGTTGCGTCCAAGCACGCGTTGGTGGGGCTCACCCGGGCGCTGGCGGCGGAGTACGCGGCGAGCGATGTCACCATCAACGCCATCTGCCCTGGGTTTGCCGAGACGGACCTGCTGCGCGCATCGCTCGACAACATCATCGACAAAACCGGCCGCGACGAAGCCGAGGCGCGTGCAGCGCTGGCTTCCAGTAACCCTCAGGGGCGCTTCATCGAGCCGGAAGAGGTCGCCGCGGCGGTGCTGTGGCTGGTGAGCGATGCGGCGCGCAGCGTTACCGGGCAATGTATTTCCATTAGCGGGGGAGAAACCACATGAAGACACGCACCTTTGCGGATTACCAGGCCGAGCATTTCCTGTGGCAGCTCGACGATGGCGTCGCCACGATCACGTTGAACCGGCCAGACCGCAAGAACCCCCTCACCTTCGACTCCTACGCCGAGCTTCGGGATCTGTTCCGCGATCTCGCCTACGCCGATGACGTGCATGCGGTTGTCATGACCGGCGCAGGTGGAAACTTCTCCTCCGGCGGTGACGTGCACGAGATCATCGGCCCGCTGGTGGCCATGGACATGGTGGAGCTCATGCGCTTCACGCGCATGACCGGCGACCTGGTGAAGGCCATGCGTGCCTGTCCGCAAATCGTCCTCTCTGCGGTGGACGGCATCTGCGCCGGCGCAGGTGCCATCATCGCCATGGCCAGCGACCTGCGTTACGGCACGGAGCGCGCCAAAACGGCATTTCTGTTCACCCGCGTGGGTCTGGCAGGTTGCGACATGGGAGCGTGCGCCATCCTGCCGCGCATCATCGGCCAGGGCCGCGCCTCAGAGCTTCTGTTCAGCGGCCGCATGATGAGCGCCGAGGAGGGCGAACGCTGGGGCTTTTTCAACGAGCTGGTGGACGGTGACGTGGCAGAGGCGACTCGCGCGCATGCTCGCCGGCTGATCGGCGGCCCGACGTTCGCCCACGGCATGACCAAAACCATGCTCAATCAGGAGTGGTGCATGAGCCTGGAGCAGGCCATCGAGTCCGAGGCACAGGCCCAGGCCATCTGCATGCAGACCAAAGACTTCGAGCGCGCTTACAAGGCCTTTGTGGCGAAGGAATCGCCGGTATTCCAAGGCAACTGAGACCATGTGGAAACCGTCAGAGCGCATCAAGTACAAGCCGTCCCCAGGCGTTTGGCCATCGGCAGCCGAGGCCGCTTCTTCGGTACTCTTCCAGCCGCTCAGCTATCAGGCCCTGGCGTTGGAAAACCGTACCTGGGTGCCTGCCATGGTGCCCTGGCGGGCGGAGGAGAGCGGCGAAGTCACCGACGACAACGTGGACTGGTACGGGCGGTTCGCCCGCGGCCGGCCGGGTGCAATTGTCGTGGAAGCCACCGGCATTCGCGACGTACCGAGCGGGCCGCTGCTCCGGGCAGGCGACGATCGATTCGTGCCGGGCCTTGCGCGCATCGCCGAGCGGGTGCGCGCGGAGAGTGATGGGCATACGCGTGTGTACATCCAGCTCATCGACTTTCTCGCCGTACGGCGGCGGCCAGATCCCGGCAAATACTTCGAACGCCACCTGGCGATCCGCCCTGAGCACCTGCAGGCGCTTGGTGTTGACGATGAACGCGCCGCCCGTGCACGCTTTGCCGAGCTCGATGACGAGGCACTGCGCCAGGTGCTCGACGCACGTGAGTACGATGCGCTGGCCCGCGGTTACCGGGAACGTGTGACGGATACCCACCTGCCACACATTGCGGATCTGCCCAACGTATTGCCGGATCTCTTCGCTCAGGCTGCCCGCCGGGTGAAAGCTGCAGGTTTCGATGGCGTGGAGCTGCACTATGCCCATGCCTACACCATGGCGTCGTTTCTGTCGGCAACAAACACCCGAACGGATGGTTATGGCGGTTCCCGTGAAGCGCGCGTGCGCCTGGCGCTGCAGATCATCGACGCGGTGCGTGCGGAGGTGGGTGCGAGCTACACCCTCGGCTGCCGCTTTCTGGCGGATGAATGTATCGACGGCGGCAGCACCGTTGAAGATGCCTGTGTGTACGGGGTGGCGTTCGCTCGCGCCGGGCTCGATTTCCTGTCGCTGTCCCGCGGCGGCAAGTTCGACGACGCCAAGCAGCCGAAGCTCGGCGAGGCGGTGTACCCGTACACTGGCCGATCCGGCTATGAATGCATGCCGCAGTACATCTCCGACGAGCGCGGGCCGTTTGGCCGCAACCTGCAGGCCGCACGCGCCATTCGCGCGGCGGTGCGCGAGGCGGGCTTCGACGTCCCCGTCGTGGCGGCCGGCGGCATCCACAACTTCGAGCAGGCCGAGGCGGTGATCGACAGTGGTGCGGGAGACGTGGTCGGTTTCGCGCGCCAGGCGTTGGCCGACCCGGACTGGTTTGAGAAGGTGCGACAGGGCAGAGGCGGTGAAGTGCGTCTGTGTGAGTACACCAACTACTGCGAAGGGCTGGATCAGAAGCACAAGCAGGTCACCTGCCAGCTCTGGGATCGCCTGGACGATGGCAAACCGTGCACCATGACACACGACGGCAAGCGACGCCTGCTTGCCCCCGACTGGAGCTGACTATGGAATTTCTTCATCCCGAAGGCTGGAAACCGGCGAAGGGCTACGCCAACGGCGTGGTCGCCGAGGGGCGTCTGGTGGTGCTCGGCGGGCAGATCGGCTGGAATGCCGAGCAGGAGTTCGAAAGCGACGACTTCATCGAGCAGTTTCGTCAGACCCTGCGCAACATCGTCGTGTTGCTGGCAGAAGCCGGCGGCGGCCCGGAGCATCTGGTGCGCCTCACGTGGTTCATTACCGACCGCGACGCCTACCTTGCAAGCCAAAAGGAAATGGGCCAGGTGTACCGTGAAGTGATCGGCCGTCACTTTCCGGCGATGAGCGTGGTGCAGGTGGTGAAGCTGGTGGAAGAGCGGGCGCTGGTGGAGATCGAGGCGACCGCCGTACTGCCCTGACGCGCCTTTGAACTGCAAATGGGAGGTGTCGCTGGCTGTCGTCTCTCATGACGTGGGTCTCAAGTTCGCGCCCTTGCTGCGGCGTGGCAACTGTTCGGCGCAATGCTTCACAGACGATCAGCACGTTGATGGTTCTAATGCGGCGCGCTCATGCTCTGTTTGGACGGATGACTCACGACGCAGTTCTTTCACCATCACCGAGCCTCGATGGGTTGCGTGTGACCGTATCCGAGAGTTTCGGGGGCTACCGTTCATACATTGTTGCGGGTCTGGTTGAACTCGCGGCCGAAGGAAGGCTTACGCTCCGATTCGCCGACCTCGGTGAGCCTCCCCACCACTGCGATGTCGGCACGTCAGGCATCTGGATGCAGGTTGAACCGCCCTCAGGTGGCTGCGTTCGCTGTTTCGTTGATCTCGTTGACTATCCAGAGTTTGCGCGTTGTGAGGAGCTCGAACGGGCCGACGTCTACTTCAAACGCAGCTACCAGGAGTCGTTCGTTGCGGGCCTGCCCGATCGTTTGCAGACGAAAGTGGCGCCCATGACGATTCAGTACGGGTGCCGGTCGCGCCACGAAAGCCGGGTGTTGCGGCTGCAGCGCGCGGTAGGCGGCTTGAGCGTGCGACGTGGCCCGGCGAGGGCGCTGCGTCGAGTCATCGGTGCGGCGCTGCAACCGCACGAAAACTACGGGCCGCTGATCGAGGACTTCGAGGTCGAGCCGGGTGTGCCTGCGGATTCGACGGTCTACCTCCGCACTCGACTCTACGATCCGGAGTTGGTTCGAGAACCGGAGAAACGAGCGGCTACTGAGGCGATCAACGACTTCCGTGTTCGGCTCATCGAGGGGTTACGTGCGGGCCTTGGGCCGAAATTCGTCGGCGGTCTTTACCCCACGAAGGCGACTCTGCGGCTACGCCCGGATCTGGTCGATGAGGTGCCGCTAGGACGGGAAAATTTTGCTGGCCACCTCTGGCGGAGCCACGCCAGTGTGATCAACGTCAGCCAGGCAGGCGTTCGAAACTCCACAGGCTGGAAGCTGGCGGAGTGTATGGCCGCTTCGCGTTGCCTTGTGAGCCAGCCGCCGATCTATCGGAACCTCGACGATGTCGTCGCCGGCGAGCACTTCGCCCCGTATGAGACGCCTGAGGAGTGTGTGTCGGTATGCCTTGAGCTGCTTTCAGACCCAGACCGTATCGCCGCCTATCGCCGGGCGGCCTTCGACTTCTACCGCCAGTACATTCATCCGCGCGTGGCCATAGCGCGAATGCTTCAAACCGCGTTGTCTCGGGTTGGTTGCAGCGAGGCTCTCTAGACTTTCCCGCCGGATCGGTCGTGTTTCGTGTTGCCTGACAAGCGGGCGCCTACGCAGTCGTTCTTTCAGCGATTGCGCGTGTTAGCATGCGGGCTCGTCTGCAAAGGAACTGCTGCCTGATGATGTTACGAACGCCTTTCGTGTGTTTGTGTGGATTGCTTGTTGCCACATTCGCCTCTCAGACGCTGGCCTATGATGCGGTGCTTGCTGGTGGCCACCAGCCGCTGCTGTCGCTCAGCCGCGAATACTCCATAGCTTTTCTGGACGACGATCTCGAGTTCGACCATGCCGTGCAGATCGGAAGTCACGGTGTTAGACCTGAGATCGCCTGGTCGCCGGATGGGCGGGTGTTCATGTACACCGGCAGCGTCAAGGGTGAGAGGGGCCTGTTTCAGTTCGGCTATGCTGTCGAGGACCGTAAGGAGGTGTTTCGCATACCGCTCGGTCGCGTGCCCATCAAGGATCCGACGATGCAGCGGGTGTGGGCCGGCTTCTCCGACGACCAGCGATTTCTCTATGTGCAGAAGGGCGTGAGAGGCCGTTGGGCATTGGGCATCTACCACGGTAGGACCTATGCGCACATTGGCGACGTTGTGTTCGACAAGGGTTTCTATATCGGTTTCGAACACCTGGCAGGCGGACGCCTGCTGGCGGTCAGCGATCACGTCAATCGCGACTTCAAGCGCGCCTACATCGTGGATGCGACAACCGCCAAGGTGCTACACGAGGTGAAACTGGATAATCCCGGTCAAGCGGTTGCGGCTGCACCCGACGGGCGGCACGTGTATCTGCTGCGAACCGAGAAAGTGCGGCGTCCCGATCCAGATCATCCGCATGTGCAGCTGAAGTTCTATCGGGCTTTTGCCAGCGCGTTTGATGTGAGCACTGGCCGTGTTGGCGATGAGGTCAAGCTTGGCTACGGAGCGACGGCGTTCGTTGGGGAGGAAGACAGCAACGAACTCTACCTTGCGGTGCATCGGTTGATGACGAAGCCGGGTGGACGGGTCTGGCGGTTCGAGAACGGTGAGATCAGCGAACACGCTGTGTTCTCCGAGGTCTGCGAACCGACCAACGTGCTGCTGCGTGACAAGGGAGCGGATACCACGGTGCTGTGCAAGTCGCACGTGGTGCACCTGGCGGGCGACAGAATTGCCCATGCCAAGCTGCCGTTCGAGATGTCTGCTGGAACCTACGCGCCGGACGGGCAGTCGGTGTACACCCTGGCGGCGCGGGACAGCCGCATGGGCAAGATCCAGCTTTCGCCGCTGAAATTTGTCGAGAGCAGGGCAACGGGCCGTTTCGGCGTGAAGTTGGGCAACGCCGTAGGGGCTTTGGCAGGGTTGGGTCTGGCAGTCACCACAGGCTATGGCTATCTGTTCATGCCAATCTACTCAAGCACCGATGTCATGGTCGATGGGGCGGGTAGGTTCGTCTACGGCCTCAACGCGGCTACGGCGGATGTGACAATCGCTCGCACGGATACGTTCGAGGTGGCAGGCAAAGTGCCGGCTGGGAACGGGCTCATGTTTCTCTACCGATTCGATGGTGCTTCTGCCGTGTTTGCGATGTCGGACGGCAAGGTGACAAAGTTCAATCCACTCACGGGCGAGCCTGCCTTTGTCATAGAGGACGGTACGTTTGCCGGTGCTCGCGCGGACCTCGATCGGGTCTACTGGGCGCCGAAAAGTGGCGGGTTGCAGATCTACGCGGCATCCACGGGGCAGGTCGTTCGAAGTTATGCGGAGATCGAAGGAGAGATCCTGGGTGTCTTGTCTTACCGAGCACCCTGAACCCGACTGTGATCAGAGGTTCTCCTGAAGCCTATCCAACAACCCAACACCCACGGCGCCTGCGATGTTGCTCTGCGGTTTCGTGTTGGCTTGATGCGCGAGGCACGGTGAGAAGTCGGCCTTGAAACCTGTTCGCGGGTAGGCTTCGAGCACTTGGTCGAGCGTGCGCCTCGGTATCTCTTCCAACCGCATACCGAAAAGATCCATGCCGGTCGCATAGTGTAGTAGGGCAACTTCCGGCACCTGTCGCTCGACGATACCCACTGAAGTATGCAGCGCGATGGCATTGTGTATCAGTGCCGCGGTGGCATCCGATGCCCCGGCACCCAAACAGAAGGAGTGAGCGAGCTTTGCACCCACCCATTCGAAAGAACCGGGGTCGTCGGCGTGCGTGTCGCTCAGGCCGAGGTCATGCAGCATGGCGGCAACGAAGAACACTTCCCGGTTCAGACTCACATCGTTGCGGGCGGCAAGAATGGCGCCGAAGCAGTAGGAACGATAGCAGTGGCGCAGCATGAAGTCCGGGCAAAGCGCGGTGGCGGCTTGCACGGCCTGCAGGGCGAAGGCGCTGTCGGGAACGGTCCAGTCTGCAGGTAGGGCGTCGTGCAGTTTGCTTAGCCCCAGCGTGCGCGACAGCCTGCGCATCGCAGCGCGCAGTTCGGAACGGACAAAGCGGCTCGCGAGTCGAACGTTGTCTGGCCGACCGGGGTCGGCCACGAGTGCTGCCGGGCTCACGCGAATGCTGCCTGTTGTACGGCCCGACGCAGGCCGATGCCCAGCAGGGATTCCACACCCGCCTTGAGGCGAAAGGCGCCGCTGGCCAGTCGGTTTTTTCCCATCACCTCGTTGCGGAAGGATGGTCGGGCGGCTATGGATGCGTACCAGCGGTACAGAGCTGGATGCTGTGTATGAACCGGGTAGCCGCATTCGATCAGGCGCAGAATCTTCATGGCCCAGAACGCATCGGCGATGGTCAGTGCATCTCCCGTGAGAAACGGCCGGCCGTCGCTGAGTGTGGAATCCACCTCGCAGAATGCCGAGTACAACTGTTGCAGATGGTTTTCGTACACGGCTTCGGGGATCGAGCGGTTGCTGTAGCCGTTGTAGAACTGCACGAGGTTTTCGCCGTCGTTGCCGTTGCGCGCGAGATCGGCGAGTTTCTGGCGTTCGGCCAGGCTCAGGCGCGCCAGGCCCCCGAGACCCCAGCGGAAAGTGACGTAGCGGATGGACAGGTGCAGCACCTTGGCCTGCTCCACGCGCTCGAACACCGCCGATCGCAGGCTCGCTTCGGTTGGGATGAGCCGTGGGCCGCCAAAAGCGTCGTCGAGGTATTCGATGATGTCCAGCGACTCGAGGTACAGCCGTCCATCGTGTACCAGCGCAGGCACCACCATGTCCGGGTGGATCTCGGCATAGGTTTGGCTCATGTGGTCCCGCTTTGCCAACGACACGCTGCGGCTCACCCAGCGGTTGTCCTCAGCGCGAACCGCGGCGTCGGATACCGCATCAAACCGCTCCTCGCGACCTCTTCGCAGTCCCTTCTCCCCCAGCACGAAGCGCACCCGCTGGGCGCAGGGAGCGCCGTCGTAGTGGAACAGGTGCAGGCCCTGCAGCCTGGCCGGGATGGCACTCGCTGGGTTCGAGATGAGCGGCATGTTCGAGCATCCGGTTTTTTGTGTACTATTTCGTATAAAAATAGCCCGGTCAATAAAATTGTTCGGATCGGTACACAAATGGTGAGGCGGACGCGCGGCAGGCCGCGGCAGTACGATGAGGTGGCGGCGCTACAGGCGGCCGTGCAGGTGTTCTGGCTGCACGGCTTCAGCGCCACGTCGCTCGACGATCTGGCGGTTGCCATGGGCATGAACCGGCCGAGCATCTACAGAGCCTTTGGAGATAAGGAGGTGATCTACCGACGGGCGATGGAAGCGTTCGTGCGGGAGATGGATGCGACCTTCGAGCGGTGCGTGTGTGGTGCGGCGCATCCGCGGGATGGGTTGCGCCGCTTCTACATGGAGGCTCTTGCCACCTATACCGCCGGCGACCGGGCGAAGGGTTGTCTGGTGATGTGCACCGCCGCTACGGCTGCCGCCGACTACTCAGACATCCGCGATGATCTTCTGCAGATCATGCAGCGACTCGATGGGAAAATTGCGGAGTTGCTCGGAGCGGCGCGCGACTCAGGCTTGCTGCCTGAGAGGTTTGACGTGCAGGGGCGGGCTGCGCTGGCGCAGGCTGTGCTGCATAGCCTGTCGTTGCGGGCCAGAGCCGGCAGCTCTGCAGAGACGCTCGAGCAATTGGTGCGCAGCGGGCTCGAGGCGATGTTCTCCTGAGTTCAGCATATTCGGCTCCACAACGCTTCAGCCAGCGGCGCGATGTTGGGTTCTCGCACCACGGCGTTGTCTCCCGTGTGATCACCTGTCAACGTCAGAACCTCCATGTCTTCGCAATAGTGCTTCCACGCGTCGGTGTCTGCATGGGGATTGTTTGAAGTTGCCTTGAAATAGGTCACCGGGAAGCTCGCTGGTTTGGCGATGAGTTTGAGGTAAAGGGTGTACTGTGCCGCGCGGTTGTACTGGCCCAGCCGATCGGCAGCGAGAATGCTGCCCTGACGGAGTGCGCTGTTCAGTGCAGCGGCATGCTTCTGTAGCGCCCGACGTCTCGCGTAGGTGCGTTTGAGTCTGCTTCGAAGTGAGCCTCGGTCCCGCTGCCGGCCGAGTTTTCCATGTGGCGAGGCCGAGTCGATGGCATACACACGCGCCACCGGATGACCCGCGGCTTCCAACAGGCAGCCCAACGCGTGTGCGAAGCAGCCACCCATGGAGTACCCCATGAGATGGATTGGCCCGCCGGTGTGGTTGGACAGCAACTGTTCCGCCAGGTCGGCAAGCAGCTCGCCGGGGCGCTCCGGCGGGTGTGCATGTCCGTCCGTTCCGCGCGGCCGCAGGACGATCACCGGTTGGCCCTCCGGTGCTCGCCTGGACAATGGGTAAAACTCCACGCCGATGCCGCCTGCCCCGGGGATGCAATAGAGCGGAGGTTTCGTGCCGCTGCGTAGCACCAGGCTTCGGCTGGCGGGGTCGTGGCGATCGTGTTCCAGCAGCGGCGCCAGGGCCCCAACCGTCGGATACCGCATTACGGTTGCGGCATCCAGCCGCTGTCCGAAGTGCGCTTCGATGGCGGCAAGCAGCTCCACGAGGGACAGCGAGTCGCCACCGACTTCGAAGAAATCATCATCGATCTGTATTCGCGGCATGCCGAGCACCTGCTCGAAGAGCAGGCGCAAGTCCCACGATGTGAGCGTGGGCATTCGATCGACCTCGCTTTCACCGGCGATGTCGGGTGCCGGCAGGCGATTGGTGTCGATCTTGCCGTTGGCGGTTCTGGGCAACGCGTCGATAGCGACGAAGTAGCTCGGCACCTTGTAGTCTGGCAGTGATTTGAGCAGTTCTGCTTTCATCTCCACCACGCTGGCCTGCAGGGTTCCGGAGGTCGTGACCAGATACGCGGCCAATCGGGTGCGCTCCTGGCCTTTGATTGGAGCTACCAGGGCTTGACTCACGCCCTGCAGGGCCATGAGTGCCGACTCGATCTCCTGCGGTTCCACACGGTAGCCGCGAATCTTCACCTGGCGATCCAGTCGTCCCAGGTAGTCCAATGTGCCGTCTGCGCGCCATCGCACCAGGTCGCCGGTGCGATACCAGCGCTTGCCGTGCTGTTCCACAAAGGCCCGCGCAGTCAACTCGGGCGCGGCATAGTAGCCAACGGCAAGCTGCGGGCCGCAGATCAGCAGCTCGCCGGGCACACCCCGCGGCGTGGCGCGACCTTCGGGTGAAGCGACGCGAAACCCCGCGGTAGGCAGGGCTGCACCGATGGGCACCGTGCTGTCCGGCGGCATCTGCACGTCGAGTACGGATGCCCAGATGGTGGTTTCGGTGGGGCCGTAGGCGTTCAGCAGGCGCGCGCCGTCGTTGTGCCGGCCGAACGGCTCTGCTGCAGCCGCGGAGAGCGCTTCGCCGCCGACTATCCAGCGCCGCAAACCGTTGTAGCGGTGCGGCCGCAAGGCTGAGAAGTAAGCCGTGGGCGTGCACACCGTTGTGATATCAGCGTCTTCGAGCGCGCGAGCAAGCGTATGTGCGTCGGCTGGTGGCCCGCCCTCAGGCGCATGGAACGTGCCGCCCTGCCAGAGTGCGCCGAACAGGGCGGTAAGCCACGGGTCGAAGGTGGTGGCATAGGTTGCGTAGATCTGCTCGCCCGGGCGCAAACCGACGGCATCGGTGAATGCGAGGAGAGAGGTGCTCAGCGCCTCGTGCGAGACGAGGATCGCTTTGGCATTACCGGTGGTTCCGGAGGTGTGAAAGATGTGCGCCGGTGTGCTGGCCGATTGGTCCGCTGGAGGCGTGCCCATTGTCGGATGGTCGAACAGGCTGCTTTCCAGCAAGGTCTTCACGCCTTTTAGCGCAGGCTCCGCGGACACCTCTGTCAGCAGCAGGGCAGGCTCAAGGCTGCGCACCATGTCCTGCACGGACGCAACGGGCGCATTCGCGGAAACCGGGACGTAGACCGCACCGGCGGCGAGCACCGCCAGCGCACATCGGCCCTGGGCGATGTTGGAAACACACTGCACGAGCACGCGCTGGCCCGGTTCGATGGCATGCACGCTGCGCAATACGTGTGCACCGGCAGCCGTCCAGCGGTGGAGGGTTTCATGCGTCACCGCGGCTTGCCCTTGCACGATGGCCGCCTCCCCACCGCATGCCGGCAGACGCGCCTGCCAGCGGCTGAACAGACACGGTGTGCTCGCGGTGGTTCTGGGCGTTTCGCGGCTTGCGACGGTGCGCTGCCAGCGTTGGTCGATGAACGGCAGCGCGCCTACCGGCGTGTGCGGCGCTGCAACGACACAACGCACGCACTGAAGCAGGCCTTCGAGCTCAGCATCCATCGAGGTGTGTGCCAGGTACTGGGTCTTCAGGCCCAGTAGCAGGCGGATTGCGCCGGGTGTGGTGCTGCTTGGCAGCTGCATGAAATAGACGCTTTCCGGGTCGCCGGCAATCTGCGGCAGCTCGATACGCTCTGAGGCGGTGGCAGCGGGCTCGCGAAGGCGCTGAAACTTGAAGTTGCTGGTGATCTGGTAGCTGGGTGCGTAGGCGGTGTTGGCAACGCTCCTCCCGCGATTGCGCAAGGTTGCGGACAACCGCTCGTGCACCTGCTGTACGAGACCGCTGAAAGGCATCTGGGGATTGAGGTCTACACGCAGCGAAAGCGTTTCCGACTTGAAGCCGATGAGCGCGCGTTCGTCGCCGGCGCGGCCGTGAAATGGCACGCCGATCTGAAAGCTCGTGGCGTGGCTGTGGTGCCAGGTCCAGGCGGCGATGAGTGCGGTGAACAGGTTCGCCAGCGTTGCTTCTGTGCTCTTGAAGTGCAACGCGTCTGTCTCGGCGAGGGCGATCAGCGCATGAGACTCCTCGAGCGACAGATCGCGCGCCAGCCGTGCCTTGTCGAGGCTGGTGGGTGCGACGTTCAGCCCGAACAACGGCAGCGGTTCATCTGCCGCAGGCCGCACTGTCTGGTTCGGCTCGATAGCTGCCCGCTCGAGGTCGGCACGGCGCTCCCTGGCCATGTTTTCCTCCAGGGAGGGCACCTGCACTGCCGGCGGTGCGCACCCGGCTTCGAGTGCAGCAAGCGCCTCGGTCATGTGCTTTGCCAGCAGCTCGTGGGAAATGCCGTCACATACCAGATGGCTGGCGGTACAGGCGTGATAGGCCGTGCCGTCCGCGGCGGTGATCAGGGCCGTTTTCACGAGGTGGCTGTCGGCAGGGAACAACACCCACTGCTCGCTCAGCAGGCTGGCAATGGCTGCCGGAAGGTCGTTGCAGGGCGGTAGTTCAAACCGGTCCAGCGGGCGGTGGCCGTGGCCGAACTCGATGTACGGTACGCCTGCTTGCTCGCGGAGTATTGTGCCAGTTGCATCGATTGCCAGTGCGACGTGGTTCCAGGCGCCTTCCAGGTGGCGTGCCTGTGCCCCGGATAGACGCGTCACGGTCAGCACGCGCTGCGCGGGCTGATTCGGCGTGAGGCGCTGGTGCGCCCAGAAGCGGTACTGGCGCAGGGTGAGATTGCCGGTATCTCCCTCGGCGAACGCTTTTCCCTGTCGTGTCGCGGCCTGCAGCGTATTCAAGAGCGGTGGGTTACGTTGTCAGGCGCGCAGTATAGCGGTATGTGGCACGGCAGAGCGTTGCGATGCTTTGACGTCTTCCCTTATCAGATGCAAACGTTTACCTTTGGTTACAGGATGTTTCGGACTATTGGAGTAGGCGAAACGTTTCGTGTGTGCCTGATGCCAGGGGAGAAGTCGGCAGAGGGAGCTTGTATGGAGTCAATTGGGGGGAATCATGAAGAGACTTATGCGGCTGTTCGCCGCTGTACCCGTCCTTTGCTTTCTCGCGCTGCCGTCCTGGGCAGCGGAAGAACCGATAGAAGAGGTGGTCGTTACCGGTTCGTACATTAAAGGTACGCCGGAAGATGCGGAGCTGCCGGTGGATGTGCTGCGCCGGGAAGACCTGCAGGACATCGGCAACCCGAGCGTCATCGAAATGGTGCGTAACCTCAGTATTGCTTCGGGCAACCTGGGTGAGACGAACCAGTTTCAGACCAACGGTGGTCAGGGCAACGAAGGGGTTGCCACCATCAATCTGCGCGGCCTGGGCGCTGCGCGCACGCTGGTGCTGCTGAACGGCCGGCGCCATGTGGCCACGGAAACGCAGGGCGTAGACATTAACGCCATGCCTTCTTACGCGATAGGCCGTATCGAGGTCCTCAAGGACGGCGCTGCCGCGCTGTACGGCTCCGATGCCATTGGTGGGGTGGTCAACTTCATCACCCGCACCGATATCGAAGGCTTTGAGATCGGCGGTGACTATCAGGCCATCGATGATGGCGGCGACTGGAACGTGGATCTGGCCTATGGTCTGTCCGGCGACCGCTGGAACTGGATGATCGCGGGCGCTTACGGCGAGCGTGAAGAGATCCCATTCCGCAAGCGTGATTGGGCAGTGCGGCCTTTTTCGCAGAATACGCAGGGCGGCTGGTCCGGGATTTCACATCCTGCGAACATCCTTTTCCCGGCGGCAGGTGTAATCCCTGACCCGCGCTGCCAGGATCTGGGAGCGTTCCGTGATTCACTCAATAGCTGCGGCTTCCAGTTCACATACTTCGACAACCTGGTCGAGGAGACGGAAAGCACGAAGATTTTCACGCAACTCAACTACGACATTACCGACGACATGACACTGCATGTCGAAGCCCTGTGGTCGCACGTAGAATTGCCGGAGTGGAAGACCTCCCCGTCGTATCCGCCGCAGTCGCTGTTCGGCCCGGACCGAATAGCGCTGCCTGATCATCCTGGTCTGGTGCGCCTGCGCCAGGACTACCCGGCGTTGCCTCAGACCGGTATCGCTATTCCTATCAACCGTGCGCGCGGCGTTACGGGTGAATTCGGTGAGCCTGAAGACGGTATTCGCGATACGGAGACCACCCGCCTGGCGTTAGCGCTGGAAGGTTCGTGGGATAACGGTGTGGATTACACGTTCAGCGTGAGTTACTCCAAGCGGGAACGTGAGCTGGAAGGTGACGACATGTTCATCGAGAACATGGCGTTTGCTATGCGCGGTCTTGGCGGTCCCAACTGTGATCGCGCCGCGGCGGTGGCCGGAGGTACCTTTGGTCAGGGTAACTGTGAGTACTACAATCCCTTCTCTAATGGCATCGAGCGGTCAGTAGTTACTGGTTTCGTCAATCCGGATTTTGACCCAGCGCTGGCTAATTCCCGAGAACTTCTGGATTGGTTGTTCACCGAAACGGGGTCCTTTACGGAAAACGAACTGCTGGTGTTCGAGGCCGTATTTAGTGGAGAGACCGGCATCGAGCTCGGCGGTGGCAACGTCGGCTGGGCTGTGGGCGCGCAGAGCCGTCGTGAGCGCTACGATTTCGAGTTGCGCGATATTGCCAACCGCAGCCTGAACCCCTGCCCGTGGACCGACCCACTGGCAGTCACGCTTGGCTTCACCCCTTCGCTGGATTGTGATCCGCAGACCGGACGGCTGGCGTTTCTGGCGGCATCCGACGAGGAGAGCACCAGTCGAATCGTCTATGGCGTGTTCGGCGAGTTGAACCTGCCGGTTACCGACCGGCTCAACGTACAGGCTGCACTGCGGTTTGAAGACTACGGCGGCGAGGTGGGTTCCACCATCGACCCGAAAGTGGCGTTCTCCTGGAACGTAACGGACGAATTCTCCATCCGAGGCTCAGCCTCCACCACGTTCCGAGGCCCGCCGCAGAGCTTCCTGTCGGGTACGACAACGTCACTGCAGTTCAATGCGGCGGTGAACGCTTTCAAAGCGGTCGACAACGTCGGCAACCCGGATCTGGAGCCGGAATCGGCGGTCACTACAAACCTGGGCTTCGTCTACCAGAACGAGAACTTCTACGGTTCTATCGACTGGTGGCGTTACGACTTTGACGATCCGCTACAGGTGGAAAGTGCGGGACAGATCGTTTCCGCCTACCTGAACCAGGCATGCTTTGATGGCGGTGCGGGAGTAGGCACGACGAGCTGTGATGCTTTGCGGTCGCATATCTTCCCGCTCGGTACCAATGCTGCGGGTCTTCAGCGCACCGTGGTGAACTTCATCAACGGTTCCAACATCACTACCTCCGGTATCGACTGGCAGGCCAGCTACGACTTTTTCGAAGTGGGTGGCGGCACGTTGACCGTAGGGATGGAAGGCACCTACACGCTCGAATACGAAAGCGATGACTTCGTCGATATCGGTGGTGCGCTGCTGGCGCCGGGTGGCGATTTCGCCGGCTTTCTGAACGACGGCAATAGCCCCTTTCAGTCGCTGCCAGACCTGAAGGCTAACGCTTACGTCAAGTACGTGCTGGGTAATCATCGCTTCAATCTCGTCGCTCGGTACGTCACCGACTATGAGGATGCGGAAGCGGATCTGCCCAACACGGCAGTACTGCCAGGGCTCGCAACCATCGACGAGCAGTGGACCTTCGATCTGCACTACAACACCACCATCATGGACGACCTGTTCCTGTCGGTGTCGGTAGTGAATCTGACGGACGAAGATCCGCCGCAGTCGTCTACGGACCTAAACTATGACCCGTACACGCACAACCCCTTCGGTCGTATGATCAAGGTGGGTTTCCGGTACACGTTCGGCGCCGAGTAACGGCCTGAGCGGCACGATCAGCCCGCACCGCGAAAGCGGTGCGGGTTTTTTTTTGCGCGCGGCCTTTAGGTAGACTGCGCGGTTTGGCATTCAGGAGAGGTTTGCGATGCTGGTGTACTACCGTGAGATCACCGTCGAGTGGGGAGAGTCGGATCCGTTTGGGCTGGTCTACTTTCCCCGTATGCTGGCGTGGTTCAACGACGCTGAGCATGAGTTTTTCGCCGAGGCGGCCTACCCTGTGAAGCAGATGGTGGAGGAAGATCGCACCGCCTTTGTGATGGGGCGGGTAAATTTCGAGTTCGTGGGGCCAGCCGCGTACGGTGAACGCCTGGTGACGCGCCTTGAGCTCAAGGACATCAGCCGATCCACACTCACCTGGGACTGCAGCGCCACCAAGCGCGCCGACAACAGCCTGGTGACCACGGGTACAGCAACACGGGTGTATGCGGAGATTCAGGATAACGGAGAGCTGAAGGCGATCCAGATACCGGACAAGATCCGCAAGCTGCTCGGTGCGCCGCCCTATCAGCCAGAGGGCTGAGCGGCAGCAAGGAGCCTTTTCAGGCGCGCATCACTGCGCAGATCCGGCCGCAGGGCCAGCAGGTCTCGAAGGATGGTCTGGGCGGTGGCCGGATCGCCGAGCCACTGCAGATGTACCTCTGCCCGGCGGATATCGACGTGCGCAGCAAAGCCGCTGCCCGCGTAGGTCTCGGCAAATTCCTCCAGCAATGGCAGAAGATGCAGCACATCGCGCTGTTCGGCGGCCATCAGTAGCGCATACATCGTCGCATCGGAATTGGGCCGGAACGCTGGTTCCTCGGCCATACACTCGAGCAGCAGCGCCCAGCCGCGCAGGGGCTTACGCTGGCCGACCAGCCGGTTGAGATAGCGCACCGCAAATTCCAGGCGCAGCGGCTGGTGGTGGAACCGTCGCAATCGTTCCTGGATGAGCGGGTCCCAGATCGCGTGGTCCCGTGCTGCAAAGGATTCCAGTTGGTCTATGGCTTCGCGTTGACGGTCGGCGTTGCAGAGTCGGTGCAGATCCATGAGCAGTGCGTCTAACGTGCTTTGTCGGGCCTGATGCTCAGCATCTGCCGTTTGCTCCGGGCTGTGCAGCGTGTGCACCGGCAGGCGCTGCCGGCAGTGGAAGGTGATCATGCCGAGAAGCCCGTGCACGCTCAGAAAGCCGTAGCCGGCGGCAAAGACGACGGGCAGGCTGTTCCACTGGTGCAGCATGTTCGCCAGTAGCCAGAAAGCGGCGCCAAGCAAGGCGCACGACGGCACGAGCCATGCGCCGAGCCCTGTCAGTGTCTGCAGCATGGCCTGGGGGCTCAAGCCCGCGAAGCCGTCGTGCACCAGCACCGACACGGTCGCCAGCGGCAGGATGATGGCCGCGAACAGGAGGAATGTGGCGGTGTCCCCGGACCAGGACCACACGGCCGCGACAAGAAGCATGGCGCTGAACGCAGCGTAGGGTTCCTGCAGCGGGTTCAGCGAGAACTTTGCCAGCGGTTCATCACCTGCGCCCGCGGCGATCTGGGCGTACAACGCCCGGGCAGCAAGCGACAGCGCACCGAACAGCAGATACCACGTTACGAGCAGAAAGCTCAGCGCGAAAAAGCCCAGCGTGTCGGAGATCGCGTAGTAGCCCGCCAGCAGCTTCAACAGCAACCAGGCGCCGAGCGTCCAGGCCCCCAGCGCCCATGTGGCGTAGCTTGTGACCGGCAGCAGGAACGCAGCGGGCAGCTCAGCCCTCCTGCGCCGCGCGGCGCAAACGGCGCATGCCGTGCAGCCAGCGGTCCACATCGTCGCCCTTGCGGCGCACATACTCACCCACTTCCGGGTGCGGCAGCACATAGAAACGCTCCTCGCGCAGCGTCTCCACCACGGTTTGCGCCAGTTGCTCCGGCTCGATGATGCCGTCCGTCTGGCCGTCACCGAGGCTGCGCGGCGCCATGGCGGTGTTTACGCCCTGCGGGCACAGCACGCTTACCTTGATGCCGTCGTCGCCGTGGGTGATAGCGAGAAACTCGGCGAGCTTCACCGCTGCCGCTTTGCTCACGGTATACGGGCCGGAGCCCAGCGCCGCCAGCAGGCCGGCGGCGGAAGCGGTGTTGAGCAGGTAGCCGTCGCCCCGTTCGATCATCGATGGCAGCACGGCGCGGGCGGCGTACAGATGTGACATCACGTGCAGCTCCCATTGTTTCTGCCATACCTCGTTGGCTGCATCGGTGAGCACGCCTTCCCCGCCGGCGCCGGCGTTGGAGCAGAAGAGATCAATCTGGCCGTGGCGGGCGATGGTGTCATCCACGAGCTGCTGTATGTCCGACTCCTTTGTTACGTTGCACGCAGCACCTTCACAGCCGATGGATTGGGCAGCCGCCTGCACCGCCGCCTCATTGAGGTCGGCAAGCACAACGGCGCGTGCACCTTCCTGAAGAAACGCACGCGCCATGGCCTGGCCGATACCGCCGCTGCCTCCTGTAATCACCGCGACCTTCCCGCCTAGCTCCATGATTCCTCCGCTTTTTTCAATTTACTCTCAGGCTATGGTAGTGAACCTGCGAGTGGCTGTCATAACACGTATGCGTATCTGCGTTGCACTGAGTTTCTGCCTGATTGCGCTGCCCGGGCTCGCCCTCGAGGTGGTGCGCGTCACACCCGAAGGTGAGGAGGTTCCTGCCGGTCACCAGGTCGTTGTGGAGTTCGATGGCGACGCTGCACCCCTGGGTGCGATGCAGGCGAGTGCCGAGCAACTGGCGCGTTTGCAGGTCGATCCGGCGCTCGACTGCCAATGGCGTTGGCTGGATCTGCGCACGCTTGCCTGTCAGCTCGACGAAGCTGGTGCCATGCAGCCTGCCACACGTTATAGCGTTCGCGTGGATCGCGGTTTTCCTGGTCTGGGAGACGCGGCTACCCGCCGCGCGTACGTCGCCCGCTTCGCCACAGAACGGCCGAGGCTGCAGTACGCGTTCTTTGAGCGTTGGGCCGGTCTTGGCCTGCCGGTGGTGCGGCTGACCTTCAATCAGCCGGTGGCTGCAGAGGCTGTGAAGAGGGTGTTGCGCCTGGGCGGTGCCGCAACTGCGGTTCAGGCGTGGGAACACGACTGGCAGCAACCCCTGCAGGTGGATGGCGTAGAGGCGCGGATGACCTGGCTCGCCATGCCTGAACAACCGCTGATCGCAGACCGGGCAGTGCCCGTGGTTTTAGACGCTGGTTTGCGCTCGGTGCTGGGGCCGTTGCCGGGCCCGGCGCACGACGGTGAGCTGGCGCTGCACACGCATCCGCCCTTTCGTTTCGATGGGCTTGGTTGCTATACCGTGGATGGAGAAATCCGCATCAGCGCCGGGCAAGTGCAGCCTGCACCCTGCGATCCAGATGCTGGGCTTGCGTTGTTGTTCACGGCACCCGTACCGGTTGGACCGACCGTATCGGCGCTCCAGGCCCAGCCCGCGCTGCAGGCTACCCGTTGGCAAGGCGAGCCGCCGTTGCTGCAGATGCCGCACACCCAAGGGCAGCTTTATGCGGTGCGCTGGTATGGCCAGCTTGAGCCGAACACGGGTTATCGCGTCCTCTTGAACGCTGAGGTAGAGGATGCTTTCGGTCGATCACTGGAGCTGCCAGGTGAGGCCACGCTGCAAACCGGTTCGCGGCGTCCGGTGGTGGCGTTGCCGCACACCCAGGCGGTGCTCGAGGCGGGTGTGGACAGCGAGCTGCCGGTGCAGGCGCGCAATATCGAGCGGATCACGGCGCGGTACCGGGCGGTGGATGCCGGCGGTGTGCGTGGTCATCAGACCCACGAGGTTACGGTGCCAAAGGCGCCCGAACGAGACCTATCTCTCCCTCTGGGTGTGCGCAGCATGGTGGATGGTTCCGGCATCATCAGCGGCGAGATCGGCAGCGAGCCGGACCTTGGTCTTGCCGACTACGAGCGGCGTTTCACGGTGCAGATCACGCCGTATCAGGTGCATCTGAAGCTCGGCCATTTCCGCTCGCTGGTGTGGGTAACGGATCTCGCCAGCGGTGAAGCGGTAGCCGGCGCACAGGTTGCGCTGTATCGCGAAGCGCTCGACCAGCTCGGACCGGTGCCGGACACGGCGCGCACCTACGTCACGGATGCACAGGGTCTGGCCCATCTGCCCGGTACCGCGGACATCGATCCGCAGCTCGAGGCCATGGGCTGGCGTTGCGATGCGCCCTGCGCGCGTTGGCTGCTGCGGGTGGACGGCGCTCGCGGCATGGCGGTGTTGCCGGTGGATTATCCCTATCAGATGAACCTGTGG